>CALWON010000005.1 GCA_944383165.1 uncultured Oscillospiraceae bacterium
CCTGCTTTACCCACAACAGTACCTACATAAACTTGATCGCCCTTCGCCACAGCAGGAGATGCAGGTGCACCAATATGCTGCCCCATAGACAGGACAATCTTAGACGGAAGCGGCATGACTACCGTCTCAAGGTTGGATGTTCTTTTGGTGTGAGGAACCTCAGCACCCTGCGCAGAACGTTTGAGAAACTTACCCATTCAGATTTCAACCTCCCTATTACTTGCAATCGCTGGGATTATTCCGCTCTCTAGCTCACATTGCATGACCCGATTTGGTCACTTCGTTTTTCAGCCCTCCCTACACACATGCGATGTTTTTATTGTATCCATGCCACAATTGACAGGACAAAGCCCGACGATTTCTCATCTGTTCCCATTTGAGATATCGTCGGAATCGACTGGGGATATTGTTGGTGTACCAAAGAACACGGCGGCTACGCTGTGCAACCAGGCAACCTCCCCTTTCTCCCTCCCTGATTCCCCCATCAGCGAATGGATACACCCTATGACAACGCAGCACCTACAGATTGCTTCAAGACCATCAAACCCTGTTGTCCGTCAAAAAACAACTTGTCCATGCTTCGCTCATTGTCTTACATCATACACCTTTTTTTATAAAAATGCAACTATTGTTTTCAGAAATTGCAGTAAAACTTCCTGTTTTTTTGTGATATCAACAGGAATTATTTTATATCATTGTAATTTTACACAAAGATAGCTGCTTTTCACAGAAAGAAAACCGTAAAAAGCAGCTATTTTTATTCAATAGGACTGTGTTTTTCCCCACCTGTTATACACACAGTACTCACTGCCCTGCCCGTATCCTCTCTTCAAATCGCATTAAAATATCGGCCACTTCTGCACGGGTTGCCGCATCATTGGGGCGCAGCGTTCCATACTCCAATCCACTGATTAGTCCATTTGCAGCTGCCCAAGCCACTGCCTCCTTGGCCCAATCTGCCACTTCTGCGCCATCTTGATAAGCCTGCAAATCGGCTGCACCAGTCAGTGTAAGTTTCAAATAATTCCGGGCAAAGCTATGGAGCATCACCAAAATTTGCTGTCTGGTCACCGCCTGCTCAGGCGCAAACAAATTGTCCCCCATACCTGCCGTCACGCCCTGCACATAACCCCATCTAACAAAGTCATAGTACCAGCTTCCCTCTTTCACATCCTGAAAGGAAGCCTGTGCCTGACTCATTTCCTGTTCCGGTGAACCTGCCAGACGATAAAATACGGTCACTACCATAGCACGGTTCATGGTCAACCCTGGTGCAAAGGAATCTGTACTGACACCAGAAAAGAGCTGTTTGCTATAGACATAGTCCACGGCTGGTTCATACCAATCAGAAGCGGATACATCTACAAAGGGATGCCCTGTGCCTTCCCCCTTCTGTGTCTGATAAGGTCCTTCCACTGCCAAATAGGCTGCACCAGAGTCTACAACCGCTGTGCCACTTGTATTTTCTGCCACAAGATAGCGGTGTCCCTGCTCCAGTACACTGACGCTTGGAATCTCCTCTCCTGTAGTCACATCAATCACAGAGCCTGTATGGGACAGGGAAACCACACCAGCCCCCATCAGAAAACTACTTCCCTGCCCCAACATAAACTGGTCCCCTTGCCTGACCATTTGCATCTGGAGCCCAGTGCTACCCTGTTCTATCGGTTCCTGCCCTGAATCAGCCTGTATTTTGGACGCGGCATCTTCATAAGCTTCCTTCAATGCCTGTGAAACGGTCTGCTCCATTTCTGTTTGTATGGAGCCCTGAATGGTATTCTTCCAATATTCCAATGAAATCAGGCTATCCCCTGTACTATATGCCACAATCCCCACCACAAGGGTTGCAGAAACTAAAATACCTGCCAGGATCCCTTTTCTACTATGTTGTTTCATACTGTCTCCTCTTGTGCTTCTCGTTGGGAAATCATGTAACTCAATGCCAACAGGCTGTCAGAAAAATGGACATTCTCAACCACCACATCTGAATCTGGAAAGGAAATCTCCGAATTGGTAAAATTCCAAATCCCTTTTACACCAGAGGATACCAGCCGCTCCCCCATACACTGTGCCACAGAAATTGGCACAGTCAGCAGACCTACACTCACAGGATGCTCTGCCAGAAATGCTTCCAGCTGATCCGCATGGTAAACTGGAATCCCTGTAATGGTGCTTCCCACCATTTTTTCCTGCACATCAAAGGCGGCCAGCAGCTCAAAGCCATTGCTAGAAAAGCGGAAATTTTCAATCAGAGCACGCCCCAGATTACCAGCCCCCACCACAACGACGGTGTGCCCCCGGTTAATTCCCAGAATTTCTCCAATTTCCTCTTTCAGGCTATCTACTTTATAGCCATAGCCTTGCTGCCCAAATCCGCCAAAACAAAACAGATCCTGCCGTATCTGGGAAGCGGTCAACCCCATAGACTTTCCCAATGCGCTGGAAGAAATCCGTACTACTCCCTTCCTTTGTAGTTCTGCCAGATGTCTATAGTACCGTGGTAGCCGCCGTATCACCGCCGTTGAAACCCTACTATTGCGCTTCATGTCTCGTGCTCCTATCTATTTGTGTCCCAGTCTTTCAAAGAAACGGAACCCTACGCTTTTTCTCTATAGTTTACATGATTCCTGCTACCATGTCAAATCCTGTCCCAACCTTTCCTTTTACATCATCCTTACAATCTCTTTTTTTAATCGTGCAATAATCCGCTTTTCCAGCCTGGAAATATAGGACTGCGAAATCCCCATTTCATCTGCTACCTCTTTTTGTGTCCGTTCTTTTCGTCCATCCAATCCAAATCTCAGTGTCATAATTTTTTTCTCCCGCTGGTCCAACCGCTCTAACGCCTGCCATAAAAGTTGCCGGTCTACATCTGCTTCAATGGGGCGCATGACCACATCCCCATCTGTCCCCAATACATCTGAGAGCAATAGCTCATTCCCATCCCAGTCTGTATTCAGTGGCTCATCAAAGGACAACTCCGTTTTCTGCGACGCTACTTTTCTCAGGTGCATTAAAATTTCATTTTCAATACATCGAGAGGCGTAGGTGGCCAATTTGATCCCTTTTGCTGGTTGGTAAGTTCCCACCGCTTTGATCAGCCCAATGGTCCCAATGGAAATCAAATCCTCCAGATTTACCCCTGTATTTTCAAACCTCCTTGCAATGTACACAACCAGACGCAGATTATGTTCGATAAGTATCTTTCTTGCCTCTTCATCCCCCTGCACCATTCTCTCGATCATCTCTCCCTCTTTTTCCCTCTCCAGAGGGGTTGGGAGTACCTCGCTCCCTCCTATGTACATAATTTTCCCTGGGCTTGTCAACCCAAGCCTATAAAGCAACGCCTCCCATATTGCTTGCCACCGTTTGAATATCCTGATCATACCATAGTTCCCCCTTACTTTGCCCCTATTAACAGGTGGTATGCGCCACCATCTGAAACTGGTGTTGGTGATAATGCCAATAACCGACCAGAATCCTGCTTTCCATCAATCAGCCATTTATCTACCCGCAATGCCAACAACATCCCACGTTCTATCCCAACTGCCCGATAAGGGATTAATTGGAATCTTCTCTGCCACTCCGGTTCCTGTCCTAATTGTGCCAAAAACTCGGTTGGCTCTCCTGTCTCCTCCCATAATTGCCACAGTGTAGCAGGCAACAGTTCTTTGATGGCTTCTATATGTGCCACTGGAACAGCCTGCCCGGAAATGGGGTCTGTCAATGTGTTTCCAGTATCAACCAATGCTGTACGCTGAATTACCTTGTCTCCTATCCCAATCACTACCTGACAAAGTTGGTGCCCTCCCCCATGATGTGTTCCAAATCTGGCAAATACCACACTAAGAACCACATAACAGCCAGCACCAGACAACAACACAATTTTTAAATCCATTTCAGAGTAAAGGACACCACTGCCCAATGCCAATGGAACGCCCCCCAATAGCTCGATTGCATAGACACCCCCTCCAAATCCACATGCCACTGCAAAAAAAATCAGACACTGTCTCAACAGTCGGCTGCTCTCCCAAAATGCCAGCAGCACCATCCAGATAGCAACTGCAAAACGGCAGGGTACGGCTGACAGAAATGACAGCTCAGGTATAAAAATAGCCACAGTATACAGACCACCCAGCACGGCTGCAATGGCAAAGCGGAGCCGTTTGAGAGGTTCTCCCGCTATTTTCGCTGATGTCAACAACAAAAAATAATCTATGATTGCATTGAGCAAAAATAAAGTATCTACATAGATCACCTGCACCCTGCTTCCCTCCCCTCACACCGCCTGATTATATTCCTCCCCTTTTACGAAAGCAGTCAGAACACGCTATCATTCAAAACCATTAAAAAAAGATTGTATTTCATGCCTTTTTGCATGAAATACAATCTTTTCTTCAAGTTTTTTCAAGACCCAACAGTTCTTTTGCCTCCTGTGGCGTGTAGAAGGTGTTGAGCAAATCCAAAAGGGCGTTTGCACTCATATGTTCTGGTAACTGGAGTGCATGGAGGAACTGCACCCTTTTTTCATGGCTATTGGCTCCACCCACCAGCCCAGCCAGATAGAGGTCTGTTTTACTCAGTGCCTGTCCTGCTGGATGCCTCTCCTGCGGTTCACCCAAGAAAGTTGCGCCTGCCCGTTTTAAAACCTGTTGGAGTATCTCTGGTGACATCCCTTCCACTCCAAGTTTTCCCTCTTTGCCGCCTTTGCGTTTCCGCTTTTCCTTGCCATATTGGTCTGGGATGTAGGCATGTTTTACATATTGTGGTGGTATCTCCCCCTTGATGCGATTGCGGATGACAAAACCAGCCCCATCTGAATCTGTTAATACTATAAGACCACGCTTTTGAGCAACCTGCCCCAATAATTTCATTTTGGGCTGATTCTTAAAAATACCAAACCCATCTGTCTCTAAAATCAAGGTATCTACCACCTGGGACAGGGCATTTTTGTCATACCGCCCTTCCACCACAATGGCCTCCTGAATTTGAACCTTTACCATCTTGTCCCCCTTTTCTGCATTGGGGCTGCCAGTTCCAACAGCAATTCTGTCAACAGCTCCTGGTTTTCTCGCCCCGTCGATTTCATGGCAAAGTCAGTCTGAGCACATCGCACCACACTACGACGGCACCACTCCACCCCAAAACGGCGGGCAGCATAGAAAATACGCTCTGCCCGGAATGACTTTAAATCCCACAGTTCTGCCACATAGGTTGGATTTTTTCCACGCTCCAACGCCAATGCTGCACAGTAAATTTGCCGTAACTGTTTCCCCAAAGCAGCCAGTATCTTCATGGGCGGTTCTTGCATCTGATACAATTCCCCCAGGACAGCCGCTGCATGGTCAAATTTCCCCTCACCAATGGCATTGGTCATTTGATAAATCACAGCATCCAACTGCACTGTGACCACTGCTTCAATATCTCCTCTGGTAATCCTGGTCTGTTTGGCATAGGCTCCCACTTTCTCAATTTCACCAATGAGTGTGTGCATCAAATCGCCGCAGAGAAAAATCATCTCTCGAGCCAGTCCCTTGTCAATGTCCCGTCCCAGTGCCCGGAACCGTCGTTGCATCCATGCCACCAGATTCGCCTCATCGCTTCTGGCAAAGTCCACTAAAACACCACTTTTTTTCACTGTGGCTGCCAATTTTGTCCTTGCGTCCCACTTAAATGGCACTAAATCATAGAAGAAAACCAGACAACAGTAGTCAGGCAACTGACTCAATATGGTGCGGTATTGTTCCCTCTCTGCCTCTCTGGTTTGAAACAAATCAAAATCTGTCACCAAAATAAAGGTGCGTTCTGCCATCATTGGCAGGCAATCCACTACTTCCTCCAGCTTCTTTGGGGTTACCTCCTTTTCCTTTAAAACATGAAAATTGAAGGTCTCCATACCATTTGTCAGGATACCTGCTTTCAGTCGCCCCAGATAATATTCTTTTAAATAGCTCTCCTCACCATAGAAAAAATACAACTGGCGAATCGCTCCCTCAGACAGTTCCTTCTCCAACTGGCGAAAGTCCATTGCTTCCGTCTTCGCTTTGGCTGCCAAAGGTTTCCACCTCCTGAATCTGTATTTGAATTTTGCCTGACTGATCTGTGCGAAGTACACCAGCCCCTATATCCTGGATCCGCTGCAAGGTCTCAGGGGCTGGATGCCCATAGCGGTTATTTTCTCCTACAGAAATCAACACAAGCTCTGGTTGCAACTGAGACAGCAGTTGTTGTGAGGTTGAGGTAGCGGAACCATGGTGCCCAGCCATCAACAATTCCACTTGTGAAACTGGTAACTGCTGCAATAACTCTTGTTCCCCTTCCTCGCTCATATCTCCTGTGAGTAACAAGTCTGTCTCACCCCATGAGACAAGACAGGATAAGCCCTGTTCATTCACATCCCCTGATTGGAACATAGGTGGAAACAGGGTGATACTACCATCCTCCAGTTGAAATTGTGTCTTGGTGTCTATCATACACTGGTCTACCCCTGTCAATGCACAAAGTCCCTCTATTTCACTTCTCAAACTGCTGTCCTCTTCCACATCAGCCAATGCAATGTGGTCCACTTGAATCTGTTTGAGTACCTGTTCAATTCCGTTGGCGTGGTCAGCGTGATAGTGGGTCAGTACCAGCAAATCCAACCTGGAAACACCAGCATTTTTCAGATATGCTACCGCTTTTTCACCTGCATCACGGTTCCCACCACAGTCAACCATACACAGAAAATTTCCCATTCGTACCAGAACACACTGTCCCTGCCCCACATCCAGCACTGTAACACTTGCCTCTCCCCACCAAAAACTCCATGCGGTCAGCAAAATGGAGAGGGACAGCATAAAAACAATTCCACCGATGGGTGCAATTGCCCTTTTTCTTCCCGGGATCAGCCATACACCTGCCAATATCAAATAGCTATACAGAAACCAGATGCAGTAGTATTCCCCCTCTAAGCTGAGGGAGGAAAAGGGCAATCCATCCAGCCATGTCACTGCCCCTTGGATGTAGTGAGCCAAAAACACAGTAGGAACTGCAATAAGCTGTGCCAATGGGGCGAACACAAGCCCCATAAGCCCCAATACCAGCCCAATTTGAAACAGAAAATCCATCGCCCAAAGCACAATCAAATTGGAAAGCGGTGCAATAAGGGAAACCGATTGCATGTGAAACGCAATCAGTGGCAGTGTAAACACAGAGGCTCCCGCTGTTGATGCCAGTGTGGCAATCACCAGCTTTGGTATCAACTGTCTCCACCACAATATAGACCATCTTTTTGCTTTTTTCAAATGGAAACAGCCCTGTAACCCGTTGTATACCACATCACTGCACAACAAAATACCTGCCACTGCGGCAAAAGAGAGCTGCAAACCAATATGAAGGAGTGTATATGGATTCTGGAGCACCTGCAACCCCAGTGCAACTGCCATGGTCGTTAAGGAATCGCTCTCCCGGTTGACTAACGGTGCCAATTGGGTCAACAAAATCATAATGGTAGCCCTCACAACCGATGGTGTACAACCTGTCATAATTGTAAATATGATACAAATTGGAATCAACAGGATGGCGGTCAGCCTGCGATTACCTCCTAAGCAGAGGGATACCATTCCAGCCAAAAAAGCCAGGTGCATCCCTGACACCGCAACAGCATGGCTTAACCCTGTATGCTGCAATGCCAGATTGAGTTCCTCTGACAACAGGTCTGTATCCCCTGTCACAACTGCCACCGTGATGGGGCTGACAGTCTCAGGAAAAACCTGTACAATGGTATCCTTCAGTTCCTCTGCCCAGACTAGGGGCAACATCCAAAAAGGGATATGTCCGGGGGACTGGACGGTTAAATCCCCATAGAATTTCCCGGTCAGTAAGATCCCCTGTGCACGTTGGTATGTTCCTGCTAGTTGACAGTGGGCAATCCCTGAGATTTCGTCGCCTGGCTGTAGTGTCTCCCCACGCTCATCCATGGTCAACAGCATAGGGAGGCGTCTACCCTGCTCTGTGATACAAGTAACTGGTACCTGCCACATATCATAACTTGGTTCCGGAATTCCTGTTACAACTGCCTGAAGTTCTATGGTTGTATTGTCCAGCCCCTGTACTGGTTGGAATTGCATCTCCTGATGACACACCATAGAGAAAAATCCGATTACAAACCCCACAGACACATATCGCAACACACAAGACATTTTTGCACTGCGCTTTCTCAACAGAACTCCTATCAAACCAATCCCAATGCTAACTCCACATAGTGGAAGCAGCATTGCAGTCAGTGGGAATACTATGGCTGCCAACACAGCTCCAACTACACCCACTGACAATATCCCCAGTTTTCGCACTTGGTTTTCTCCCCTTCAAACAAATGGTGCCTTCCCTTTACTTTCTATCTACAACTCTATCTTCTCAAATGGTGCCAGAACGGCTCTGGACCCCGCTTTTACAATGGAATAGGTCACATCACAGTAGGGATAAATAGAACTACATTTTTCAACGGTGGAAATCAACACCAACTGTAGACCCAATTTATGAAACATCTGCATCATGGGTTCAATACGGTCACTAGTCATGTTGTTGAACGCCTCATCCAACAATACCAGTCGAATGCTGTTTGGGCTATGGCGATAGATTTGCAACAGAGAGGCACAAATTGCCACATAGAAGGGAGCTTGATTTTCACCACCACTGCTATCTCCACTGACCTGAGAAAGTGGAACTTTCAGACCTGTTACCACATTTTCCACCTGAATATCATACTCCAAATAGGTACGGTAGTCCACATAACGGGATAGTTGCTCACTGACTGGCTTTTCTCCTGTGGCTCGTTCCTGTGCTGCCTGATTGATGTCTGCCATAATCCGCTCCATCAGCTCATCTACCTGTGCCTCATAGGCTGGCTGGCTCATGGCTTCTCTTGTAAAAAAGCTGTCTGATTCGGTAATCTGCACATTGGCTTCATCCAAAATCATATGGTAAAAATTTCTAAGTTGTGTATCTTGTGGCTCTGACAGGGAAAAGTGATACCGCTCCTCTCCATAGGTCAATTGGGTCATCACACGATCCAGTGCCCGGAATTGCAGCTTTGCATTTTGAATGTCATCCTTCATACGGAACAGAATTTCTTTCCGAAACCGCTCCTTACATCTCAGTTTTGCCTCCTGTAAGTTCTCAATAGACCGCTCCAGTTCAATATGTACCAGTTCATTGTACGCCTTGCGGTATTCCTCCAACCCATTCAACCCCAATGGATAGTCCATCACATAGTTTTGATTGTACTCCTGTTGCTTGGGTTGTAATTTTTGATAAAGTGCCTCCTGGAGCAATCCTGCTGTTTCGCTGCGCACTCTGCCACAGGTGCGCTCCCGCTCCTCCGGTTTACAATCCTGCAATAGTTTACCATATTGCTGTATGACTGCTTCTATCAGCTCAGGGTGTATCTGTTCAAACCGCTGCTTCTCCCCATAAATCACATCCAGCTCCTGTAGATTGCGTTCTATGTTCTTCTGTGTGTTTTCCATCCCTTTTTCATAGACCCAGATTTGTTTCTTTAACTCATCCAGTGCTGAATCCACTTCCTCACATGCTTCCTGGCAGTTTTTCACCCGATCAAATAACCCAGCTAACAGAGGATTGGTCTCATAATCCCTGATTTTTTCTGTTACTTGGGAAAGTTTTGTCTGTGCCTGTCCTAGCTGATGGAACACATCCAGATTTTGTTTTAGAGTAAGCAGATGGCGTCCATAGATAAACTGCGAAAGGGTCTGGGCACACAGCCCATACTTTGTGCCCTGTTCCTCCAACACTTTCAGCTGTTCCATCTGTTCTGCAATCAGTTCCTGTAATTGCTCCTGTCGCTCTCTGCGTGCATCGGAACCAATGCACCGGATGGGCTGTTTCATTCTTTGCAATCGGTAGCCTTGATGGCGCAACAAATCTCGACTGACACTGTTTCTGTACTGCTCAAGTTGCTCTATCTGCTCACAGCAGATAATGTCATGTAATAAATAATTGATATATTGCTTTGCGTATCTATTCTCACTGCCAACCTTCGCAGCCAACATCTCTTTTTGTGGTGGTTCCCACTGTTTGCTGTCCTGCTCTAAGACTACTGTATTGACAAGGGCAATATCCTCTACCTGTTCCCCCAACTGTGCAAATACCTGTTTTGCCATTGGATAGTGTTTGGGGGACACCAGCACATCAAACCGTCTGCGCCCCAAGGCTGCCTCTGCACAATCCTGCCATTCCTCATCTTCCATATAGAGCAATTCACATAAAATTTTGGCATCCTGTTCCAGTCCCTGTTTTTCCAGTTCCCCATTGATTTTTCTACGCAACAGTTCTGCCGGTGGTGGAAATACCATTTTGCCCTTTTTCAGCTCGTTTAACTCCTGCACATGGTTTTTTCGTTCCTCTTGCAGTTGCTCCCGCTTGCGGCGAAGCTGGTAGCTCTCCTCATCCAGAACTTCCTCCAGCCTATGCAACTTTTCCTCCACCTCTACCAGAGCAGATAGCTGCTGTTCCTGACCCTGTTCCAGCAAGTATTCCTTTTGTAGCACTGGAGTATCATCTAGGTTCAGCGTGTCCAACTGTCCCAATAACTGTTCCAGTTCTGTCATACTCCGATTCCAGTTCTCATACCGCTTTTGCTGTCTGTCTAGTTCCTGCTGGCATTGTGCCTGCTCCTGTTGATAAAACACAGCCGCCTGCACCTGTGGGTCATCATCCCGTTCCCGTTCTGCCTGTCTGAGTGCCTCCTGTGTCTGTTTTTTCCGCTCCTCCAGCCGTTGGCGTTCTGGTACAAGGTTAGAAAGCTCCTGCTTTGCCTGTATCAACTCCTGTTGACACTGTTTACCCTTGCGCTGTTCCTGCTCCAGTCGCAGACGAATCAACATACCATCATAAATCCAAACCTGATTTTGGAGTTCTTGGGTACGATTTCCCTGTTCTACCACCTCTCCCAGCAACTTTTCTCTGGTTTTGGCTTCTAACAGTGTTTCCTCTAACCGCTCCAATTCTCTCATATCACTTTGTAAATCTTCTACCTTAATCTCTGGTTCAGGCAGAATATAGGCATAGATAAAACTGCGAATATCCTGAATTTCTTTGAGAGAGGTACCCATGTGAAATACTTCATTGAACTTCTTTCCCAGACTGGATTCTGCATCTCCTATTCCAAGAGAACGACAGATATAATTGCGTGCGTCCCGCTGGGTGGCTGGATTTCGGATTCCATCACAGGAATTTTTAAATACCTCTTTTGTAGTTGGACGGCGGTCTGCATCCAAAAACTGCAAATCCTCCAACCGTATCCCATGTCTGGTGAGAAACCAGTCCTGTGCCACCTGTTTCAGTTCCTGGGTTGGGCTGTCTGACTCCACACGAACCACAATTACAAATGGCGCATTTTCCTTGTGGTCAAAAAATTCCACCCCTACATAAGCCACAGTCCGCCCTGGTCTCAGGTACAGGTTTTCCCCTCTCTGCTTCCCATGTACCGAGCCCTGCAAGGTTCGTTTGCTCCGTTGATTGCCCGCTGTGTTAAATTCCTTATTGGTGGTCAAACAGTAGCGGATGGCATCCATAATGGTGGTTTTACCAACCGCATTGACGCCAATCAAATAGGTTGCATTGCGAAAAGAAATGGTTTCATCCTGAAAATTGTGCCAGTGAATGAGGCGTAATCTGGTCAACTCAATCAAAGTTCTCCTCCCCCTCCCACTCAGAACGCTCATACTGCGAAAGCCGCTCTCTGGTCTCCTGACAGGCTTTTTCTATCTTTTCCTCCGGCATGAGAAGGATAATAGAGGGAAAAATCTGAATTCTCCCTGTGGCACTGTCCAACCGCTCCAGTGCCATTGCCAAATGGTATCGCCTGAATTTTCTCAGACTATCCTCTAGCATCCGTCGGTCTAATTTTCTTGGTAAATTCAGTTTGTTGTACTCCGTTTCCAGTTCTTCCACTGTGATGGTCACAATTTGCTCTTGAACAGACAGCGTTTCCCGTTTTTCCACATAGAGTAAACGGAATAACAACAACAAAATACTTTCATATTTTAGAAATTCCACCCGTCCTGCACCAAATTGGTTCACCAACTGCGCCACTCGCAAGGTGCGATTGACCTGAATGGTATAGCCCAGCGGCTCAAATAGCTGCTGCATCTCCTCCAAATTTGCCAGAAGGGTATAGTATTTTTCCTTTGTAACATCCAATGTACCAACTAAAAAACAGTGATTGAGCAGGTAGTTTGCCAGCTCTGTTCGCACCTCACGTTTCATGTTTCCGCCTCCTCACTGTGAAATCCTGAAACCGCAACCCACCACAGACAAGGATATGGGGTAGCATTTCAATTTCATACATTCTGTCCGATGATTGGGAGTAGGTATGTAGTCCAATCATCAACACCAGTTCTTCTGATGTGCCATATTGTTCTGCCAGCGCATGGGCACTGGTCTCCTCCTGCTTTTGCAGTACCTTTTGGGCAAAGTGGTTGACATTTTCCGCAGTGACTGCACTGCGGATATAGTGCATGAGCTGCTCTTGCCCTTGCACAATCACATCCACTGGCAGTTCTGGCAGAGGCTCCATCTGCTCAATGATACGCCCCTGTTTGGGCTGAACTGGTGCTTTGAGCGACTGCCAATCCACATATCCCTGTTCAAAGCAGCAAATGGTATTTGCCATCCATGATTCTACTGGCTCCATCAACTCATCTGCATCCTGTATTTCCTGAGAAATCACCTGTAACAGCCGATTCACCTTACTTTTTACCGTTGCATCGGACAACAACAAAAATTGTGCCCGTTGTACTGCCCTTGTGCGGTACAGAATATGCTGTCTGTCAATTTCATTCATCAGATTTCCAATTTCTTTCAGATTTTCTTCCAGATTGGAAATCAGTTGTTCAATGGTCTCTGCTGCCTCCTCCTGGGTGATTCGTTCCACGGTGGAACAGTCTTGGCAAAGCTGCTGAACATATCGACCCCTGCACAACTGTAATTGCTCCAACAAGTCTGACTTGTAGCAAAAGAGATTTTCACTGGTTTTAAAGCGGTGATATGCTCCCTGTACAATCTCCCGTTCATAGGTATCAAAGAGCTGCAATACCTCCTGTGGTGTTTTCCCTTTGGTCAGGTCATACATGTACTCCCCAATGGATGCCGCTAGTTGTCGCAGTGCTGTATTCAAATCCTCCAAATCTCCCACCGCTTCCCGCAGTACCGCTTCATAGGGGTGTTCTGTCTGTTCTATCCCCTGAAGCAATTTACATACTTTGAACAGCTTGCCCTGATAGGCGGTCACATTGGGGGATATGACATCACCAAAGGAGCGGATAATAGGCACAATTTTATGGTGGAAAACGAACTTTGGTTCCTCCTCATAACTGCCTTGGCGTTCCTCCAGCCATCCGGTCTGTTTCAGACGGCGCAGAAAGGCAGTTGCCATCGTTCGTGGTGTCTGCCCTCCCCCTTCTGAAAACTCCAGTTCTTCTTCCTCTAATACCACTTCTTTTTGTAACCCCATGAAGTAATCCTCTGCCCAGTCAATCATCATGGTTTTTGAGGCACCGTGGAGAGGGGTGCGCCTGCAATTTTCCCACAAGCAGAGCAGAATATCCATATATTCCCGTCTATGGTTTCCGGTTAACGGTCTAAAAAAATCCTGTGAAACCAGATCAAAAAGCTGCACCAAAACCCCTCCCATTCTGTTCTTTAATCTTCGTTCTGTTGCTGTTGTGTGAGCACACCACTGGGAATATAGACAGGCTCATCATCCAAATGCTGTTTTGTACCCACACAGCGGTTGATGGTCATACCTTGATTGTGAAATTTCTCCTCATAGTCTGTCATCACACCGCAAATTCCCTGTCCATGCAAGTCTCGTGTCACTTCAGACAGGGTATATCCTGCCTTTGGAAATTGGAACAGGGAATACTCAAATAAATCTCGGTTATCCGTTTTAAAATGAATCTGTCCACCTTCACGCAAAATACCACGATACAAAATCAAAAACTGTTCATGAGTTAGGCGACGGCGTGCGTGGCGGTTGGATGGCCACGGGTCACAGAAGTTGATAAAAATACGCTCCAGCTCATCTGGCTGAAAATAGTCTCTCAGATAGGCAGCATCCCCATCTACAAAAAATACGTTATCCAGTCCCTTTTCCTCACACCGCTCCATTGCCACCACCATAGCATCTGCCACACGCTCAATGGCAATATACAGGAGCTCTGGGTTCTGTGCCGCTGTCTCTGCTGTAAACCGTCCTTTTCCGCAGCCAATCTCCAGCCAAATTCCCTTGGCATCCGGTTTTAAAGTATGCCACTTGCCTCGATACTGAGCTGGTTCACGAATCAGCATTCTGGCACAGCGTTCCATTCTGGGAATTAAATTGGGTTTTTTTCTCATTCGCATGGAGTTTACACCTCATTCTGTCGTTCTAACAGTTGTATCTTAGCATAGGAACTGACCCCTTGCAATATTTTTAAAAAAATTTTGAAAAAGTACTTGCATTTTTTCAAATGTGTGTTATAATGACATAGCCGTCAGCGATGAGGCAGAAATTTCCGGGTGTAGCGCAGTTGGTAGCGCGCCTGCTTTGGGAGCAGGATGCCGGGCGTTCGAGTCGCCCCACTCGGACCAGAACAAAAAATCCGAACTGTATCTTTTAGAGGTATCAGTTCGGATTTTTCTTTGTAATATACAAACGGCAGGGAATTTTGTGGTGATTCCCTGCCGTTTATGATACAATTACATTCCTTTTGCTTTTAGTCGAATTTGTTGTTTGGCACATGCGTTGACATAGGGGTCATGTGTTACCACAACAATTGTTTTTCCATGACGATTCAGTTCTTTTAGAATTTCAAGGACATAGTTTCGATTGTATTCATCCAAACTGCCTGTTGGCTCATCTGCAAATACAATCTGTGGGGATTTTGCAATCACTTTTGCCAATGCCACACGCTGTTGTTCTCCGCCACTCAAGGTGTAAACCTTGCGACCCTCATACCCATGTAATCCCACCTGTTCCAATGCTCCAGCAATGATGCGACATTCCTTTTTTCTGCTGATTTGTTTGAAATGTGTTACCAATCTCATGTTATACATCACATCTTCTGTTTCAATCAACCCATAATTTTGAAAGAGATAGGAGAGTTTATACCGTCGCAATTTCACTGCCGCTGGGGAGGAAAAGACAGGATTCTTTTGCCCTAAAATGGAAACTGTTCCGCTGTCTGGTCGCTCCAGCATCCCCATGATATTTAGTAGTGTGGTTTTTCCTGTTCCGCTCTCCCCCATCATAGATAAAAAGTCCCCCTGTTCTATTTTAAGGGAAAAATCATGAAAAAGCACTTGATTTCCAAATTGCTTACAAATATTAGACAACACAAGATCTGCCATCTTACTCAGCTCCCTTCACCACTTGATAAAGATTTTTTGTGGCATAGTTCTGCCCTATCACTCCTGTGATTCCCAGTTCTCCAACCAATGCCGCCAGCAAAAGCCCATCATGGATGGATACATGTGTTGTTATGGTGACAAATGTCAGCAGGATGAGAACCATTCCATAAGAAATTATGGTTCCAATTAGATGTTTTTTCAAACAGTGGAACAAAGAATACCCCTCAATTAAACCATAGGCAATTTTATCCCTGTCATTCTCACAATACAGTTTTGCACCAAATAAAATAAGACAGACAATTCCAACCAGTAAAACCACAGACTGGGTTCCATAGAGGGAAAGCATCTGTTGTTGATGGTGTATGGTCTCCTGAAAGGTATCGGAAAGTGTGGGAGTGTTTGGTGTTGCTACATCAATCCCAGTTTTCTGGAGTATGGGAAGTAACGCTTCATAGGGGTTTTCCGCTGTAACTTTGAGAAAATAGGAGCCCTGTGAGCAATAACTGAACACAAATGCCCCACTCAACTGCTTTTCCTCCACAACCAAAATCACTGGTTCCTCAATTTCACCATAGTTTCCAGTTCCTGTGTCTGCATTGTAGGTATAAATTTGACTTAGCATTCCATCATATGGGATAAAGTTTACATCCATTTGATAGCCATTGGAGAAAAATTCAGCCCAATACCCCTCTGTCTGCTCTTTTGAAATTGGAATTAGCACATTACATTCTGTTTGTGATAGTTCGTGTTGGGTAATCTGGTTTCCGTTGCTATCATAAATTGGATTGAATTCCAGATAATTTTGGTTGACTGTGACATAAGTTTGACCAAATTCTTCTGCCGCAGTGGTACCACTGATTAAACTATATTGATAGTTGCTTGCACCCATTAAAACCCCTTGATAGCGGTCAACAGTTTCGGAATAGAATTCCATATAATTTTCCTTCAGGTTTTCCACAGATGTATTTCTTGTGTTCACAGGGATAGTAACATATCCAGTCATCTTCTCTGCAAAATATTCTGCTGTTTCCATAGAATGATAGGCAATCATTCCATTGCGCACTGCAATAGACAGAAAAAACATACAAAATGCCAGGAAAATGACTTTTGATACCATGGTTGCAATATAAATTCCCCTTTTTGGTACTTTCCCTTTGATATAATCTGACCCATGCTGTCGGCTCGTCAATAGGGCAGAACTGGCGAATCCAACCACCAAAACAAATAAAATTCCCAACATGTGCTGAAGAAAAAATACAGTATACTGTGGTAAAGTGGATGTGTATATCTTTGCTGCTACCACAAAATGGACAATCTGCACCATTCCAAAACTAAATCCCATCATAGGCAGCAGTTCTTTTCCCTCATCCAACAAAATGGTTTGTGTGGTATATCCCTCCATCTTTTTTAATACATTACGTTTTCCATTGGATAACACATAAAAAATCATACTTATCACCAGCATAAATGCTGGTACAAAAGAAAAGAGCAAAACAGAGAACTGCCCAGAAACATAACTTGCTGGTTGCATCGTAACAGTATACCCCAACTGCTCAATGGCATTTTTCACTTTGGATTGCTCCTCTATTTTTACATAGTAAGTACCTTCATTCAGGTTAAACGGTTGGGCATCTGACCAAGGGAAAAAAGATACATCTTGCAGAAGTGATGGTACATTGAGATGATATACCTTATATCCATCTGGACTTGTAGTGGATTGACACTCCCCCTGTTTCAGAGGCTTTCCATCTATGCCAGAAAGTAATTCAACAAAATTCTCTGTGTGACTTGTTTTGTAATATTGGTAGTGTACCCTTTCCCCTGTGGCATCCAGATAGCGAAACATAATATCTGCATTCACAGCATCCAATGCCTCACTAACGTCATTCAAAAATTCTGTGTTGGATTTGCTCTCTGGTTTCTCAATCACACAGGTTATTTTATCTTCTTCAATGCGGTCCAATGGCTCAAATGCAAAATTAAAACAGGATAGTACAGACAAAACAGCCACAAAAATGGTAAAACAGAACAGCACCAATGGTTTCATAAAACATTCCCTCTTTAAATAAAAACTCCCTTGTTTTGGCAATCCAATCATATCAAAACAAGGGAGTTTTTACTTGTCATTCTTCTTTTTTATTTATGACTTGTTTCTTCTGTATTTCTTACGATTTTCTGACAGTCCATTGGCAGTTGAATCACAAATTCTATGGTCTTTTCCCTGCTGTGTGCTGTTATGGTTCCTCCATGCAGGGTTACAATCTCTCTAGCAATGGCAAGCCCCAACCCGGCACCACCTGTATGGGTGGAACGGGCATAATCCAAACGGTAAAACTGCTCAAAAATCCGCTCCAGCTTCTCTTGTGGTATGGTCTGCCCTCGGTTCCGAATACAAATTCGCACAACATCTTCCATCTGTACCAACGATAAAAACAGTTCTGTATTGGCATCACTGTAATAGATGGCATTCTGAATGAGATTGTCAATGGCTCGCTCTAATTTATCGGTATCACAGACCACTTCCACCTGCTCTTGAATTTCTAACTTCCATTGTAAGCCCTTTTCTGCAAGAATGGGATGGAATTCATAGGTTATCTGCATCAACATACGGCTGAGGTTCGTTCTGACTGGCTCTAATGAAAATTCATGGATGCGATACCGTGTCATTTCAAAAAACTCATTGATAAGCAACTCTAACCGCTCTGCCTTTCCCCGTGCAATCCCACTATACTTTTGAATTAACTCTGGTGTAATCTCTGGTTCATCCTCAATCAGTTTTAAATACCCTATGACACTGGTCAATGGTGTTTTCAGGTCATGCGCCAAATACACCAATAAATCTTCTTTTTGCTGTTCTGCTTTCTGGGCAGTTTTCATCCTGTCCAGCGCCTGTGTCCGCACAAGGTTTAAATCCTGCTCAATGCTGTTTAGATTGTCAGGCAGCATGATGGGAACCTCTGTAGGGTGGGCAAGCTGTTTTGCCGCTTCTGCCACATCTTCCAGATATTCCAATGGTCGCAACAGAAAATGATAGGAAAGATAGCCACACCCTAACATGGCTACCAGTCCTAAAGTTGGAATAAAAAATGGCTTGAATCCTTGAAACCATGCTGTTCTGTCCAGGTTGGTGGTTCCCATGATGATAAGAAACAGTAAACCCAACAAAACCACTGCTACCACAAACACAGCAGCCAATCCCATCCATTGAATGGTCAATTTCAGTGCCAATTGTCTGTGCAAAGGGCAGCTTTCCATTTCTTTCTTCTTATTCAATGGTATAGCCCACCCCCCACACGGTTTTGATATACTTTGGCTTACGGGGCTGTTCGTGCATTTTCTCCCGCAATCGGGCAATGTGTGCCATCACAGTGTTGTTGCTGCTCTCCAGAAATTTTTCTCCCCAAATGGTTTCAAACAGTGTTTCAGCGGAAATCACACGACCGTGATTTTGACAGAGATACCACAAAATATGGAACTCATATGGAGTCAGGCTTAATGTCTCCCCATTTAAGATACATTTATGATTGTCTTTGCAGATATACAGCCCTTTTTCATCATATTCTTCCATTGGAGCAGTATCCGCTCCATTATACTGCCTATACCGTCGCAACTGGGTTTTCACTCTGGCAACCACTTCCAATGGATGAAACGGCTTCACAATATAATCATCTGCCCCCAAAGTAAGACCCTGAATTTTATCCAGGTTTTCTCCTTTGGCAGTCAGCATAATCACTGGAAACAAATACTTTTGTCGGATTTGACTGCACAATGTAAATCCATCCAGTTCTGGCATCATCACATCCAAAATGGCAAGGCTCACCGGCTCCTGTTCCAGATATGGAATAACCTCTTTTGGATGGTAGCATGTTTTCACCTGAAACCGTTCATTTTTCAGGTATACTTCCAATAAGTCAGCAATTTCTTTCTCATCATCCACAATTAAAATTGTCTCCCTGCTTTGATCCACTGATATCACCACACTGTTTTCTTTTCATTCTATTGCAATTTCTGACCAAAGACAAGCCAAAAGCCCACCAAACTGGTGAGCTTTTGGTTCCTGCTCTTTTATAGATACCATATACTTGGTTAATCCTCATCCCCCGCTTTAAAGTTATAAATGGGTCGGATGATTTTCACCACTTCTGCCGTTGGTCCAATGTTGTTTAAAATACTTTCCATGTCTTTGTATGCCATTGGGCATTCATCTAAGGTTGCCTTACTCACCGAAGTGGTATAAATATCTGCCATTTGTTTTTTGAACTCAGAGACGGTAAAGGATTGTTTTGCATCTGCCCGGCTCATCAGCCTCCCTGCACCGTGTGGTGCAGAGCAGTTCCAATCCTCATTTCCTTTCCCTACACACAAAAGACTTCCATCTCTCATATTGATTGGAATGAGCAGTTTTTCCCCAGCTTGGGCAGAAACTGCCCCTTTTCTCAAAATCATCTGGTCTGTATCAATATAGTTGTGAATTGTGGTGAACTGCTCCTCTACATGGAGCTTCATCCCCTTTACAATTTCATCCATCATTGCCTGCCGGTTGAGCATAGCAAATTCTTGAACAATTTTCATATCATGAATGTATCGGTCAAACCATGCACCTGATACATAGGCAAGTGCTTTTGGAATGTTGGTCTGCTTTAGGTTCTTTAACTTTTTCAGCTCTTTTTGAATCTCTTTGTCCCGTCCCTCTGCCTTCATCTGTGCAATCAACACCTGAATAGAGGCGTCATCTGTACCATTCAGGACTTTGTAGCCCATTTCTTGATAATAATTTGCCACTTCTACACCCAAATGACGGCTGCCGGAGTGGACCACAATATAGAGGTTTCCATCCTCGTCTCTGTCTACCTCAATAAAATGATTGCCTCCACCTAATGTACCAATACTTTTCTCTGCCCGCAGCAGGTCTACCTGTTTGGCACAACACAGCTCTGAAAGTGGTACCTCTCGATGGTACTTGTGTGCCTTGGAGCGGATGGAAAACCCAGATGGGATTTTCTCATAAATCAGCTTATCCAGCTTTTGTAGCTCCAGATGGGATTCCCGAATACGGATGGTTTCCATCCCACATCCAATATCAACTCCCACCAGATTGGGTACTACTTTGTCTGTAATGGTCATGGTTGTTCCAACGGTGCAGCCAGCACCAGCATGAATATCCGGCATCAACCGAATGCGACTGCCTGTTGTAAATTCTTGATTGCACAGTTCCTGTACCTGTGCAATTGAGGCACTATCCACAATATCCGTAAAAATTTTTGCCTCATTATATTTTCCTTTAATTTCAATCATAGCTTCCTTCCAATCTGATACAATTCATAGTTGATGGACAACAGAATGTGGAACAATTCAAAGTGTCATTTTAATCTACATCTACCCACACAAGATGTTTGCCACAGTGGAGGCATTGAAACAAATACCCCTGAATACTTCCACCATTCTCCATCATTTCAATCATTTCTTTTTGTTCCTCATCCCACATTGGGTCATCCAATACTTCCTCCATAATACCCAATTCCTGCAATTCCTCCGCTCCCACATAACCCAAAAAGGCACAAAAATCACCACAGTGGGCACGCCAGTACTCCTGTTGAAACCCACAGTATCCTGGTGTGCGATGAATCAGTTCATCCAATTTGTCCGGATCATCTACTCCATCATCTACGGAGCAATCATCCTGAAAGGCACCGTCAAATTTTTTTGCCGCTGCACCACTGGAAACACATTCCGGGCAGAGGTTGTGGACTGTCTCAACTGTATAAAATGGTCCATGATAGACCATATTTGTCTTTTTTCCACAACAGCCACAGACCACTTCATCCTCTGTCTTCTGAAATGCTCCTGATTCTATTGGATTGGGATGGTAACGAAACACTGGCAATGAATCTGATGGTTGTTTTTTTGCTGTCTTCATGGTTCTATCCTCCTCATTGCTATACAGTATTCCAATCACAGAGTGTCCCATTTTGGGTCACTCGTTTCAATTCGTCCCGCACTTCCATCAAGGCAAATCCCAAAAGGTTCTGCCCCTTCCACTGCAATGGATTTCCTGCCTCCTGGGTATGGGCAGAAAGCCCAATCCCCCAAATACGGTCATAGGGGCTAGCCTCCACTAAAATACTGTCTCCAGTGGAGAGAAGAAATTCTTGCAGTTCTTGATTCTGGCTGAATTTACACCAGTTTCCATTGAGTACAATGGAATATTTCACTTGGTCCCACAAATTCTGCTGAAATCCCTTTACTTTTCTTCCCAATGCCTTGATTTGTTTTGGGTCTCTGCTGTTTAAAATTTCCTCCAGAATTTCCTCATCTCCAAACAACCTTGCCTTGGATGCCATCATATATTGCTCCATACAGCAGTAGGTGTGGGCAACCGACCAAAATTCTGATTGCCACCATTGGCTGAAACAACTCTGTGTGAAGTGACCATCTTTTGCTGGCTGATGTCCCCAAAACATACAGAAACTGTGTGTGTTACCCTTCTGTATCTCCTGTTGCAGCCACTGTTTATCATATTTTGGCTGTCCATTGGGCTGCCATAACTCCACAACAAAATCCCCATGTTCCCATAGTTCCCCTGTTTCGTCGTCCTCCCACCAGCCTCTCCAGGTTACTGGTTCTGGAAATAAAGTGCGATATTCCATCTGTTCTTCTGTGGACAGGGCTTCCAGCCAAACACGAAACCGATCTAAATAATCTTCCCCATACCCCATACGCCATCCAATGGAATATCGCTCAATCTTGGGGCAGGCTAACCATGGTGGTGGCATGAGCCTTTTAGGATTCAGTTTCATATCAACATCCTTCCCTCAATCCGTCGATTCGTCATAGCACTCTTCAATATCAAGAAAAAGAATATACACACCACACACTGCTCCATTTTGGTCATATCCAAAGTAACAGGGATATACCCCATCACCCCAACCAGAGGAAAACATGGGAAGGTTGCAATCGGTACCTGGAATGGTCCAATTCAGCCAATTTCCCCATTCCAACTGATATTTTGGATGTTCTTTTGCATTTTGCTCCAACAACTGACAAAACAGTCCCCCATATAAATCAAATTCATGCTCTTTCTGAAGCTGCTGTTGTAAATAGGTCAAAACTGCTTGTTTTGTTTGCACATCCGCAATACACCCCATACCAGCATCCACACCAAACCCAAAAAATTCATCTTCTCCGAGCGGTGTCTCTAAATCTTCATTTCCCAGCACACCCAACTCATAGTGGATGGGTTTATGGTTGTTGATTTCCACTTTGACACAGGCATAGCGGTCTCCATATTGCTCACTGGGCACCACACAAATTTTGATCGGATATGTGCCCACAGGGACTGTCTGTAGGTATGGTTGTGCCTCACAGAGCTCCACCATTGGGTCACATGCAAACAGAACCCCAGTTGGAACATGTAGCATCCCAATATCCAATACATCTACGTTCATTTTTCCAATTTTCTGCTCAGTAAAATAAGCATCTAAGTCTATTTTGCATTCCAACTGCTTTTTTATTTGTGTATAGTGCTCCATCCATTCCTTTGTCATTGTGCTGCCCTCCTATTTCTAGTTCATTTTGTCTGGTCTCTCTATCAACATGACCTTTTTGTATTGTATCATAATCCACTCTGCTTTGAAACCATTTTATACAACTAGACAAACTTTTTATGGAAAAGTATCCTCTTTGGGCTCCAAAAGCCATCTTCTATGTTCTTCAAATCCTAACTCTGGAAGAAAACTGGAGCTGGGCACCAGAGTCACAAAATGATTGTGTAAAAGAGATTTTATATGAGGTAAGCCAAGGAGAAACACATCAAGAAAATCTCGGATTGATACAAAGTCACGATGGATGAGATAGTTAGGGTACACATGATCCCAAAATACTTCTTCTTGATTTTCCTGCTCCCTATTTCTATATTCACTCTGATTCCAAACCAGATACTCAATGCTTTGCATCCGGTCCTGAATCAAAACTGCCAAATCTCTGCTTGCTGTATACTCTCGCCTATGGAGCAAAACAATATGGACTGGTCCTACCTCCTCCAACTCCCATGACATGGAGAGATGCTCCAGCCCATCCAGTTCAAACCGGACTAGCTGGTCAGTCAAAGTAAGTCGTGTGACCCCATTGACTTCTTGTGTTATAGTTGTTTGTCCCGGTTCCCGATAGGAAAAATGGTGGGGCAGTTGAGACAATACATACCGATGGCGCAACAGAGGGCAGCCTACCTCCTCCAACGAAAACCCACCCAAAGCACGCTTGAAAAAATAATAGTGGTATTCTCCATTGTGGAGATAGACCTTTTCTGTCCATTTTGCATTTCCATTGTGAGCACCACTTAAAATTGCAATCAATGTCTCAATGGCTTTTTCAGGGGTATCATGCACAATATAATCCGGCAAAAAACCCATACGGAACGGGATTTGCTGAATCTCATCTGCCTGAGTGTAATAATAACGGTTTTCATTGGATAACAGCCCACCCCATCTCTTATTTAAATCCTGAAATCGCAGCAATGCACATGTTCCCACCTGAACAGAATTTGTCATAAAGCTACGCTGATTCCAAAGCAGAACTAGATTATGGTTCACCACCAAACGAGTCACTCGTTTCCTCTCAAAGTCCTGCAAGAGTTGTTCCAATAAGGCAGAAGTGATGGTATCTTGTCCAAAGTCCTGATTTGACAAATTAGGATATTCCACATAAATGTGTCTGCACAGCTCTATTTTCATCCCAGACAGGCAATCAATGGAATCATTTTGTTTTCTAAATAGTTTATCCAAAATTTCTTCAGCTGTGTGCGATGCCTGTTCTAATGTAGTCACATATTCTTGACAAAATCTCTCCAACAAAACAGAATCCTTCTCTGTTTTTTGGAATACACACAGCCGTTCATTGCTATACCTGTACCATGCACAATAGCACAACATCCCCTTGGATTCACGGCAAAAGTACATAGGACGCAGAAAGATGTTGTCATTTTTTGTTTCAATACAACATGCGACTTCTCTTGCCAGAGAAACTGCAAGTGGTGCGCACAAATGGCTTGATAATCCCAATCTGGTCAGGCGTTCCTCCAGATGGGCTGCCACCTTTTTACACTCCTCCTGATTGGCATGCAGAATGGGAAGCAAAAGGAGAACAAGTTCATCATCCTCTATCTGGGAAATATCCCAGAATGGCAGAGATGGTCCCCATTGCACTTGCTGGTTGATGTGATACTCCACATAAAACTGATGGAAATAAAGCTGGATTTCCAATACCTTTTCTGTACATTGTCCATATTCATTGATGCCATGTTGAGCGATGGAAATAGAGCGTGACAGACCCGCCTGGGCAAGTCTCCGATTCCATACAGGATTAGAGGCAAAGTTTTCTTCCAGAAAGGTGTATAGGTCATTTGAATCCATTTCATCAAGCCAATAAAATGCTGTCTTGAGAAAATAACGCAAAAAAAGTGGATGGGAAAGGGTACAACAGTCCTGATGGATTGTCTGTAAAGCCAGCTTGGACAACATCTCCCGCTCCTGCTTTGCCCTCTCCACCTCCGCCCGCTTCGATAAAGTCAACTGGATAACTTCCAATACATCGCTTGCATAAGGCAAAGATGGATTCTTTTGATAAATAACCAACAATCTATGTAGAAAATATGGGTTTGGAAAATAACTACACCAATAACGCAGAATTTCTTCCCGAACGAAAAGGGGACTACGGATGGCACGGAAAAAATCTTCTCGTGTCATAAACTCATCAATCAATGCATATCCCTGTGGGGAATCTTCTCCACCTGCTGCCTGTACATGAGACCCTAAATTGTGATAGGCAGCACGCAGTTCCACAAAACGCTCCCTTCCAGAACACACCTCTGGTGCTTTCCTTATCACAATCTCCCGCAGATACCCGTAAAAAACTTTATTCCGCCCCATAATTGCAGTATTGAGGTCAAAGGTATCCCATAAAATCTTATAGACATCCTCAGGCATTGTCCTATTGGAAAAAAAGGTTTCCAGAAGCCTTAGAGAGATGATATTGCGCTCATGTTGAGAATGACCAGGGCACCTCTCATATAAGTAGGCACTGCTATAACAACCCAAAATCTCTCTCAGCAACTTCAATGCTGCCAGATCCCACACACCTTTTTGAGCAAGATTACATAAATCTTTATAATCCTGATAGGCAATCGACATAACCGCATCATTGCTCTGTAATTTTTTCACCAATGGACCCATAGCAGCAATTTGTAAAATATGTTCTATTCCTTCAAAACCAGCTCCCCTTTCCAAAACGAATTCTGTATGATCTTGATTGGTCCCTGCTCGAAACTGATAAGCCACTGCCAGAGCAGTCTGGAATTCTTTAGTAGGAAGGAACTCCTTCTTCCGTTCCTCCACTGTAGTTTTCAGGAGTTGTGTAAAGCGTGGGTTTTGATAAACCGCTAAAAACTGAGGGGAAGTAAACCAGAGATCCCACTGTTTGCGGTCTCTGCGTTGCCTGGAACAATATAGCTTCAAAAATTCATCTATGGCTGGAACCACAATGGACTCCTCTAGTTCACTTTCTTCTGGAAAGGTAAAGCCACCCATATCAGGGCTTCCCTTGGATTGTGTTTCTTCTTTTGGCTGTTTAGGCTGTGTAACAGCCTGCTTTGGTGTGTCAAGTGGTTGATTCTGCTCTTGCGCATAGCGCATCGCCTGCTCATATGCATTGCGTACTACCAAAAATTTCTCTGGGTGTTCTTCTGGATTGTACTTAGCCGCTGCTGTTGCATAGGCACGACGAATTACACGCAAATCTTTGGTTGGCGTTAAACCCAATATCTCCCATATACTCATAGTAGATCCTCCTCATCATTATCATCAACCCAGATATCCCGCTGTACCCAGTATTCCAGTTCTTCCAGATGCTGACGTAATTGCTCACGTTCCCGAGCCATACGGATTTGGCTGTCAGATTGTAGCATCTGTCTCAAGCGTTGGATGATGTGGGCTGCCTCCATCCGCCGGTCACCAGACAACTCAGCAAACAGCCGCTCTGCTCTGGAGAGAAGCAAGAGATTCTCCTCCTGTGGCATGGAGCGGTTGGGAAGTGTATTCAACCGTGCTAAAGCCTCAGCAATCTCCTCTTCCGACCAGTTGAGCTGGGGGTTAAGGATGATGGTATGTTGCCGGTCTCCTCCACTGCCCTGTGCTGTTACCTCCAAAATACCATTGATGTCGTAGGCAAATGTAACTTCTACCCATTGCTTCCCCGCTTTATCTGGTGGAACTGTTACCGATAACTTTCCTAAACGAAGATTGTCAACAGCATAGTAGTTTTCACCTTGATAGATGATTACATCAACACACCGTTGACCATCGGAGAGTGTAAAAAAGCGTTCTGTGTGACGGGCAGGGAGAATACTGCTTCTTTGTATCAGGATAGCCATATGTGGGTTGTTGTCCCGTATATCATTACAAACAGAGGTACCTAAAGAAAATGGGCATACATCTGTCATCACAATATCCCGAAGATTTCCATCCCGCTGCTTAATACCAGCACACACTCCAACCCCAAATGCCACAGTTTGGTCTGGTCTCTCCATGAAAGTGGGACGTTTTGAAAACAACCCTTCCAGATAATCCACAAAAATTTCCAGCTTAGATGAGCCACCTACTAACACCACATCATCTATCTCTGAAATTGGGATGCCACTGTCTCGAAACGCCTGGGCAATAACCTCCTTGACCTGCTGGAAGATAGGGCGACAAATCTTAGCTAAAATTTCCCGATTGAGTGAAACGCTTTGGGTCTCCTGACCGATTTGAAACGCAAGGATACATCCTTTTTCAGATTTAGACAGCCCTATTTTCCCTTTCTCTGCTAGGGCAAGAAGCTGTCTTTTCTGTTTCATATCCAGGGAATTCCACGTCAGGTTGGTCTTTTCACAAAAATAATCAGCAATCGCTTGGTCAATATTGTCCCCACCCAGCCGATTGTTTCCTGAAATCGCCACAATCTCCACCATATTTTCAAAACAATCTACCACACTCACATCCAGGGTTCCACCACCAAAATCAATGATTAACAGCCGTTGTTCCTCTCCCATGGTAGCACATCTGTGATACAGAGCCGCAGCAGATGGTTCATTGATTAGCCGTTTCACTGGAAGCCCTGCCAGTTGGGCTGCCAGCCGTATTGCACAACGCTGATGATCATTGAAATAGGCAGGAACGCTGATGATGGCTTCTTCAATCTCCTCCCCTAGAGCCTCTCTGGCATTTTGATACAACTTCTTAAGAACCAAAGCAGATAACTCATGTGGCAAGAATGTCTTGTCTCCCAACAGAAATTTCTTCTCTGTCCCCATCCAAGTCTTGAAGGAACTGATTGTCTCTGAGGGATGGGTAATCAGCCGTTCCTTTGCAATGGCACCCACGGTGATGGTCCCATCTTCTAATATGCCAACACAGCTCGGTGTCAAAAACTCCCCCCACTCATTGGGGAGCAGTTCAACCTGCCCGTTTCGAAACATACTGACCAGAGAATTTGTCGTACCTAAATCAATTCCAATAATCGCCATATATGTACTCGCTCCTTACTGATACCACCTTTTCTTTCCATTCTACATCTGCTTATTTTATGTGTCAATTTATATCATCGTTTTGTTCTACACATAAAATGCCCCCATAATGCAGTCTCGAATGTATGTGTTTTCGAGTTTCTGCTTTATGGGAGCATATTTAAATATTCTGTTTTTGTGTCTTTGCTCTAAATTTTTCAATCTAAATGGTCATACTCTATTTCACTCACTGCTTCCAACCACTCATTGGAGCAATCCTCCCCTGGTACTTCCACAGCAAGATGAGAAAACCAACGATCTGGCGTAGCACCATGCCAGTGTTTGACCCCTGTGGGGATGTTTACCACATCCCCTGGATACAGTTTTTTGGCTTTCTCTCCCCATTCCTGATAGTAGCCGCAGCCAGCTACACAGACAAGAATTTGCCCACCACCTTTTTTGGCGTGGTGAATGTGCCAGTGATTGCGACAACTGGGTTCAAATGTCACATTGAAAATCCCCACTTGGTCTGTGGAAATGGGTGCCAAATAGCTTTGCCCAGTGAAATATTGAGCAAATCCATCATTGGGTTGCCCAATTGGGAAAACCATGCTATTTTCATGGACAGCTTTTTCATCTTTTGTACCTTCTTGCTGATAGACTTCTTTTGCTATACGAAACGCTGCCCACGCTTTAGACCAACCAACATAAAACGCTGCATGGGTCAAGACCTCTGCCATTTCTGTTTTGGTCACGCCGTTTTTCTTTGCATTGACGAGGTGATACTGAAAAGAGGAGTCCACCAATCCCTGTGACATGAGTGCCACCACTGTGACCAATGAGCGATCACGCAAAGACAGCAGATGTTCTCTGCTCCACACTTCCCCAAACAGTACATCATCATTTAACTGGGCGAATTTGGGGGCAAACTCCCCCAACGCCTCCCTGCCAGCCGTCTGTTTGATTGCCATAGTTCATCCCTCCTGAGATTCCTTCTCGTTGTTCCCTCAATCTACCCCTGCATGAAGATATTTTTGAAAGAACTGTTCCATCTTATCAAATGGAATCACATCCATTTGGTCATATAGGTCTGTATGCACTGCATTGGGGATGAGCATCAACTCCTTGTTGTCCCCTGTCAGCTTTTTAAACGCGTCCTGACTGAAATAACAGGAGTGAGCTTTCTCTCCATGCACCAGCAAAACTGCACTGCGAATTTCATGGCTATACTGTAAAATTGGCATATTCAAGAAAGATAGAGAAGAAGTCACATTCCAGCCGTCATTTGAATTGAGGGAACGGACGTGATACCCTCTCCCTGTCTTATAGTAGTCATAATAATCCTTCACAAAAAATGGGGCATCTTCTGGCAATGGGTCAACCACACCACCTGCTCTGGCATAGCTTCCCGTTTTGTAATCTACCGTTCTCTGTGCATTGAGACTTTTCCTCTTTTCATAGCGGGCTTCTTCACTATCCTCGCTGTCAAAATATCCTTTTGCATTGACACGGGTCATATCGTACATGGTGGAAGCTACCGTTGCTTTGATTCTGGTATCAATGGCAGCGGCATTGAGTGCCATTCCACCCCAGCCACAAATTCCAATGATTCCTATTTTTTCTGGGTCAACCCGTTCATGTACAGACAGAAAATCCACTGCTGCCTGAAAGTCTTCTGTATTGATATCAGGGGATGCAACATAGCGGGGGCTACCACCGCTCTCCCCTGTGAAAGAAGGATCAAACGCCAAAGTCAAAAATCCCCGCTCCGCCATCGTTTGGGCATATAGCCCAGAACACTGCTCTTTCACTGCACCAAAGGGACCACAGACTGCAATAACAGGGAGTTTTCCTTTTTTCTCTTTTGGGGTATACAGGTCAGCCGCTAATGTAATGCCATAGCGATTGGGAAAAGTCACTTTGCAATGGTCCACTTTTTCACTTTTAGGGAAGGTTTTATCCCATTCTTGTGTCAATTTTAATTTTTCCTTCATCATATGATCACGACCCTTTCTATCATTTCATCTTTCTATTTCAATTTCCCGTATTTTTACGGCTGGAACCCCGCCAACTACCGTATTTTTTGGCACATCCTTTGTGACCACTGCACCTGCTGCCACCACTGCACCATCCCCAATGGTAACACCTGGCAAAATAGTGGCATTTGACCCAATCCATACATGTTCCCCAATATGAATGGGTTTTGGAATCATGGTGCTGCGCTCACTTGGCTGCATGGCATGGTTGAGGGTTGCCAAAACCACGTTATGCCCAATCAAGGTACCATTTCCAATGAAAATACCGCCTTGGTCCTGAAATTTACACCCCATATTGATAAACACATGGGTTCCAATGTGGATATTTTTCCCACAATCTGTATAAAATGGTGGAAACAGTGCAAACGTTTCATCCACTGGCTTTCCAATCAATTTGGAAAACAATGCACGCAGCTCCTCTGGTTCATGGTACTGGCTGTTGATTTCTGCTGTGAGTTTCAAAGCCTCCTGACTGACTTTGTGCATACATAAGTGGGCTTCACTGCCCCCCTCTACTGGTCTTCCACTGTTCAGATGGTCTAAAAATTCTTGCAGTTCCATGGTTGTCTCCTAACGTTTTTTCTTGTTTTTATTGTAGCACCTTCTATCTTCAATCACAAATACCTATAAAAAATAACAATCTATGCTTGTAAAGCATAGATTGTTTTTATATACTTAGAAAAAGGAGGCGTTTTAATATGGAATTGAGAGTTTTACAATATTTTCTTGCAGTAGCAAGAGAACAAAGTATTTCAGCGGCTGCCCAGTCTCTGCACCTCACACAACCCACCCTCTCCAGACAACTCAAGGAACTGGAATTGGAACTGGGCAAAACTCTGTTCATTCGAGGTAGCCGAAAAGTAACACTGACGGAGGATGGTATGCTGCTGCGGAAGCGTGCCGAAGAAATTTTGGATTTGGTAGGACGGACAGAAAAAGAGGTGAGACAATCAGATGAGATTCTGAGCGGTGATATTTATATTGGCACCGGGGAAACTGACGGTATACGCCAAATTGCCAAAGCTGCCCACCAGCTACAAACCCTCTATCCCAACATACAGTTTCATATTGTCAGTGGGGATGCAGTGGATGTGTGCGAACGCCTTGACAAAGGATTGCTGGACTTTGGCATCCTTTTAGGGGATATGGACAAGACAAAATATCACTATCTGGAACTGCCTATGAAAGATGTATGGGGCGTTTTGATGCAAAACAACAGTCCCCTGACCGAAAAAGACAGCATTACACCAGAAGACTTGTGGGACAAGCCATTGATTCTATCCAGACAGGTTGAGAACAAAAGCGGTTTATATCGCTGGTTGCGCAAGAAGCCATCTGAACTACATACTGTTGCCACCTATAACCTGATTTACAATGCCTCTCTTATGGTGGATGAGGGGATGGGGTATGCGTTCACTTTGGACAAATTGGTGAATACAATGGGAAGTACCCTGTGTTTTCGTCCATTAAAACCCCATTTGGAATTGGGTATGTATTTGGTCTGGAAAAAATATCAGATTTTTTCCAGACCTGCGGAGCGATTTTTAACCTATCTCAACGACTTTTTCTCTATGGAGGAAATAATATAAAACAGAATATATTATCCATACACGCAAAAAACCACACAACCGGCGTAAATGCCAGTTATGTGGTTTTTCTTTACTGCTAATTATATTTTTGGGTATCATTTTAAAGATAAATTCGCACCAAAAATTGTGCCAGCAGTGCAGGAAAGACCAATCCACCTAACAGAAAATAGGGAATTGTGATAGGCAAAAAACCAATGGCAATCACTGTGAGCACAGTACTCACGATAGTGGCAGGAATGGAGCGCGCCAGCCTGCCACAGCCCAACACAATACTCTGGCGAACTGCCTGAGACAGTTTGTTGGAAACAGCCAACGGATAGAGAAAGGCACCTGCCAGTGTGGACACAATCAAAACAACAATACTAAACACACACATCACAAAAGCAATCGGCTGTGTGAGCACATAACCAGCATAGAAATAACTGGCACAGCCTGCGATCACCGGAATCAGCACTGCCACAAAAAAGACCCCATAGGAACGCCAGAAATACTGTTTGAATGCGCCCCAGTAGGTCTGCTCTGTGCAGTTTGTAAGACAATGACGGATGGAAACATGCATTGCCATCAGAGCAGGCGGAATGGTAATAATGGGTAACATACATAAGACAGTCAGTAAATTCACCTGAAAAAGATGAATGCAATCTGTAGTGAGAATCTCATTCAGACGACGCAGTCCACTGGTATTCTCCTGATGGTCAAATGAAAGCTTAAACATAAACACTCCTTACTGAGCGGAACCATTTTGCCGTTCCTGCTCAATGGCAAGGGCATCCTCCTGTCGAAATGTTCTGGGAGGAATCCCATGTATCTTACGAAATACTTTTGAAAAATAGAGCTGATTGGGATAGCCAACCATATTGGCAATCTCTCCAATGCTCATATTGGTATTGCGCATCAGTTCGATTGCCTTGCTAATGCGATAATTCGCCAAATAGTCTTGGGGTGTCTTCCCAATGACTTCTTTGAACAGTCGACTAAAATAGGTTCGATTCAACCCACAGTAGGTAGCAATCTGTTCTACTCGGATTTCCGTCCGGTAATACTGCTCAATATAGTGGATTGCCTCATGGATATAAAAGCTCTGCTGAGACTGTCCTCTGACACGCTGTTTATAGGAAGAAGTTTCAATCAACGCATCTAAAAAGAGATAAAAATGCGCCATTAGGTGCAGGGAGGACTCCTGTGCATGATTGGAAATGTAAAGCAGTTCATCCTGCACCTTTTGGGATGCCTCTTTTTGCAGAGGGATATACAGTGGCTGACTGTCATTCATCCCAGCCAGCCCCAGTCGATACTGTGCCTGGGCACCGGTAAACTCCACCCATGTATAAAACCACGGGTCATGCTCATCTGCACAGTAGGTCGTAACCTGTCCTGGGCAGATGAGAAAACCCTGTCCCCGTTCAATATCAAATCTTTTGTTGGTCTGGTCAGGCTGCAACACTTCCAAATAACCTTTTCCAGAAATGACATAGTGAAATAAATAGTTGTTTCGCACATAGGGACCATAGGAATAGAGAGAGGCACATTGCTCCCAGCCATATTGAACCATAGAAAGGTCAACTAGATTTTCGTGCGGAAAAATGGAAAAAAAATGCTGACTCATATGTGCCTCCCAAATACGTTATACTGCTTCGATTTCAAATTGTACAGCTCGGTATTCGTCCAGAATGGGCAGGGAAATGCCCACATGAAGCAGAACATCACCACCATATACTGTACCATTTACCTTATAATCACGATTTGGGTCCAGTCCCTTCATACGCAAAATACCACGGATGGGATTGGCATGACCAACGCCTGTCACTACACTAGCCAATGCACGGGTCTGGTCTTCTGAAACGTGCATCCAGCCATAAAATGGGGCTTCTTCAAATGGATTGCCCAGACGGTAGTAGGTTCCCTTTGTCACAAGTTCCCAATTTTTCTTGAAATGTGCAATCTGCTGGGGTACTTCAGCCAGCTCTTCCTCAGACAGCTCGTTCAGGTCCAGCTCATATCCAAAGGTACCCGCCTCTGCCACCACACCACGGGTATGAAGTGGCACACACCGTCTTGTCATACCGTTTGGCACGGCAGACACATGTGCCCCCATAGTGGAACATGGATAACAGAAGGAAGTTCCATACTGAATGCGCAGGCGTTCGATAGCATCAGTGTTATCACTGCACCAAATCTGTGGAGTATAGTGTAACATACCACAGTCAAAACGTCCACCACCTCCGCTGCATCCTTCGATTAAAATGTGAGGAAATTCCTGATGCAGTGCTTCCAGAATTTCGTAAACCCCCAACACATATCTGTGATAGACTTCACCCTGTTGGTCGCTAGGCAGTGAAAGAGAAAATACATCGGTCAGGCTTCGGTTCATGTCCCATTTCACATAGGAGATATGGGCAGAAGAAAGGGTGTTGCGCAAATTGGTGAGAATATAGTCCCGTACTTCTTTTCGGCTGAGGTCCAAAACAAGTTGATGACGGCTTCTAGTGCCCTCTCGTCCAGGAATTTTAAATGCCCAATCTGGATGGAGGCGATATAACTTAGAATCTTCGTTGACCATTTCTGGCTCAACCCAAAGTCCAAACTTCATGCCCAGTGCCTCAATCCGCTCTGCAAGGGCAGAAAGCCCGCCAGGCAACTTTTTCTCATTTACATCCCAGTCACCAAGTCCACGGAAATCGTCGTTGCGCTCTCCAAACCATCCATCGTCCATAACCATCATTTCTACGCCCACTTTGGAGGCCTTCTCCGCAATGGATACAATCTTATCTGCATCAAATGCAAAGTAGGTGGCTTCCCAGTTGTTAATCAAAATGGGACGGCGGGCATCTTTCCACTGACCACGGCAGAGATTCAGACGAATTGCCTTATGGAAACGCTGGCTCAAGGTAGACAGACCACTGTTGGAAAAGACCATCGCTGCTTCTGGTGCACAGAAGGTCTCCCCTGCTTTCAACTTCCAGGAGAAGTGGAATGGATGAATTCCCATAACAAATCGGGTTTCATGGAACTGTGTATACTCTGTCTGAGCAAGGAAGTTGCCAGAATAGACCAGTGCAAAGCCCCAGCAATCACCACTATCTTCTGTGGTATCTGGTGAACAGAGAATGGTGAATGGGTTCTGTTGGTGGCTGGATGAGCCACGAATACTCTGTGCTGTGTGGATGCCCTGTGTCAGTGGCATTCTCACAGGCTCCCGCTCCCGTCCATAGGCTCCACCCAATGTAATAGTATGGAAGGTTCCAGATGGGAAATCAACACAGGTTGACATAACACGCTCCAACGAGACAGGGTTGGTCCCACTATTTGACACTTTGACTGCCCGTGTAATCAAATCACACTCTGCAAATACACCATACAGGAGTTCCACTGTCAAATTGGTACATGTATCTTTCAGAAGAACACGCAATGTTTCCCACTCACCACCATTGTCATAGAAGCTGGGCAGTCCATCTAATGTATATTTTCCATCTTCAATAGAGTGGCTCACATACCGTAAATCCACTGTATAGCTGCCATCCAGACTGGTTGCTTCAATGGAAGGAATCCGAAAATCACCCACACCGCTGGAGGAATACTCCTGAGGCTGAGTATCCAGTGAATAAGTACGATCCAATCCAGCTTCTGAGGGTTGAGGTGAAAATCCACGATCTTCCTGCAAAATCCAGTTGGAGAAGTCCCCACTCCGAACACGAGGACCATAGTAGGTATGCAGCAACACACCTTTGGAGTCAATTTTCATCTGGTAAGTGCTGTTTTTTGTGTGGATTGTGATGGTGTTATTTGTATTATTGTAACAGATCATATCAATGTCTTCCTTTTTATGGTAGTGTAGGGACAGGCAGCTCCTGCCACCTGTCCCCAAGAGGTTGAAGTCTATTTTATTTTCCGCCAGTCAGTGCAATTCCTTCAATAAACTGACGCTGGAAAATGAGATAGAGGACGAGCATGGGAACCATTGCAAACAGACTTCCAGCCATCAATACTGGATAGTTGGTCATAAACTGCCCTTTCAGAGTTGCAAGACCAGAGGACAATGTCATCATGTTGATATCAGTGTTGACCACCAGAGGCCACATCAGGTCTGCATAGGCAAAGACAGCAGTAAAGATTGTCAGTGCAGCAATGGAAGTACCAGTCAATGGCAACATCACTTTATAGAAGGTCTGCCACTGATTGCAGCCATCCAAATAGGCAGCCTCTCCAATTTCAGATGGAATACCCATATAGGCCTGCCGCAAGAAAAAGGTTCCAAAAGCAGAGACCAAGCCAGGGAAAATCAGTGCAAAATGGCTTTCTGTCAGACCAACTTTTGCCAACATTTCATACTGTGGGATGACAAAAATCTGAGAAGGCATCATCATCTGTATCAGAACCAGTGTGAACAGAACATTTTTCCCTTTAAATCTCAGTTTTGCAAAGGCATAGCCAGCCATAGAAGAAAATACAATGGCACAGATCACACGGAAAAACACCATAATTCCAGTGTTGATATACAGTGCACCAAAGGGCAGACTGGTCAGTGCATCTTTGAAGTTATTGAAATAGTAGACCGCAGGAAAGAATGTGGGTGGAATCTGCATACTCTCACCAAGGGATTTCAGAGATGTGAGAATCATCCACAAAAATGGAAATACCATCAAAATAGAACCTGCAATCAGAAAGAAATAGGTAAGAACCGTGAACAAACGGCGACTACCCTGCATAGATCCGGTGCGCATGGCTTGCACTCTTCCTTTCATCAAACGTCATAGTTAACCCATTTCTTCTGCCCAATAAACTGGACAATGGTTACAATGCCAATGAGTAAAATGGTCCAAATGACAATGGCAGAAGCAAAGCCCTTATTGCCTGCCACAAAGGCCTCCCGATAGAAGAGATACATCAAACTCTGAACATCGGGGATGACTGGATTGCTTTGATCAATCATCATATAGATCAAATCGTAGACCTTCAAGGATGCCATCATACGCATGATCAAAGTAACAAACAGTGTGGGGGAGATCATAGGCAGTGTGATGGAAAAGAATTGACGGATTGGACCAGCACCATCCAGATGTGCTGCCTCATAATAGCTTTTTGAAATATTCTGTAAGCCAGACAGAAGCAGAACTGCATCATAACCAATGGAACTCCAAATGGCAACAATGGCACAAGCTAAAATGGCTGTACTGGGATTGGTGAGCCAGTTGATATTTACTCCCAAAATAGAGTTGATAATACCATATTCACCATTGAACATCCAACGCCATACCATTGCAATGGCGGCAGGTGCACAGACCATTGGCAGGAAATAGATGGCTCGGAATCCACCTTTAAAACGTACCTTTGCATTCAGAAGAATTGCAACCAGCAATGCCAGCACAATCCCCACAGGTACTGTTAAAATACAGAAAAGAATGGTATTCCAAGTGGCTTTCCAGAATTCAGGCATTTGGAACATATCAATATAATTCTGAATTCCATTAAACTCTACTGCTCCAAAGGTTTTTGTCTTTGAGAAACTGAGAAGGAATGTCTGGATTAAAGGATAGTAGTTTAGAATGAGCAGACCAATGATGGTAGGAGCCACCATAAGCCATGCCCACCGCTGCTCCTGTTTGGCAACCATGGTTTTTTGCTTTGACATAAGGAAAACTCCTTTTTAATTTGATTAGCCGGCTGCGCCGTCTGCAATTGCAGTGTTGATAATGTTGTTGATGCTGGCAAGACCATCAGTAACAGTCAGCTCACCACTGTAAATCTTCAGCAGTTCATCGGTTACTTTGCTCTTCCATACAGGACGTGTGGCATCGTTGACAGACTGTACAGAGTAATCGAACATATCAATACATGCCTGAACATTCAGCTTATAATCGAACTGATCAAATGCGGCAACCCACTCATCCTCACAGCCCTCATAGCCGGAGATGGCTGCGCCATAAGAGGAGTGAATCTGCTGTGCCTCCTCAGTACCCAGCCACTTCAGGAAGTCCATCACAATGGCGTTGTCCTGGTTCTTTGCAGAGGTAGCATAGCACAGACCATTTGAAATGGTGGCACGCCCATCCCCAGAAACAGGATTGGGAGCTTTAGGAAGTACAGCGACATCCCACTTGCCCTGCATATCAGGATAGTTCTTCATCTCACTGAGGAGGTTCCATGTGCCCTCCAGGAACATAGCACCCTGCTCAGAGAAAAATGCGTTACCAGGAGCGGTTTCAGCAAAGTATTTCTGATCTGGGCACCAGTCATTGTCCTGCAAGCCAATGTAGAATTCCATTGCTTCAATGGTAGCGGGCTGGTCAAAACCGGCAGCTGTCTTATCTTCATTCAGGATATATCCACCATTCTGATACACAAAATTCCAGTAGCCAAGTTGGTCATCTGCATAGGCCATATAGCCATACTTTCCGGTTTTCTCATAAATCTGTGCAGAGGCAGCAGTCAGGTCATCCCAAGTCCATGTATCATCAGGATAGCTGACACCTGCTGCATCAAACATCTCCTTATTGTACACAAGACACACAGTATCCTTGTCCTTTGGAATGCCATACATACGACCGTCTGAACCCATTGTATTGGCAATGGAAACCTCAGAATAGTGGGAGTAAGTATCATCATCATAAATATCTGTCACATCTGCCAACATACCATTGTCTGCATAGGTGAGAATGTAGTTGGTATGCATCCAGAACACATCGGGAAGGTTGCCCGCACCAGCAGCAGCTTCCAGCTTGGTCCAATACTCGTCCCAGCTTGTAACCTGAACCTCAATGGTTACATCTGGATTTTTCTCATGATAGGCATCTGCAAGAGCCTGCATCGCATCACGCTGGGAATTATCCCAAATTTGCATGGTGAGATTGCCATCCGCTTTGTTGCCTCCGCCACAGGCAGCTAAACTCAATGTCATGCCAGCTGCCAGCAAGGCTGTTAAGGTACGTTTTACATTTTTCATTGTAATACTCCTCTCTTCATCTCTACATGAACTTCCCAGAAAAACTCCATTATCTTGGCAGTTTTCCTAAGTTCTCCTGTATTACTCACCGATTGCTCGGCTTTTGTGAACTAAGTGTAACACTTATCTCTATAAAATGGAAATGGAACAAAGTCCTTAAAATATATACAAAAAAGACTATAGAATACAAAATGATAATATCAAACAACATAAAGATATATTTTGGCGTTGATTTACAAATTTCGTATTGTTGCACAGAAAAAAATATGCAATTTGTAGCATACTACACAAGGTTTCAAGAAGTATTTTATTTTCATCAGATTATTTCTTGACAAAATGTTTTGATGGATTTTATAATCACAGGGACAATAAGCAATGAATATATCCTTATGTTTGATTGCATTATTTAAGACACTACCTGAAATAGTGGTAGAGAGATACCATTTTATCTGTCATTATGTATCATAGATGATACATTTCAAAAAACAGACACAATGATATTACCATATAAAAAGGAGGATACTATATGAAAAACTATAAGGATTTATTACTAAAACTAGAGAATGCCGTTTTTCCCGACTTCAGCAATCTAGAAAATATGATGCATGGAGATATGCCTGGTGACAAAATTTCCATCCAGTCATCCCACATTGAAAAGGCATCCCTTGTATTTCCCAAATTAGCCCAAAAACTCAGCACTGTCTTTGCACAAAACCCCCACTGCCGGGCTGTCATTTCTGTATGTGGTGGCAGCGGTGTTGGAAAAAGTGAAACAGCCAGTCTGTTGGGAGAAGCATTTCAGCGCAACGGCATTGGTGCCTATGTGTTGAGTGGTGATAACTATCCCCATAGAATCCCAGCCCAAAATGATGCAGAGCGTCTGCGCATTTTCCGTGTCAACGGAATCTCTGGACTGGTTGCAAATGGAATCTACAACACTGAGATCAAAGAAACCCTAAAACAGTTACAAGAACAGGATTTGGATGCAGCTCCCTCAGCATGTGACCAATATCCATGGCTTGCAGTTTATCAGAAAGAGGGGCGAAAGGCATTGTCCCGGTATTTGGGCAGTGCTGAGGAGCTGAATTTTGGAGAATTGAGCCATATCATCGCCAACTTTAAACAGGGCGCATCTCATCTCTATCTGAAACGTATGGGACGCACTCCCTTGGAGTTATGGTATGACGAAGTAGATGTTTCTGAAAAAAATCTGCTCATCATTGAGTGGACACATGGAAACAGTGACGGTTTCACTGGCGTAGACCTTCCTATTTTGTTAAACAGCACACCACAGGAAACATTAGAGCACAGAAGAAGCCGCAACCGTGATGGTGCAGTAGACAGCCCCTTTGTCACCATGGTTTTGGAACTGGAACAGGGGCAATTACAGGCACAAGCTCACAAAGCTGCCTTCATCATTTCTAAAAGCGGTTCTCTGTTAAGCTATCAGGAATATTGCCAAATGATGGCTCAGGCATAAGGAGGAACATCAAATGGGATTTGCAACTGCCACCCCCATGTTAAACGCATACCCTGACAGTGTTGGTGGGTGCCTGTCTGGTATGGTGCGTTTTTTGAAAAACAAAGATGTACAGAACGCATTTGGCTCTTTTTACATTTTGCCTAGTCTGTTCCATACAGATTTAGACCGTGGATTTTCTGTGATTGATTATTCTCTCTGTGAGCAGTTCGCATCCAGAGAGGATTTGAGCGATTTAAAAGAGCTGGGAATTGACTTAAAATTGGATTTTATTTTAAATCATGCCTCTGTTCTCAGTCCTCAATTCCAACATATGTTACAGCATCCAGATTCTCCATATCAAGATTTTTTCATTAACTGGAATCAATTCTGGGACGGCTACGGAACTATGACAGAAGATGGCTATATTCAGCCAGACAAACAGTACATAGAGCAGATGTTTTTCCGTAAACCTGGGCTTCCCATTTTAATGGTTCGTATGCCATATGGGCAGGATGTCCCCTATTGGAATACATTTTATCAAAAAGTGACTTATCAGGTTCCAACGGTTCAGCAACTTATGACTTTAGCCAATTTACAGTATACCACTGCTGACCGCCTTCATAAATCCCTCACTGATGAGCTTGCAGGGGAAAAGTCTCCCCATGACTGTGATTTCTCAGTGGCACCAAACGCCAAAGAAGTAGTCTGCGACTATTTGGAAAATCATAGAGAATATTTAGGGCAGATGGATTTGAATATAAAATCTCCACTTGTTTGGGAATTTTATGAAAACACATTGAAAACCTTGTCTGAATATGGTGCTTCCATTGTGCGTCTGGATGCCTTTGCCTATGCTCCCAAAGAGCCTGGTAAGAAGAATTTCTTGAATGAGCCTGGCACATGGGACCTCTTAGAACAGGTTCGCAACATCGCAGACCGGTATCACCTTCAGCTTCTCCCCGAAATCCATGCAAGCTATGGAGAAAAAATCCATGAGAAGGTGGCCCAACAGGGGTATATGACCTATGACTTCTTCCTTCCTGGTCTTCTGATTGATGCTCTGGAGTTCCATGAAAGTGAATATCTCTGCCGCTGGGCAACCGAAATCTATGAGAAAAACATTCGAGTTGTCAACATGCTCGGCTGTCATGATGGTATTCCACTTTTAGATCTCAAAGGGTTAATTCCTGATGAGCGGATTGAAACCCTCATTGATACCGTCGTATCCCGTGGTGGATATGTGAAGAATCTCCACGGTGCAAAGAACATGTATTATCAAGTCAATGCAACCTACTACAGTGCACTGGGAGAATCCAATGAAAAAATGCTGCTAGCCAGAGCCATCCAGCTCTTTATGCCAGGCAAACCACAGGTCTGGTACTTGGATTTATTCTGTGGAAAGAATGACCATGCCGCTGTTGCTTTGGCAGGTCCTGGCGGTCATAAGGAAATCAATCGTACCAACCTGACTATGGAACAGGTGGAAGCTGCCTATCAAAATCCCGTTGTGAAAAAGCAACTGGAACTTCTGGCTTTCCGAAAAAATCATCCAGCCTTTGGTTTTGATTCTGAGTTCAGTGCCCAGGGAAATGGTGCAAATTTGACCTTGCATTGGAAGAATGACACCCATTTCGCCACTTTAACTGCAAATCTGGATACCTATGCCTATGAGATTACATCCAGTGAATTTCAGTCATAAGTCCATTTCAACTTAGCAAAAGATACAATTCCTCCCCATATGCCACACCCAGGCATATGGGGAGAATTTTTTTGATATAATCACAGATCCATAATACTTGACATTTGACTGTCACTGGCATATACTTAACAAAGTTAACTATATGGAGGCTACAAATCTGATGGAATGGACTGATATGATGCACTATCAGCAACAGATTCAAAAAATTATGCGTTCTCTGTTGCCAGTACAAAAAACACTACTAACAGCAAGTGAATGTGAACTATTGGCTCATCTATATCTACAACCAGAGCAAAATACGCCCAACTTACTCAGCCAAAGCAGTGGTATGAAAAAAGAGGCGGTTAGTCGGTGCCTCAAGTCTCTCTATGAAAAAAACTGCATCCATAAACAACGACAGACTGTGGATGAGCGAAGCTACCAGTTGACCATAACAGAAATCGGTCTAGCTGAATTAAAAAAGGGCTATGAGAGCATTTTACAGCCTTTTTATGATTTATGGCGCAGTTCTACTGAAGATTTTGAGGCATTTATGTACTATGCAGATAAACTTGCTGCACATATTGAGAAAGGACAGGAAAATACCCATGAAGTTTTATGATACACTACAGTTGGACCCCTCTATCATCAAGCAAAAAATCTCTGTATCAGTGACAAAACGGGAAAAATTATATTACTGGAATGCCATGTTCCTCCGCTCTGTGCTGATTGTAACCTTTGCCATTGTATTTATCAGCCTATTATCTGGTATGTTTGGAGCGGATAACACCCCTATGGCAGTAGCAGTGTTCTGCATTCTATTGGGGATTCGCTTTGTCAACTTTGAATATTGTGTGGGGGATTCTCTGATTACCTTGGCAATGGCAATGCTGATTTTGGTACTGGCTCCCAGTATTGTTGTGGTCATTCCCCCAATTTTGCTCATTCCCTTCCATTTTATCTCCTTTTTTGCTTTACTATTTATGACGACTCAAAGACCGGAAATGGGTAATGGTGGTTTATATAGTTTCGCCTACATCTACCTGACAGGTAATCCAGTGATGGGAGATGCCCTCATTAGGCGTGGGCTTCTGGCTTTGACAGGTTATCTGCTTTGTGGTGCCATTCTATTCCTGAAACACCGGAATTACCACAAAAGTATTCGTTTTCACCATGTTGTTCAAAAATTTGATGTATCTAAACTGGTTCATCTTTGGCAACTGCGTATGGCTCTTGGAGTCAGTCTTGTGTTGACTATGGGACAGGTATTTCATATCGAGCGGTTTATGTGGATGGGCTTTGCCTGTGCATCTTTACTATCCGCCTATCCATACTCCAGTTGTACAACCACACGTTTCTGTCAGCGAATTGTAGGTGCAATCGCTGGCTCCTGTGCATTTTTTGTGCTTTATCTCATGATCCCAGTTTCCTTTCATTCGTTGATGGGACCTTTGGGCGGGCTGTGTCTGGGCTTTTGTGTGGATTACCGATACAAAACAGCCATAAACTGTTTTGGTGCACTCATGATAGGAGCTGGGATTTATGGCGTTCAGGAAGCAGTGATATTACGCATTGCAGATACCATTTTAGGGGTCACATTTGGATTGCTCTTCTCTGTTCTTTTCCATCGGTTTGTAACAATCCCCCTTTCTCTTATCTCCAGAACGGAAACCAAGATATAAAAATGTCAACAGCGTATCACTGATTTGTGATACGCTGTTGAACATAGTAAAAGAGGAAGGGAGATTATCCCTGCTTCTTGCGAAGCCGAACCAGTTGATAGATACCAAACACTGTCATTGCACCAAATACAACATCACATACCACAATGGCATTCTGCCACCATGTACGAACCTCCACAATTCTCATATTGGGACTGACTCCATTCATGGCATTGGAATTGGACACTGTATAAAGGATTCTCTCGGTTGCCATTCTCATGGCATTGACAACGGTTGGATTGTCCTTTTGCTCATTCAGTTTTGGGGTCCACTTATTGGCATCATTGCAATCCCATGCATCACCACCAGCCAGAACACCCTGTATAATGTCCATATAGTCGTTGGAGTTTGAAAAATCTGTCAATGCAAAGCCCTGCATTCCCCATTCGTTTCTCAGAATATTGGTCAACAGATTATAGTCACCGCCAGCCCAAATACAACCGATACGGTTGAAGGATGTCATCACACAATATGCATTTGACTGTGCAATGGGATACTCAAATGCCTGAAGGTAAAGTTCACGGGCTGCCTGCTCATTGCTCCATACACTGATGCCGTCACGGGCTGTTTCCTGGTCATTGAGTGCAAAGTGCTTCATATAAGTATAGACACCTTTTGACTGGATGCCTGCCACCTCAGCGGCACAAATCATACCGGAAACGAAGGGATCTTCAGAATAATACTCAAAATTACGTCCACTGTAGGGGGTACGATGGAGGTTGACACCTGGTCCATAAATACCAGAATACACTTTACCATTTGCCAGCAGACAGTCATTTCCCATACTGCGTCCCACTGCTTCTGTCAACTCTACATCAAAAGTTGCGGCTCTCAAATCGGCGGAGGTATAGCTGGTGGATGCCGCTCCACCGGTCAGTGTGGCAGTAATGCCCTGTGGTCCATTTTCATCTTTTGTAGCTGGCTTGTTGACACTTGCCATAGGTGCAGTGCAGTGGTACGCCTGACCAATGAGCTTACTCATCTCATTGAATGTGACCTGATCCAGCAGGTCATCCCAGGTAAACTCCTGGTCATCCACTGTAATGGTTCCACCCTCCAGAGGTACACCAACAAACTGGGCTAAATTGAGCCCATTGTCTGCGCCCATCGTAGGCATTTCTGTCATTTCACCCATACTGCCAGAGGAAATTGTAGAAGTCAGTGCCTCAATCATCTGCTGGTTGGCTGCAATCTGAACAGCTGCCTGATAGCTGGTTGGGGTAATTTCTGCCTTTGGCATGGTACCTGCCCAATCGCTTCGTGTGAGATAAACCACATTGTTGCTGTCATCTTCATCAAACTTGTTTAAATCAGCGTGATTTAATTGGTTGGTAATCTCATAACCGGTTTCCAAACTCACTGCATAAGTGGTATCATCAAAGGTTTCCTGTGTATAGCAAACTGCCAATGAGGCATCTGCCTCTCCAATCAGTTTGTACAAATCTACTGTACCATTGCTGGTATCTCCCATGGCTGCCTTTGCTGCCAAAATATGATTCAATGCCTCATGTGCGCCATTTCCGGTAGAAAAGTAATAATTTCCTGCATCCACAATGTAGGTTTCCTTTCCGTTTGCGTCATAGGCTCTCATCTCGCTCTTGTCCACTGTCACAGTTGCTGTCACAGTCTCCCCTGCTGGAACATCTACTTTTGTGAATCCAACCAGTTCAATGGCTGCTTTCTCTACCCCATTTTCTTTATCATACTGGGTATAGGGGGACTGCATATAAATCAGAACGGACTCTTGCCCATCCATTGCCCCAACATTCGTTACATCCACCTGAAAGACAAACTGGTCTGCCTCCTCTGTGTAGGACAGGGGACCATATTCATATTCTGTATAGGATAGACCATAGCCAAATGGGAATGCCACTGTGGAGGCGTAATCATAATCCCCTACCTTTGGGTTACCCAACACAACATCCTCATACCGTGTCTCATAGTAGCGGTATCCCACATAGATACCCTCCTGATAGACCACATAATGTTCATTGTTTCCATTCTCAAAGGACAAACCGGCTGTGGCTGCGTTGGTATAAGCTGTTGCATGGGCGTTCTGTATGGCGGGAGAAGTCAGGTTATCGTAACAATAGGTATCCACCAGACGACCAGAGGGATTGACTGTACCGTTGAGCAAATCACCAATGGAGCGTATACCGCTCTGCCCAACTTCACCAACCCACATACAGGCATCAATTCCATAATCTTCTCCACAGAGTTCCGGCTCCAGAAAATCCAACTCTATGGCGTTGGTTGCATTGAGTAATACAATAATCTTTTGAATTTCTCCATTGGCTTTTTTCTGGCTGAGCGCTTTCAGCAAATCTTTTTCTTCCTGGCTGAGTTCCAGCAAATTGCCGTTTCCATCTCCTGCCCCATACCAAGGCAAATCTGCACCTTCACCACAAATACGACCTAACACAACAATGGCTGCATCTCCATACTCAGAAACAGAGTCCCACTCTGTATTTGTATAGACACTCTGTGGCACCTCGTTGACAAAGAAACCTGCGTTGTCAAAAATGTAGTTGTTCAGAGAACCAGTGGCTGTTACAAGTCCATAGTCCTTGCCTGTACCTGTGCTGTAGAAATCCCAGAGCACTGGATTCACCTGAAATCCATCTTCCTCCAATGCACTTTTCAAGTCCTGTGCTGTGGATGTATCCATGCCTCCGGAACCAGTACCACCGTAGACAAAACTTCTGGATGTGGTCCCAAACAAGCTCACCTTTGCCCCACTGGCAAGTGGAAGTGCATTTTGGCGGTTCAATAACAGGGTTGCACCATTGGCAACAATTTGAGTACACAATTCTTCTGCGGAAACAGACTGTTCCTCACTGGAAGTAAAATCTGCTTCATAATAGATTTTTCCTGGATCTCCCACCACTTTTGTGGATTCTGTATCCAGTACCATATTGATAATGGAAGCATAGCTGTTGGCAATCGGTCCGGCTACCATCGTAAATGCAAACAGGACCGCTGAAGTACCTGTAAATATTTTCCACTTCAGTGTGCCTGTATTTTTCTTTTTCATGGTACATCTCCTCCATTCAAACCTATTTTGTGTGGTAAAAGCTACAGAATGATGTTCTCTGCTTCTGTAGCTTTTTGATAGGCTTAGTTACCTGTAATCTCCAGATTTTCCTCTGTCATAGATACAATACGATAGGAGAGGGAGGTATCTTCCTGATACAGAGAGGGGTCTTCTACTGTCACTGTCATTGCTTTTCCATAGGTCGACAGGAAATCAGCTGCACCGTCTTCACTGCCGCTTGGGAATGCAATGGTGGTCATGGCATCTGTCCAGTTGGCAGTGTCAAACATGCAGTTAACATTATATACATCCCTGCCAAATGCCTTACCATGCTGTTCCATGTAGATTCTGGTAGGGGCTTCCAAACTCAAATCTAGATGGGTGGTATCCCCATCCGCAGAAGGGGCTGATGTATATGTACCTGTATAAATAATGGTCTTTTCACCCTTCATACCTGGGTCTGTTGTACCAAAAATGTCTTTCTTATAGTACAATTCATAAACATCACCCTCACGGGTCACTAACATAATGTCCTCATTGGCATACCATGCAATGGCATCCAGATAGGTTGCTTTGCTGGTCATAAATGTATTTTCCATATCATTGCCACCACTGGAACCACCACAGGCTGCAAATGTCATCACAGTTCCTGCAATCATCGCAGTAAATAGTACCTGCTTGCATACGGTTTTCAGTTTCATAATCTCATTTCCTCCTTAAATTGATGGTTTTGTCTGCTCTCTATCTTTCTTACTATGTTGGTACACAGTATAATAAACTACATGCCATTCCATCAAGATTTGTATCGTAACTGCCCTTTTTCCCATCGTAACTGACAGAAATAAAAACACACCATTTCCAGTGACCTAACGTTTGGTCACAGCAAATGGTGTGATACTGTTACCGCTTTTGTGATTGTTCCAATACAATGTCCAGCGAAAATATATGGTCTTGATTTTGGATCGAAAGTGAACCTCTATATTTTGCTACGGTTTTCTCCATACTTCGAATCCCAAAACCATGGTCAGAGGAGCGGCGTGGGCTGACTGGTCGGTTTTTCTCCATTTTCAGGTCATGGTTGTACGAATTTTCTATGTGTAAGAACAGGATTTCTCCCTGCCGGCAGGCTTTTAAAACCACATACCTCTGTTCTGGGTCACATGCCTTTGTCGCTTCTATGGCATTGTTTAATCCATTTGATAGCAGGGAATACAAATCCAACTCCTCCAAAAAATCCACATCCTGACCAGAAATCAAACAGGTGAACGGGATGTGGTCCCGTTGGCATAGGGCATGTTTTTCTGACAGTACCACATCTAATATATCATTTCCCGTTTGTACTACAATGTCATAGGCTTGAATTGCAGTATCCAACCCTGATATCTGCTCCTTGGAAATCGGATGGTGTGTCCCATAGATCAGGGATTTCAGGTCATGGTATTTTTCGTTTACCAAATCCACACTCTCACATCTCAACCGGTATTGGGATTTCTGTTGTTCCATCATAATGTGCATCATTTTCATATGTTCCTGTAGACCAGTGCGTTCCATCACCCCAAATTGAATCATCAAAATCAAAATGCCACACAGAATCCCATAGACACTTTCTGCCAGAACAGAGGTGGTATTGCGCGCTAAATTATCCTGTGTCATGCGGGCCATTCCAATACAAACAATCAGTGTCCCAACGGAAAAAACAGCCTTTAGTTTATCGTCAAAATTCTCACTAAAGGACTTTACAGAGGAATAAAATATAAAATAGAGCCCCAGGTACACTCCACCATAGCAGATCAAATCTACCACTAAGATACCAAATTCGTGAGATGCACATTGTTGTATTACAGGAACCAATTTCAGTATCATTTTAATATTTCCTGCAATATCCTGTGACAAATACCCAGATGCAGCAAATAGCAGGCAACTCCAAATGGACAAATCCTGTGTATACAGCAGGAAACCTGCACTCAACAAATACACCAATACACACAAAATAATCCTCTGTGGGGTCCCATTTGGAACTGGTCCCACCAAATAGGATCCCAGTTGACAGATACACACAGCAAGGACAATGTATCTGATGATCTCAAATTTCGTCCTTTTGCCCGCCTGTACCCTAACAAAGATTTGCACTGCAATCAAGGTCTGAAGCAGTAAGATGGGCAGGCGCGTTGAAGAATACCACTCTGGCATTAGACACCCCCTCCTTTGTATTGTCCCAATGCCATAAGAAATTGTTTGCGTTTTGCTTTGCTCATTGTCAGCTGTTGACCACCCACTTGGACATATTGGTCATCCACCCCTTCTACATACCGTAAATTCACCAAATAGCAGGAATTACAACGTGCAAAGTGAACCTCTTTTAGTAGCTGCTCGTATTTAGACAGGCTGCCCCAATGCTTCACTTCGCCCTGGTCTGTGTGGATGGTAATATCATGGTTCAAAATCTCAATAAACAGGATAGAATTTGATGCAATGCGGATGGTTTTGTTTTTTGTTTTTACCTCAATATACCGCTCCGTCTGCTCCTGCTTCCTTGCACGCAACACACGTTCTAGTTTCGATGCAAAAAACGAGTAGGACACTGGCTTTACGATATAATCAAATGCCCTCACAGAATAGCCCTCAATGGCATACTGTGTTAGGCTTGTAATAAACAAGATTGTCACATTTTGATCCATTTCCCGTATGCGGTGTGCCACATCCATCCCGGTCATCCCTGGCAATCGAATGTCCAGCAACAACAAATCTGCATCACAGGAATATTCCCCTAAAAACTGTATGGGGGAGGGGTAATGTTTTGCAATGTAAGTAAACTCAAAATGTGTTTCCTGAAAGTGGATAAGATACTCTAAAAGCTGTGTCGCATAGTTCATCTCATCTTCTAAAATTATGATTTTGTACATAAATCTTCCCTTTCACAGCGTAACGATTCCTGTGTAATCCTATATTCTGGACTTGAACTAGAGAATTTCTGTATATGTGCCTATGACCCCATCCTACCCTATATCATAGAGAAAGAAAAAACAGCTATCCCCAAAATGGAACATAACTGCTTTTTCTTCTGAGGTTAAATCAGACATTGGAGGCACTCTCTGCCAACTTCAATGGCTCGCTCTATGGTATCTGCACAGTGTTTCCCATCAGAAAGATCCGAGTAGGAAAACCACTCGTTCCCCATAATATCATCGCTGATTTTACGTTGCACCCATATTTCATAGAAATTCCGATTGCGATATACTTCAAAACGATATTCCTGGTTGGTTGAGTATTCTTGATAAACTAATGTGTCTCGCATATGCCCCCTCCAATATCATCACATTGGATATAATGTAAGGTGCTGGTACTGTCCATATTATCATCTACCTGATAAATATGAACAGTTTTTGCCAGAATCTTTAGAACAGCCTCATCATTCACATCCCAAAAGGTATATTCCATCAATCCGTCCTGTCTGTTCTGTTCTACATAATCTGAAATATCCCCCAACACACAATGGCTTTCTTTGACTTCCTCTACTTCATGGTAGATGAGTACCAACTTTTTCGCATCCCATGTCTGAAATGATACTTTGACTGTTTCACAACCAATGAGTACACTTTCGATATGACCATCACACTCTGAAAATAGATCCAATTCCTTCATAATGACGGTGCTTCTCCCTCATGAAAACGGTATAGCCAATCCCAGTATGGCTCTGTTTCCCCACACTCTGGGCATACCCCTGTCCCATAAACCAGAGGCAAAATCGGGCTGACTGGGTTGTCCCCCACCAGTTCCAGTACCCCATTCAACCATACAGCTTCATGCTCAAATGAGGTCCCGTCCCAAGGGTCTATTTGGATTTCTTCTATACAATCTGGCTGTTCCAAGAATGGGATGGACTCCTCATCCCATCCACATGCACAGGCGGCCATCCCCTCTTCCCAAACGGAACCAGATAAAAGCCAAAATCCATAGGCATGGTTCCTATCCCCTATCACAGCCAATGCACCCAAAGTAAACATCACTCCAAGTTCTGTATCCTCTGCCAACAGAAGCTGCACCTGTGGGTCAGCAATCATTGTCTTTACTTCCTTTTGTAAACCTGACAAACCTTCATAAAATTCCTGATATGCTTCTGTACCCAATGGGAGGGGACATTCTGCTTCTGCTGCAATGGCTGCCCCCATTTGGGCAATCAGATAAACCTGATCTTTTTTCGATAGATTTGGAACGAAAGCAGCCAAATGTGGCAATACATAAGCAGTTATCCTATTCCAACTAAGCTGATGGCTCAATTCTTCGGACAACCCAAAAATGGCTTCTTGCGGGCTTCCATCCCCTTCCATCAATTTTGTGAGCCATAGCTCCACTTGGCTCCCATTTAAATTGGAAATCACACTTCCCCACCTAGCATCCGTCCGTTGAATCATCAGAAACCCTCCTATTTTCTCTTATTTTGGAAAAGTATAACACAGATCTATCGACAAATCCATTGTTATTTGTGTATAATATAGGAGTGTTCTGCCACAGCTCCACCACCATTCAGGCATGAAATTCTATGTAAAAATTTTTGTCATCCCTCTATCTAGGGGACCGATTTTGTGAAAAAGTCACATTTGAAAACCATAAAATTTCATTTCAAATGAATTGCATTTCCAGATTAAAGGAGGGCACAAAAAAGTGGAATTATCATTGCAAACAAGATGTAGAACATGGATGCCTTGTTTTTGATGGAGTTGTAGGCTTTTCTTTTAGCAGTGGATTATTTTTTAATGATGAAATCTATGGGATAGAAGTCATCTCAAACATAAATGGAATCTACACCTTTGTTGTATATGGCTGCAATGTGTCTGATGATGCAACCTCAACCGACATACAACTACACATAAAAGCAAAAGAATTTTATTTTTTTGATCCAAAAAACGATGAGATGATTACAAAATAGGGAACCACAAAGGTCTCCTTCCCTGTTATATCACTTTGCATAGGGTGTGTGAGCAATCAATGGCTGCAAAATTTGAAGTTTATATGATCAGTGAAGCACATTTTGATATCAGACAATGTAACACACTTTTTTCTCGAATTGGTGAGACTGTATTTTCTCAAGATTGTGTGATATGGGATAGCTGGTTGCCAGAAAAAGAGGAAATGGTAAAGATACAGGATGGCATATCATTAAAAAAACGCCTCTTAAATGGAAACATCATTCACTTTCAAGGAACCATAGGTTCTTTCCCAGTGGGTGCAATGCAATACTTTGGGCATGGGCAATTCCATACACAACAATGGATTGATACAGCCAATCTTCCAGAATTAGATACTGACTCACCCAATGAATTTTGTACTTCTTTTTGTCAATCCGCGGCAGAGAGGCTTATGGAGTTATCACAACAAGTAAATATCAAATTTTTTGCAATGGGTACAGAAATGGTTTTGTATGATTCAGAGCAATTAGAAGAAATCCTCCATAAAAGCTATCACATCCTATATTATGGAATGAAACAAAATAACCACTTTCTGACCTGTTACAGATAACCTTCAAAAATACCTTAAAGCAATCAAATCCCTGAAAAGAAAATTGTAGTGATTAGTGATAGTCAGGACAGCGTATTACAAATATATAATGAAATCCCAACAGAAGGGGAATGGAATCTATCCTTCTGTTGGGATTTTTCGTTTTTTACATAACCTGTGTTCGGCAAAAACTTTGTAGCTTCTGACTGTCCAATATCAGGTATTTTTCAAGAATTGCCGCAAGATAGTAGCCACTTGCGCTCTTGTTGCCACACCTTGTGGTTCCAGTGTTTGATTGCCTACACCAGACAAAAGCCCTTGTTCCACAGCCCAGCTCATAGGGACAGTGGCATAACTGGAAATATTTCCAGCATCTGTGAATGCTGCAAGAGCAGTTTTTGCATCTTCTCCCACCTGAGCATTGGCATAGCTGTATAGAATGGTTGCCATCTGCTCCCGTGTGATCGGCTGATTGGGTGCAAATGCTGTCTCACTGATGCCACTGACAACCCCAGCTTCTTTTGCCCAAGCTACAGCAGCACTGTACCAGGCATCGGCTGGTACATCGGTAAAGCCGCTGTCCCCATTGCTGGTCTCTCCAGACAAACGATACAGCACCGTCACTAGCATCGCACGGCTCATTTCTACATTGGGACCAAACTCTGTCTCACTTATTCCTGCAAACAATCCTTGAGCCACCACAAAGTCTACCGCTTCAGCAAACCAGTCAGTGGGCTGTACGTCTGTAAAACTCAGTTTCTGATCCTCCACTTTCTCAAAGGTCACTACAACCTTATCCTTAGCGGTGAGACCAGTCAGCTTTGTTGTAATTGCCACTTCTTTCCCATTTACTAGGATTTTTGCAATACGATAACCTGCATCTGGAGTAATGGTAACACTACCATCACTGGCAGCCTGAACTTTACCACCAACTCCATTTGTGGATACCGTTGGGGTATGGTTTACAGACCCACCTGTTCCCCCTGTAGAACTGCCACCTGTGGAGGAACCGCCTTCTGTGGAACCGCCTCCAATAGAACCACCGTCCTCTCCACCATAGCTCACTGTAATCCCAATCTCTGGATAGGTATAACGGTTCAGAAATTGGTCTAACACAACTGTGTGCCCAACACCAGTAATTTCTGTCTTCTCATCTACCAACAATGTCCCAATATTCAACATCCCATTGGAACCAGTCAGTGGGGTACGTGAAGCCACATACAGTGTAACTGTTTTTTCTACACTATCAATGGTAACCGCATAGCTATCAGCATAGCTTTGGAACTGCACCCCCTGCATATTCAGCAGTGGCAAAGTAATTTCTGCGGCATAGCGGTCTGTACCCACATCCTGTAATTGTACAGCCGCAGCTGTTCCTGCCTGATCAAAAGACAGGTCAATCCCTGCTGCCAGTGTTTGCACTGGCAGCAGGGTGCACAACATCAGTGTGCCAATTCCTTGTTTCATCCAACGCTTCATTGCGTGCTTCCTTTCTAAACCTTTGGCTTCCCTTTACTCTAAGATGATAGCAGGCATTGAGTCATAACGAGGTACACTGATGAACAGGGTATCACTGGTCATACGTGGATTATTCCCATAGATATCCTCTGCCCGCCACATTTGGGCCTGTAGTGCAATCATAACCAAATTGCCCGCAGCATGATTGTCACCATGGTCCTCATTGACCTGCTTGAAACTCTCCTGATCCTCTGGGATAAACACAAAGAAACCGTCACTAATGGTACTGACTGCACCATCATCTGGAATTTCTGCAAAGAGGATTGTTTCACCAGATAGGGTCTGTTCTGTTACCACTGGCACCTCGCTGGAGCCTGGTTTCATAGACTGCATTTGTGCCTTCAGACGGACACTATTGTACATAGGATCACCACGGTAGCTGCCAGTAATTACAACAGTGCCAGCCTTGATTACTTCTGTCTGACCATCACCAAGATCATAGGTATAATCCTCACCCAGTACACCAATAGACGCACCCTCTGTAAACGCAATGTTGTCACCTGGATAGCTGAGTAACTGAATATTGGATGTAGACACATCAGCAGGCATGCCAGAAATCACAATACTGACAGCATCATAAATCCAGATACGGGTATCTGTGGCATCTGTACCCGGCTTATTCCAATAAGTCAGGAAGGAATCTTCACTTTGACTGTTAGAGAAACGATCACTTTTTGCAACCACACTTCGTCCATCTGTTGTGGTAATGGTAACAGTATAATTACCATCTGTAGGAATGGAACTGCCAATGATTTTCAATCCACTGGTGGTCAATACTCCACCATCCTTAGCCGTAATCTGAATATTTTTTGTATTGGTATCCTGATTCAGCCCATATTCACTGATATCATACAGACTTGCATCGAGTGTCACATCATAGGAAATCCGTACCTGTGCAGCCTCTGCTTGATCCACCTCATAACCCAGAGTGTCAATGACACGAACAGAGTAGGTGAATACCATATGGTTGGCTGCACCCACTGTATCCAGATAAGTCTGCGTGCTTTTCCCATTGCCCATCAGGAATGCCACTGGTGTACCATTGCGCAAAATCTCATAGCCCTGGACGCGGCTGGCATCACCTGACACTGTAATGGTCAATTTTACCTGATTCTCATTCTCCACCGCGGCAGTGAGAGCGGCAGCCAATTCTGCCTTTGTCTCACCATTGAGACGGTCACGGCGGGACTGGTCATTGAGGTACCAAATATTGCGTGGTTCTTCACTGTATCCCTTCAGTGTAGTGATTGTTGCTTCACTCAGTTCCATGCCCCAACGGGTGAAAAATTCAGTCAGATTCTTTCCTGTCACTTCAGCAGCAATCAAGGCAATCCGATCATCTTTACTGGGTGCATCGCTGTGCGCCCCAGTCTTCCACTTACTAAAGAAAGCATTGTAGAAGTCCAATGCACCACTACCATCAAATGGACTGCCTGCCTCATCATACGCCAGATGCAACTGCCAATACATTCCCAACTGGGTAAATACATCGCCAGCCTGACCAGGTTTTCCTAGGGCAACCTTGTTAAAGATGGATTGATACATACCCTCCAAGCGGGATTGACCAACCATGTCACCAGTATCTGCTGTCTGTGCTACCAGAGAATAAATATTGTTGGTAATTTCTGCGTAGCCAATCTTATCCATGTTGTGACCAATCTCATGTGCAATGCCCCAACCATAGAGCCCATTGAGATCATCCCCATCAATACCACTGCCACTACCCGTCAATTCCACTGGATAGCCAGTGACCATAGCACGGGTTTCATTGAAATCAATGCCCACATAGCTACCAGCCGCAAACATGAACGCACCTGAGAACATACGTGAGAAGTGGATATTCTGTCTGGTTTCCATAGGATACTGATAGGAAGCAAAATCTGTATCCGCTCCAATGATACCCTGTGTCTTATTCATCAAGAACAGCAGCTGCTCCCATGCACAAATGGCATTGTAAAGTTTAGATGTGGCATCTTCCACTGAGGCTGTTGTACCACCTAAGCCAGACAGGACCTGATCTGCTGGCAATGACAACAGGACACTTGGGGTAGCAATCTCGGTCACATTGCGAATATTCGTTCTGCGGCTGCTATCGTTGGGGAAAGACAATCCCGCAACATAGTCCTGCAATTCCTGTACATAGACACGGATGAGCGACTTGCGTTCTTCCTCACTTTTACCATACCACTGGGTAGGATCAATATTTAACATTGGGATTTCCGTTACCACAGTTTTCTGGTCAGATGTATCACGGATCTGTAGTTCCAGTGCATCTGCATTGCTTCCACTGTACTCAATGTAGAGGGAACCACCACGTTCACCGCTGCCACTGTTGCCAATTTGATTGAGATAGATACGATTGCGTCCATTCTGCAATGTGTAACGTTTGGTCTCAGCACCGGTCTCAGAATACTGTTGCCACTGTACTAATGTAGCTGTTTCCCCATCGCCCAGACCTTCAACATAAATGGAAATTGCCTGGTTGGACAGGGCAGAAATACCCAAAGGTTGCAATGCAGAAGCAGTTTGCCCATACTTCTGGTCTGCCGCTCCACTGCGGGAGGCAAAACCAGCCCGGACCATCAGTTCCTCCCCATTGAGCAGTTGCTGTGCATTGTCCAGCTCATCCAACAGAACCGCCCGATCCACATAGTAGGCATCTACATTGCTGGCTTTTTGACGCAGGGCATCAATGGTAGCCTGATCCACACCGGCTGCCAACGCTGTGTGGCTGCCATTCGCAAACATTGCATCTATAGAATCAGCCAACCCATCGTACTGATAAAAAGCCACTTCAACCAGGCTCATATTGCCTGCACCGTCCCACTGCCTAGGCTGTACAGTCAGAGAAGTAACCGTGGTACGTGGGAATTTTACAATAAAGTAGGAATTATCGTCTACCTTCTCAAACGATACCTTGGACTCATCCACCTTTTCCCCATTGAGCCAAAGCTCAAAGGCTGTAAAATAATCGCGGTAGCGATTTCCACTGTTGTTTTGGGTATCCAGCCCCAAATTTGGGACATAGATAAAATAATTCATCTCATAGGGTTGATCAAACTGGAATGTAAACTTTTTATCCAACCACCAAGTAGTGGCAACCCATCCAGTGTGATAATCCCCATCATAGACTGCACCAGGCAGCTGTCCCTGGCTTACCTTTGTGTCTGTATTGTTTGTGGGATAAGTAGCAGATACAATAACACTGTGATCCAATCGGTTCACTGTGGGCAGATCTGGGGCTTCTATGTCCTCCTGTTCCGGTGTCCCTTCTGCTGTGAGAGAAACGGGACCATTGCCCCTGATGTTGACTCCAAATACCTGTACTTCATAAGTAACACCATTCTCCAAACCAGTGATGTAGGTTGAAGACTGGAACTGACCATCCAGCACCACAAACTCATCCTGCCCCTTGACCCGGTATTGGACTTTGCTGTATTGGGTATCTTTTCCGGGCTTCCATGTCACCTGTAACATGGTATCTTTGGGTGTAACTGTTACATTATCTGGTTTATCTGGTACACTTGCAGGCTGTGGTGTGGCAGCGACTACATCAGATTTCCCACCTTCCCACTTTTGATCGCCAGCAGTAGAAATGGGTGCTACTGCAAAATAATAGGTCTTGAGATTTTCAAGATTGCTAATTGTGCAGGATGTGCGGTCTGTCTCTAAGGTATGAGTCATCTGATTTTGGCTTGTGCCATAGTAGACCTTGTATCCAGTGATGTTAGGAAACGTATCCCAAGATAAAGTCACTTGTTCCGCCCCAGCCTGTGCTTTGACATTTTGTACTTTTGTATTTTCCTTGACTGGATTTTCTGGCAAAATATCCTTATGGAACTTAATCTGCTCCACAACGATCTCCTGATTGTCCACAATATCCACCCGGATGGTAATTTTTTTCACCGGTACCCGTGTGCCCAAGGAGATGGTCACTACCTTGCGCCCATCATCCCTGGTTTGTATGGCATACACACCATCTGGGGTACTTTCATCAAAAGGCACCTGAAATAGGTCACCATTTACAGTTTCTACTTCCACTACCCCTTTTTCCACTGGATATGCTGTGGAACTGACAATCTCCACCTGTTCCACTTCTACGCCTTCCTTAGCAGTCAGTGGGATAGGCAACACAATCTGGGTCTCACCCTCATTGGCTGCTAACTGCACTGTTTCGCCATTGTCTGTAAACAAGGATGCAAGTTCACTATTCTGAATGGTCCCCACAAGCCCCTCTTCCGCACCGGCTATATCCACTACCTTAGAGAGGATGGCTGAGGTCTGGTAGGTCTGTGCCTCCCCTGTGGCACCAGATGCCATGGTGATGATTGCCAGGTCAGAGATATCTACGACCCCATCCCCATTAAGGTCAGCCAAACTGTTGTTGGTATCTAAATTCCCCTTGACTACCGCAACATCTGCCTCATCTACTCTGCCATCACCATTCAAATCACCGTATGTAAAGGTATTATCACCTGTACCAATAATAATACCCCGAGAGTAATCTGACAGGATCAACCCCTCACTGTGGTATGATTGAAACCCAGTACCTGTGAATGCAAGATTGTATTGGTTGTCATTTGCTTCTGCAGATAAGCCTGTGAATTGAACCTCCACTGAGGTGACATTTGTTTCATTGGTTTTCCATGTCACTGTGCCAGTTGCTGTGCTTCCATCGGTAAACGCCAGATCCCCTTCCTGTAAAGGACCTGAGGCAATCTCCTGATTACCACGGTACAGAACGACAGCCGCATCACTGCCTTTTAGTTTATCTATGGAGATGGGATAATCCATCCGGATCATCGCCTGAATATCTCCCGTTGCTTTGGTTGTCTTGGTAGAAACCTGCTCCACATTGGTGTAATCGGTTGCCACTGCCTGGGGGATACCACCCAACAGACCCATGCCTATTGCAGTTGCAAGAACACCAGACAGGGCTCTTTGATGCCATCTCATTTTCTTATTTCCTTTCTTTTGATTCAATCACTGTATTCCTTTGACAGCCCTACAGTATCTCTTATATTGTATCACAAGTGATCCCATTTTGTATCCCATAAACTGAAAATTTAGGGAAATTTGTGTATAAGTTAAAAAAGAAAAATAATAACCATTTAAATTAAGCAGAACACACAAATATTTTACTACTAATTTGGTATGATTTTAAAATAAAAGGGATAAATTATATTTTATGTATTTTTTATCCATTTACTTCACTCCCTTTAGGGAGCTTCTCAACCATACATAGGTTATCAGCCCATAGCATAATGCAGAAAACAACAAGAATTATTGTTCTATTGATTACCTTCTCTCTGTAACTTAGACAGATTCCAGAAAATACATTCTGATATGTCCAATGTAAGATTCCAAAAATCTGTCCTCTTATTATTTTCCAAAATCATCCGATATTCTACATGACTGTGGTTTGTATATCGAAACAACAAAAAACCTAGTAGAAAATCATGGTACAAAATCAAGCCTTAGGGGGAATCCAGATGTATATTGGTCAAATCGGTTCCAATACTTGGTTCAAAAATAGCTGGCTGAATGGCACAGGCTTTTCATCCAATCACACAGACTTGGTCCACTCCCTTTCAAAGGGACAGGATGCCCGGCAACCCAAAGCTACAAACCGGGATCGATTGGAATTGAGCCACTCCTACCCACAACTTTCAAATCGTCTCCAAATCTTAGAGACCCCTGAAGCCACTCAGGTGGAATCTAATTTGAATTTGGCAGCAGACCTGCGCCCTGCCTCTGAAAAAGAACAATACACAGAAGAAGATGCACTGATGAATCAATATATGAAACAATACCGCCTGGATTTCATCAAAATTGGGGATTCCTTTGAACTAGATCCCTCCCAACCAATAAAGCTAATGACAGAAGGTCAGGTCAGCCAGAAAAGCTTAGATGCATTCCGCACTCAACTAGAAAAAAATGGGTTAGGGGATGACATTGACTGGCGTGGTGTGCAAGAAGACTTCCTCCATATGGACATCCGTTTTGATAATGCGAAACGGTTTGAAACCAAGGTAGACTATCTTGCCTCCCGTTATGCAGTTTTGAAAGACCGTATCCAAACCCAGTACACGGGTGAAAAACTGGAACAGGAAATGCAAACATTAGACACTCTATACACCCAAGCCAAAGAGGAACTGGCAAATTCCTATTCCGAAAACATTGGTGGTTTTTATGAGGGGATGGGGCAATCTGGTATAGCTGAGGGTATGAAGGAAAGCGTGCTGTCCGCCATTGACAACAGAGCAAATGAATATACTTCTTATCTTACAGAAAATGACATTTATGCAGATATGACTGACCCCAGCAAGCAGTGGCTTAAGCAGGATGATGGCTATATGGCAGCCAAGCTGAGGGAAACCATAACTGTATCATCAATGGATACACCTGCTACACAAACCAGCGGTCAACATACTCTATACAATGCAAACGATTTATCTTTTGCCGCTTCCTATGCAAAGGAGCTTTCTGAGCAAATAGACAAACCAACATGGGATACCTATGAAATCAACAGTAGTGACGCTGATTTGGGCAAATACCTTGCCCAACAATATCAGTCCCTTACCGATAAGCTGCAATATGCAGGCATCAGCAACCAACTATCAGATCAATTAAAAGACTCTTTTGAGCCATTTATGGATCAATTCCTGAATGCGCTGGATGCAAAAATCGGACAGAATCGGGAACGGGTTGCCAAGAAACCCTGGCAGTCTGGGTTGATCCGCACCCAACCAATCAATCGGGAAGAAGTGTACCGTGCGTTTAGAATGTTTCAATAGGTAGTCATAGTTCCAAAAAAGCAGAAACATGCCCCAACTGTGGACACGTTTCTGCTTTTCTCTATATCTTAAAAAACATATCATTACAATTTTATAGCATTTGAACATCCACCTTTTATGTATCGTTCAAATCTCACGTGGTTGATAGGTACCAGCTTCTGCTTGTCTTTCTATTTCATCGCAAAGCTCACTACGAATCAAGGACTCTTCTTCTGAAATGAATGACCAAGCCTTTTTCTTTGCACCTGGAAACTCAAACATATCTACAAAAAAATCAACTAAATTTTCCGCAATAATACCTGAAATCCCTGCATCTCCATAATAATAATAAACCTTATCATCCTTACCTAGATATAACGATATATCCCAGTAACCAATAGGGGCTTTTGTTCCCCAATAATACTCTAAACTCTCAGCTTGGCACTCGAAATCATTATAAAAATATAGAAGAACACCGATCATAATCATTCTAACATTATATTGTATGCTCATGATTTCCGACTCGTAAAAATCTTCACACCATTCATATGGATCAAAATCAAGACTAGCTCCCAGCCCACCATAACGAATCGGAATCTTAATTTTGTAAAATTGTTTTATGAATTCTTCTCCATTTTTAGGAAATACAAATCGCTTTTCTTTCATTTTTCTGATGGCTTCACTAGCCTCTCTCCACTCTTCTCCTACACACCTCCAGTCTCGAGTTCTGACAGTGTCGTTAGTCTCCATTCGTTCTTTTCCTGTCCAGCCCCAATGGCGCAATGCAAACTCTACTCTTTCTGTATTTTCACAGTCACACTCCCCTAACTTCTTATAAAGTTGGTATGCCTTCTCTTGCCCCCCTAAATAGCCAATTTTTTCGGAAATCTCTTTCCATCTCTCTTCTGTCATGTAAGAACACCTCTCTCAAAACTACAATACAAACCACTGGAATGGGTGTATAGTTGCTCTTTCAATTACCATTTGTGGGGAATCATCTCTTTTCATTGTTTCACACCTGTTTCTGTAGATTAAGGAAAATATACCACTGTATTGTAACCTATAGACTTGTATCCTTAGAATAAAAGAACTATAATGGGACAAAACAGAACTGGAAGGAACTAGAACATGAACCCATATAAAATCATGGTGATTGAAGATGACCCTATAATCAGAAATGAATTGGAAACTCTTTTGCAAGGTAATGGCTATATGGTTGTTTCTATAAAGGATTTTTCAAAAGTCTGCAATACATTCCAAGTAGAAGCCCCGCATCTGGTCTTGTTAGATATTAAATTGCCAAATGAGAGTGGATTTTCTATCTGTTCCCAAATCCGTATCCATTCTGATGTCCCCATCATCTTTAAGCTATGGAATGAAGGTCGCAATTTGCGTTATTATACTATTTCTCCTTTTCTTAATCTACTTTGTGAACCAATATATGTTACGACGCAGACAAAAAGAATTTGCAATCCAGTCTATCTTGGGTATGGAAGAGAGAATCATTGCTAGACTTTTCTTTGCAGAAACATCTGTAATGGGACTTCTGTCTATTTTGATTGGAATTTTTCTTGGTGTGTTCTGCTCCCAGCTCATCACAGCCATGTTGTTGACCACCTATGGAAAAAGCTATACCCTATTATGGACACTGTTTCCTGATACTGTTCTGTTGACAATCGGTTTCTTTATGCTCTGCTTTCTCATTGTTGGAATATTCAATACCCATACCATTCAAAAAACCAAAATCATTGATATGTTAGCATCTGAGAACATAAATGAACCTAAACGAAAAAAAAGTGACTGGATTCATCTTGTGGTTATGTTGTTTGAGGGATTCACAGTATGGATGCTCTATACTGGAATACAACTAATCTATGTTTTCTATGACAGCCGTTTTGTTTTTCCCGTGAAACTCATGTTCTGTGGAAATATTCTTTTTCCAGTGATAACTTTGATATGGACCGCATTCTGGTTGCTCAAGAAACGAACATCTTATATTTCTACCCTATTATTGGGATTGTTGGTATGCACCATCCTAAACACTTTTGTGTCCGCTAGTGTACCAGCTTTGGTCAAAGAATACACTCTATCCTTTGAAACTCATACAATCTATCAATACTTGCTATTTGTTCTAATCGAGCTACTCTTTTGCATCTGTTGCTTTTTCTATCTCGTTAGTCGCTTTATCATATTCTGGAAAGAAAAATCTCCAGAACATAGATACACAAATGAAACATTGTTCTTTTTGGGTCAGATTACATCTAAACTAAACACCACCAGCAAAACAATGACTTTAATCTGTATCACGTTCATGTTTGCAATCTTTTTGTTCCTTGCATCACCCATTCTGGTAGGCTGGGCTTCTGGCTATCTAGAAATACGTTCTATGTATGATATACAAATTTTTTCTCGCTATAACAGTGTATCCAATGAAAAAAATCTGCCACATAATAACTATGAACTTGTGACAGATTTCCTTACAGAACACAATATCAAAACCACAAATGACTGCACTTTTTCTCTTTATCTGCCCAATCAGGATGATTTTTATCATCGACAAAAGTATCACTTTCCTGTTGTAGCAATCTCTCTAAGTGACTACAATGCCATCCGTACAATGCTCGGATATGAACCAATTACTCTAGCAGAGAATGAGTTTACAACACAATGGCAATCCATTGCAACGGATGAGGAGCGGGAAGAATTTTTGAAAGCCCATTCCTATATTACAACAGATGCAGGAGAACTTACCCTTTCCCCACACTCCTCTTACCAGGAGCCAATGGGAGAAACCATCTATAACTCGTACACAGATGTACTTTATGTATTTCCAGACCATATTTGCAAACACTTGCTTCCAGTCATTCGGAACCGCTATATTATAACAACTGAACCCATTTCTTATGAATCTGCTCAAGGATTAGAACAGGCTTTTTTAGCCGAATATCCAGAAAGTACAAATTCTGGTGTAAACTATGCTATACGATTGAGTACCCTACAAATCAACAGCACAAAAGCTAGTATTTTTGTCTTACAGGCTGCCATGATTTATGCCGCTGTTATATTGATGGTCATTTGCCTTACAATATTGTCTTTGCAACAGCTTCTGGATGCCAATCAAAATAAATATCGTTTCTATGTTCTTCTCTTCGCAAACTGGGAGTCGAGAATATCCATATAGAGAAATTGATTCTAAAACAACTGGGTGTATGGTTTGGTCTGCCCATTGCTTTGGCAACAATGGTATCCATCATAGTATCCGCTTACTTCATTCAGACCATCTCAACGGAAATCTCTGCCTACATTGGATTTAGCACTTTAATGGCACACATTGGTATGACCACAGGTATTCTTGTTCTGCTGTTAATTTGCTATTTCATCAGTACATGGTTATTATTTCAGAGAGGAATCAAATAACCACTGAAAAACAGAACATACTTTTGAAATACTGCGAATCACTCCTTTAGATGTGGCTTTGATGAATTTTTCGTGCTATCATTTCACATGTAAGGGAGTGATTTTTCCTCTTTTACTTAAAATACGGTGTATTTTAGCACAAAATACTATCGTTTTGTTTCAATCATCTTCACGATAAAAATCCACATATGCTCCTTTTTCCTCAAGAAAATCTAGTACATCAAAATTTTGAACTGGATTCTCATCTATGAATAAATTCCTCAAATGTTTTGAATTGAGCAAGGGAGTCACATCTACAATTTGATTGGCAGTTAATCTTAATTCTCGTAATTCAGTTAAATGATGTAAACTATCAATGTTTTTGATTGCATTGCAACACAGATCTAGGTATATTAGTTGTTTGAGATTTTCTAACGCATCAATGTTTTCAATTTCATTTCCACTCAGATACAACCCCTTTAAATTTGTCAAATTG
>CALWON010000006.1 GCA_944383165.1 uncultured Oscillospiraceae bacterium
CGATGTCCAGCGATTATCTCATATCCACCTTCCGGACGGGGACGGGCGATTGCAGGAGTCATAACACCAAACTGTGCGATACTTTGGACAGTTTTCTGCATAGCTTCATCATCCAGCACTTTGAAGGGGTGTCCCTTAAAAGGGTGGAGTTCAGAAAGCGGAATTTCCTGCACTCGTTCCTGTTGGGCTTCCTCTCGTGACTGGTCGGTCTGGAAAATATCATCGTAGCTGCTCAAGCTGATGTTTCCGCCTTTTTTCGGCATTGCTCAACACCTCCTTCGTCAATACTCGATAGGCATCAGCTACTTTGCCTTTCGGATCATGCTTGAAAATACTGGTTCCTTCTGCACTGATTTCTTCAGCACGAACCGAACGGGGAATATCTGTCTTATAAACTTTGAGTTTGCCACCATAATTTTCCCGAATCAGATTACTGATGTCTTTGGAGTAATTCGTGCGGCTATCTACCATTGTCAGCAGAATGCCCTCAATTCGCAGCTTCGGATTGATTTGGCGGCGCACCTTATTGATAGTCTGTAAAAGCTGCTCCAAGCCTTTCGCAGGGAGATATGCCGCCTGAACTGGAATCAGTACGTTGTCTGCCGCAGCCAGTGCATTAACTGTAAGCATACCCAAAGAGGGCATACAGTCCAGAAGAATGAAATCATAGTTCTGTTTTACGGTATCCAGGTATTGCTTGAGAATAGTTTCTCGACTCATAGCATTAACCAACGATACCTCCAAACCGGATAACTCAATGTTGGCAGGCATCAAGTCAACACCTTCCGGATGATGCAGAATGCCTTCGCCAGGAGCAATAGGCTGCTCTGAAAGGATTTTTCCCATCATATCCGATAATGTTGGAGAAAGCTGATCTGGAACAGGATGACCGAGGCAAATAGTGAGCGATGCTTGTGGATCAGTGTCTACCAAAAGCACTTTTTTACCTTCCATTGCCAAACCAACCCCCAGATTCTCGCAGGTAGTTGTTTTTCCTGTTCCGCCTTTCTGGTTAACTACTGCCATGACAGTTGCTTTTGCCAAAATTCATCACCTTACCTTTCCTAATTGTTTCTCTCATTTCTATATCACCACCTTTCAAATTAAACCAGAAGCCATATCATGCCGCACATCGGCGTCAATTTTTATATCTATCGTGACTGGAGCATTATACAAAGCAGCAAGAGCATATTGTTTGGGGTTGCGGATTTTGGTTGTGTTGTCCTTAAAGCAGTCTAGTACATAGCGAATGTGCTCGGAATTTAACTTCATCAAACGACTTCGTACAACCTCAGCTGGCTTATCATCACTGGCTACCCGAATTAACTTTCGTTTGCTACATACGGTTTCAACCAATATTTCCAAAATGCTTTCCAGGACTTCTTTATCATAGGGAAATTCCCTGAAAAGATAGTCCATTTCAAGTTCTTCATAAAAATACTGATAGTAGCTCTGAAATTCCTCATCCTTTTCCACATCCCTTCCAGAAAAATCGGAAGATAGTATAGGATCAGTATCACTATACTCAGTATCTTTAATATCAGTATTATTACCTTGTGCTTTTGACAACTCTTGAAGTGTTTTATCGACAGTTCCAGAATTGTCCTTTTGACAATTCAAGAATTGTCTTTCCACAGAGTTATCCACAAAGTTTTTTACATAGATATAATTGGGCTTCCCCAGTCCAATACGTTTGCGTTCGATCAAGCCACATTTGTTTTCCAGCTCATGCAAGAGCTTTACTGCTTTTTTCTCTGCACATCCAAGTGCGCCTTTAATTTCTTCAATCGTGAATATGATGTAGACCCGACCAAGTTCATCCACCCATCCGTTTTTTGCCGATAAATTCATACGGTCAAGCATAATACCATAGAGCAGTTTTGCATCAGAAGATATATTCGAGAATTTTTCGTCTGTAAACAGAACTTTGGGAACCCGATAGAATGAAAATAGCTCTACCTGCTGTCCGTAGAAATAATCATACATTGCTCCTCCTCACCGCCTTTTTCCTGAAGAATCTTTCTGTGCTTAGAGGAGCCATTTTAAGAGTGCCATCCCTGATACGATAAGGACAGCGAACAAGGATCATCGCCAGTAATCGCAACTTCATTTTCCATCACCCCTTTCCGATGACCTCACGCAAGAGCTTTTTCGTACACCACCCAATGCAAGGCTGCGCTCGCCCATAAGGGCATCCATCGCAATCGCTTTTAAGTTTAGGCGGCGGTGAAATCCGATAGTAACAGTTTGCTTTGCCCAGGCTGCATCCTGTCCTTTTGTTTTTCCAGTAGTAGCAGTATCGACAGTCGCTTGGTTTATCAGCGGCATATTGTGTTTTCATGATTCAAATACCTCCTTTCCTCCAGTCGCTTCAGAAGCAGTCTGGAAACAAAAAAAGAGTGTCTATTCACTCCCTAATAAGGGAGAAATAAACACTCTATGTAAACGAAAAAATATTAGATTGTATTTGGCATAACGACGTAGAACACGCAACAGCCACCTTTTTAATTAGCAAGGTTTTTTGCACCATTTTGGCTCTGATTAGCAAGAATGCCTTTCTGATTAGCAAAAACAGGCTTTTTCTTGCTAATGATTAGCTGGAAATTTTGTTTTTTCACCAGAGTTCGATGTCTATTTGTGGTGCTACAAAAAATTTTTTAAGTAATCACAGCTCTAAGATTAGATGCGGTGCTCATCTGCGACTGAAAACAAATAAAGCCGAAAACCCTTGAAAATAAAGGCTTTCGGCGTTATGAGCTGGCGTCCATAAGAGGATTTGAACCTCCGACCCCTCGCTTAGGAGGCGAGTGCTCTATCCAGCTGAGCTATATGGACGTGTCTAATATATGATTATAGCCCGACCAAAGTCGAACTGCAATCCCTTATTCAATTTTATCCAGTTGAGCGTTATAACATGACCTTAGGAGGCGACTGCTCTATCCAACTGAGCTACAGGGGCAGACAAGTATCCATCCAAAAGCATTCCCTCACCTTGGTAAATCTATCATCCCCTCCATTTTACACTTATTCTCTCCTCCTGTCAATGTCTATTTTGTTTGTACATCACATATATTTTTCTGGGCATAATGGAAGATGAAAAATACAGATTTTCAAATGGCACTGACTGAACCTATCAGCCAGTGCCATTTTGAAGTAAAACCTTATTTTCCTACAATAGTAGCTGTATCCATAGCAATCATCAATTCTTCATTTGTGGGAATCACAAGGATACGCACAGTGGCATCATCAGCGGACACATCCACCTCTTTACCACGGGTGTTGTTCTTCTCTGCATCCATCTTCACACCCATATATTCAAGCCCAGACACGATATTGGCACGGGTTGTTACACCATTCTCGCCTACACCGGCTGTAAAGATGATGGCATCTACACCGCCCATTGCAGCAGCATAGGCACCAATGAACTTCTTCACGCTGTAATCAAACGCATCCAGAGCCAACTGAGCCTGTTGATTTCCCTTCTCAGCAGCATCCTCCAAATCACGGAAATCAGAGGAAACACCAGAGATACCCAGAACACCAGATTTCTTATTCAAAATGTTCAGCATCTCTTTGATATCATATCCATGCTTGTTCATCAGATACTCTATGATACCAGCATCCAAATCGCCAGAGCGAGTGCCCATAGGAACACCAGCCAGAGGTGTGAAGCCCATCGTGGTATCCATACTCTTGCCACCCTGAATGGCAGTAATAGAAGAACCATTGCCCAAATGGCAGGAAATCAACTTCAGTTCCTCAATGGGCTTGCCCAGCATAGCGGCAGCACGCTGAGAAACATACTTGTGACTGGTGCCGTGGAAACCATAGCGACGCACCTTATCCTGCTGATAAAACTCATAAGGCAGAGCATAGGTATAAGCCACAGCGGGCATTGTCTGATGGAATGCGGTGTCAAATACAGCCACCTGAGGAACTTCCTTGCCCATCACCTCAACACAGGCTTTGATACCAGTAATATTGGCAGGATTGTGGAGAGGTGCCAGAGGAATGCACTCCTCCAGAGCATTCATCACATCCTCAGTAATCAGCACAGAACCGGAGAACGCTTCCCCACCATGAACCACACGATGACCCACTGCATCAATCTCTTTCATGGAAGCAATCACTCCATTGTGCTCATCCACCAGAGCATGGAGCACGGTCTGGATTGCCTCAGAATGGGTTGGCATTGCCACATCAGCATCTTTGATTGCCTCTTTATTTGCGGGCTTATAAGTAAACTTACCATCAATCCCAATACGCTCACACAGTCCTTTTGCCAAAACCTCCTGTGTTTCAGGATTCAGCAACTGGTACTTCAGGGAAGAACTGCCAGCGTTGATGACTAAAATGTTCATTGGAATCATTCTCCTTCTACAAAATTCTGATACAGGGCTTGCTGCTTTTGTCGGAATCGTTTAAACTTATCTTATACCACCGACATATCTACTTTTGTATTGTACCCCTTTTTTTCTTTGAAAACAAGCCCCTTCCTACAAAAAACATTGAAAAAATTTATTGTTTCAGACAAGGAGCCACATGAATGAAAGTTATTGGAATCGTTGCCGAATATAATCCATTCCATTCAGGACACGCATATCAAATTCAACAAACCAAAGCGTTATTGGGTGAAAATTGTGCCGTTGTTGTAATTATGAGTGGAAACTGGGTGCAAAGTGCCTATCCTGCACTGATGGACAAATGGTTACGCAGTCAGATTGCCCTTTCCCATGGTGCAGACCTGGTTTTTGAACTGCCAACCCCTTGGGCAATTTCCTCCGCAGAAGAATTTGCACGAGGCAGTATCGCTCTCCTGCATGCAACAGGCATTGTGGATACGCTCTCTTTTGGCAGTGAGTGTGGGCAAATTGCATCACTCCTCAAAGTAGCACACTGCCTCAACAGTACAGGCTATCAAGAACAGATTGCACAACAAGTCAAAGGTGGTTCTTCCTTTGCCCACTGCCGTCAAAAAGTGGTAGAACATCTGCTGGGACAGCCATTTTCCCATATTTTAGAAACACCAAATAACACTTTGGGGATTGAATATCTGCGTGCCCTTTCCCATCTCAATAGTACCATCACACCAATCACCATACAGCGAATGGGCGCAGAGCATAATTCTATTGTCACACAGCCTTCTCAGCATCTCTCTGCTACACAAATTCGCAAACACATTTTGGAGCAGAATTTAGAGTCTGTTCTCCCTTTCCTATCCTCTACGGCACAAACCATTCTTTCTACTGCACCTCAAATCACAAAACATTCCCTTTTCCTTTTTGAACGGCTGATGCTCGCTTCTTTGAGAACCATGTCACTGGATGACTGGTCATTGCTTCCTGACAGCGGTGTATCAGAAGGGCTGCCCAATCGTCTCTATTCCGCAGCACATGCTGCCCGTTCCCTTGATGAATTTTATACGATGGTGAAAACCAAACGCTATGCCCATTCCCGTTTACGCCGTTTGGCTCTCTGGGGATTCCTCGGACTGACAAAACAACACCGCCTTCCTTCCCCTTCCTATCTTCGTGTATTGGGTTTTAATGCACAGGGACAGGCTCTCCTGTCTCAAATGAAAAAAACTGCCACCTTGCCCATTGTCACAAAACCTGCACATATGAAAACACTCTCACCTGTTGCACAGTCTTTATTTGAAGCAGAAGTGCGATGCACAGACCTCTATGATTTGCTCTCTGCTTCTGTTCCATCTGGTGGACGTGAATGGACCAGCTCCATTGTACGGGTTCATTCACCGCAATTTGACACATAACATACAAGGTGTATCACATGAAATCAACATTTTTTTCTCCCAAATTTCTTTTTTCACGCCTATTCTGTCTTATTCCCTTTTTTCTCATTTTACTGTTTGAATGGTTAAAACAGGACAGTGGCAAGATGAACACCTGGGTAATGGGATTTGTAGCTCCAGTGGAGCAATTTCTGGGGCGTATCTGTTCCAGAATTCCATTTTTATCTATTGCAGAATGTATCACTGCTGTTGCCATCATTAGTTTTCTTGTTTTTCTTGTGAATACTGTGGTTTCTCTCATCCGTACCAGAACATTTCTTTTCCTGCTCAAACAAATAGGATTTCTGGTCTGTGTACTGGCATGGCTATGGGCTGCTTTTTGTTGGATGTGGAATACAGTTTATTATATCCCCAGCCTCACGCAACGCTGTGGACTTTCTGCAACACCCCACTCTGTCGAAGAATTGACACAAGTCACCGCCTATTTTGCTTATCAAGCTGGAACCCTTGCCAGTCAGATGCCACGAGATACAGATGGTCATTTTGAAAAAAAACTGGAGGATTATTTTCAAAATGGGCGTTCTGTATACAATGTCATTGCTCAGGAGTTTCCCTGTCTTCAAATGGAATCTGTACAGGCAAAGCCTCTGCTCTGTTCTCCGCTCCAAAGTGTATTGGGCTTTACTGGCGTTTATTTCCCGTTTACTGGTGAAGCAAACATCAATACAGACTCGCCAGCCTGTCTCATTCCTGCAACCATTGCCCATGAAATGGCACATCAACGGATGATTGCACCAGAACAGGAGGCAAACTTTGCAGGAATTGCGGCATGTATCACCAGTGACAACCTGATTTTCCAATACTCTGGATATCTTATGGGACTAATACATCTCTCCAATGCCCTCTATTCTGTCTCTCCCTCTCACTGGCAAACGATTGTAGACACCTTTTTCACCCCAGAACTGCGGACAGACTGGAATGACAATAACAACTATTGGGCAGAGCGTGCCTCAGCGGTAGAAGAAACCGCAGAAACGGTATATGACTCTTTTCTGAAAGGAAATCAACAGGATATGGGGATTCAGTCCTATGGTGCCTGTGTTGACTTATTGGTTTCCTATGTTCTTCCCAAACTTTCTACTCAATCTTAACAACTCTTTAGCAATCTATTTTTCTCATTTACACCATATTTATGAAAGATTTGCTATAATCTAGCGTGGAAACAGAAGTGATAGAGGAGGTGTGATAGGTATGGAACAACGACTACAAGAAAACTTGTTGGATGGTGAACAAATTTTGTGGATGGGTCGTCCTGCACCATTCAAATTGATGCGTTGCCCCTACCGAACTGCTTTCTATGTCACATGGTTGGTATGTGGTGTCGTGATTGCCATTGCCGCCTATCATCTGCTTCCTGTTTTTCCCCATTCCTATGGTGTGAATACAGACTTGCTTGTCATCTTGATAGTAGTTTCTTTTTTCCCTATCCTGTTGTCTTTACGTCCCATGTTGGACAAGATCTGTTTAGAGAAAAATACCATTTATGCCATTACCAATTATCGTGTTGTTTCCCTTGTACGGGACGATTTTATGTATATTCCCATTCATCCTCAGCTTCAAATTACCATTGAAGCAAAAGAGCAGGATTGTGGAAATGTATGCTTTGGTGATGCTGCTGGTCAGGATTTACAAAAAAGCAGATCCAATGCTGTGCTGGGCATCCGAAAAGAACATGATCAAAACAATATGTTGGGCATTTTGTTTTACCATGTTCAAAACCCTGAAAAACTGCTCACTTACTTTACTTAACAGACATCTGGGGGTTCTCACTTCTCTCCAGATGTCCCCCTTCTATATTCTGAGATGAAAAGCTTCATGTCTTCTCTCTCCTGACAATGAATGTTCTCAGTTCATCTCAGACACTTGATCTGGCAGCCCCCTTTCCGCCAAAAGGGGGCTGTCTTTTTTGTTTGGATGGTTCATGTCTATTCCATCCATAGATATACATATGATAAGGTGTCTAAACTATGGCAATGGAGGGGGTATCATATGAAAAAGAAAGGAGAATCTTTCCTCTTACAAAAATTATCTCAGGGGATTGGGCTTTGTCTTGTTACTACTGCATTTATTTTATGGTCATCTGATACTGCTGATGCAATGCGAACTGGTCTCCAGCTCTGCTCCAATGTAATCATCCCATCTTTATTTCCCTTTTTTGTACTTTCTACTCTGCTGGTGGAGCTTGGAATGTCGCGCTACTTGGGATATCTTTTTGAACCAATCATGCGTCCCCTTTTCCGTATCAATGGCAACTGTGCCTGTGCAGTGGCACTTGGGCTGATCGGTGGCTATCCCGTTGGAGCTAGGACTGCCATTGGGCTTTATCAGAATGGACAATGTACAAAAGTGGAGGCAGAACGTCTGCTCTCTTTTTGCAACAATTCTGGACCCGCCTTCATCTTAGGCGTTGTAGGTACTGGAATCTTTGGTAGTCAGTCAGTTGGATTCCTCCTGTATTCCACTCATATTCTCGCTTCTCTGTTGGTAGGAATTTTATTTCGGTTCTATCATTACAGACAGATCTGCTCCAACCGAAGCTCTGCCTCCATTTCTGTACAAACCGTTCATTTTTCCTCTGCTTTTACCCATTCTGTGATCAATTCTATTACATCTACCCTGCACATTTGTGGTTTTATCCTATGTTTTACGGTCCTGTCCCGCATCTTATCGCTATCTGGTGCCCTGTCCTTTTTGGCTGGTATCCTCTCCCACATTGTCCTTCCGTTTGGATATTCCCAAGCTGATGTGGCTCAATTTTTGGTGGGGCTTTTGGAGGTGTCTTCCGGTGTCTCCTTCCTCACCTCTTGTTCCTTTTCCCATCGCCTCTCCATCACCGCATTCCTACTGGGTTGGGCTGGTATTTCTGTCCATTTTCAAGTACTCTCTTTTCTGGAAGATAGTGGGCTGTCACTCAGACCCTATTTGGTTGGAAAGTTTCTCCACGGCTGCTTCTCAGTTGTTCTTTTGCACATCATGAATCCTTTATTGCCTGATGATCTCTCAGTTTCCTTCTATTTGGCTGAACAGACACAACAAATCGCTGATCTCTCTTTTCAGCAGGCATTGACGATTTCCATCCTCTGTACCTGTAGTGTATGGGTGATTTTCTTCCTCATTGCAACAGCTCTTGTACACAAAAAGACATAGTATCCCAACCTTTCAGTGATATACTATGACCTGAATAAGGAGGTGTTCCTGTGTCTTTCTTTTTTCAATGTTCCAACCCGTGTTGTATTTACTGCTGCCATAGCCGGAAACTGGATGAGGACTCTGTGATCTGTGTCAAGAAAGGGGTACAGTCCAGTGGCAACTGCTGTTCCCTTTTTCTTTACGACCCCCTAAAACGTACTCCAACGCCCCATCCTGTCTGGCACAAAAAAGAATTCCCCACAGATACCTTTACATTGGATTGATTTCCTTTGCACAACCTACCACATTGGCTCATAGACTAAGGCAGCCTATGAAAGGAATGATGTTTCATGAGTCAATCTTGTTGTCATAATACAAATGAACCCTATGCAGAACCTTATGTAGTCAACCTGATGTGTGCTGCCAAGTCAAATTATAAATTCCGCAATATCATTTGGACTGGTTCTGAATTGCAGGTTACAGTTATGTGCATCCCTGTAGGTGGCGAAGTGGGTAAGGAATCCCATCCAGACAGCGACCAGATGCTGCGGGTTGAAATGGGAAAAGCAATGGTATGTATCTATTCTGATGACTGTACCTGCCCCACCCGCCACCACTTGTGTGCAGGTGATGCCGTAATGCTTCCATGTGGCACAGTGCATAATGTGGTCAACACCGGTTCCTGCCCACTGAAGCTCTCCTCCGTATATGCCCCACCACAGCACCCAAAGGACACTATGGAATGTGAGCATTAACCCATAAAGCAACCCCAGCAACAAGTGATAGCTGCTTCACTTCTTGCTGGGGTTTTCAACTTATGAGGGAAACAAGTTTTATATTTTTACCGTACTGTGGCTTTTACCAATCCCAAAAACAGCGGATGTGGGCGATTGGGTCTGCTTTTAAACTCTGGATGATACTGTACCCCAACAAAAAATGGGTGTGCAGACAGTTCCACTGCCTCTACCAGCCGACCATCTGGTGACTGCCCACATAAAACCAGACCTTCTTGCTCCAACTCTGAACGATATTGGTTGTTCACCTCATAGCGATGGCGATGGCGCTCCCAAATCTCTTTTTTTCCGTAAAGCCTGGAAAGTAAGCTATGCTCTTTTACCATACAAGGATAGCTTCCCAACCTCAAAGTGCCGCCTTTATCAACTTCTTCGCTTTGGTCTGGCATGAAATCAATGACTTTGTGGGCACATTTTCCATCAAATTCCCCAGAATGGGCATCCTGCCAGCCCACCACATGACGGGCAAATTCAATCACAGCAATTTGCATACCCAGGCATAGCCCCAGATATGGAACCTGATGTTCCCTTGCATACCTTGCTGCCTCGATCATCCCTTCAATGCCACGCTCACCAAATCCACCTGGAACCAAAATACCATCCAACTGCCCCAAAATAGCCTCACTGTTCTCTTGGGTCAGGGTTTCTGAGTCAATCCACTGGATCTCTACCTTAGTATGGCAGGCATACCCAGCATGGTTCAATGCCTCTGTAACGGACAGATAGGCATCATGGAGTTGTATATATTTCCCAACCAATCCAATTTTTACACAATGATTTGGATTGTGGATGGCATACACCATTTGTTCCCAGTCCTGCAAATCAGGCTGGCGATCCACCAGTCCCAATTCCCTGCATACCACCTTGGCAAGCCCCTGCCGCTCCAACATCAGAGGAGCCTCATACAGGGTATCCAACGTTTGGTTTTCTATGACACAATCTGATTTTACATTGCAGAAGCCGGCTATTTTACGGAAAATACTTTCATCTTGAATTGGCTCATCGCTGCGTAACACAATAATATCTGGAGAAATCCCCAGCCCCTGCAGCTCTTTGACTGAGTGCTGCGTGGGCTTTGACTTATGTTCCCCTGATGCCTTCAAATATGGTACCAGCGTGACATGGATATAGAGTACATTCTCCCGTCCCACTTCTCTGCCAACCTGACGGATGGCTTCCAAAAAAGGCTGGCTCTCAATATCACCTGTGGTACCACCAATTTCTGTAATCACCACATCTGCATTTGTTTTGTCTGCCACACTGTAAATATAATGTTTGATTTCATCTGTGACATGGGGGATCACCTGTACTGTGTTCCCCAAATAATCCCCTTTCCGCTCCTTATTCAACACATTGGTGTATACACGACCAGTGGTCAGATTGGAAAACTGATTCAAATCCTCGTCCATAAACCGCTCATAGTGCCCTAAATCTAGGTCTGTCTCTGCTCCATCTTCTGTCACATATACCTCACCATGTTGATATGGGCTGATGGTTCCAGGGTCTACATTGATATAGGGGTCCAGTTTCTGTGCTGCCACATGGATCCCTCTCGCTTTCAAAAGACGACCTAAGGAAGCCGCAGTAATCCCTTTTCCAAGCCCAGATACTACGCCGCCTGTTACAAAAATATGCTTACTCATTTCAGTTCCCTCCCAATCTTCTGTGCAAACCTGTCCTTTTGCCCTGGCTCTGGTACTGGGGTGGGATAGCCCCCTCCAAAACACGCTGTACAAAATCCTGTATTTTCTCCTGTCAACTGCTGCACCTGTTCCACAGTGAGATAGCCCAGAGAATCCACCCCTATCACTTCTGCAATTTCTTCTACGGTATGGTGGTTGGCAATCAAATTCTCTGCACTATCAATATCTGTTCCATAGAAGCAAGGAGCCACAAATGGAGGAGCACTGACACGCATATGGATTTCTTTTGCCCCTGCTTTCCGCAATAAATCTACTGTTCTACGGCATGTGGTTCCACGGACAATGGAGTCATCCACCAGTACCACCCGTTTTCCCTTTACTACCGCTTTCACAGGATTCAATTTCAAATTTACACCACTTTCACGCATCCCCTGATTGGGTGCAATGAAGGTCCGTCCAATATATTTGTTTTTTGTAAACCCTACACCATAGGGAATTCCAGATTCCTTTGCATAACCCAGAGCTGCATCAATCCCAGAATCAGGGACACCAACCACCACATCTGCATCAACAGGGTGGGTCTGTGCCAAAAATGCACCTGCCTGCTGACGTGCAAGACTGATACTGGCACCATCTATGATGGAATCTGGTCTTGCAAAATAAATCAACTCAAAAACACACAGGCGTTTTGGACGTAAATTGCAGTGTGTGGTATTGCTCTCTATCCCATGTTCTCCAACAACAATGACCTCACCGGGCTGCACATCACGTTCCCACTCTGCTCCTACTGCATCCAAAGCACAACTTTCTGATGCAAAAACCACAGACCCATCTGGAAGTTTCCCCATACACAGAGGACGAAATCCATAGGGGTCCCGTACCGCAATCAATTTGGATGGTGAAGAAATCACAAGGGAGTAAGCCCCCTCCAAATGGTCCATCGCAGCCACCACTGCATCTTCAATGGTAGGCTGTTTCAGTCGCTCCTGTACCACCGTATAGGCAATGACTTCTGAATCTGTGGTGGTGTGGAAGATAGAACCATTTTCCTCTAACTTCTGCCGCAAAACAAACGAATTTGTTAAATTTCCATTGTGTGCCAATGCCATTCTTCCCTTAAAATGGTTGATCACCAATGGCTGTACATTATTTTTGTGGTCAGAGCCTGTGGTTGCATATCGAACATGCCCCACTACAATGTTACCACTTCCCAGTGCTTCCAATCTCTGTTCTGGAAACACTTCACTGACAAGCCCTACCTCACGCCAAGTGGAAAAGACACCATCATCATTCACCACAATACCTGCACTCTCCTGCCCTCTATGCTGTAATGCATAAAGCCCATAGTATGCAAGGTGTGCCAGATGTTCTGTTGTACGATGGGAATAAACCCCAAATACACCACATTCCTCATGAATGTGGTGATCTTGTTGGTGAAACTGCTGCATAATGTTCCCCCTCTTATCTCTATCCGCATAAAAATAGGGACAATGACCCCCAAGAATCGAAATTCTCGGACGCCATTGTCCTTTCATGCCGACTATCGTACACTGGATTTCCTAAAATGTCAATGGCTAACCTTTCCAAAAATAATGTGTATCCCTATCTTTTTTGTTTGAATGTGTTGACAATTTTCTATTCCCATAGTATGGTTATAAATTGTAAACAACGGGGTTTATGGAGGGGGTAATATGCCCAAATCCATAAGCCCCTTCTTTTTTAGGAGGTCTCCCTATGAATTATACCCCACAAGAAGTAATACAGTACGTAGATGAAGAAAATATTCAATTTATCCGGCTCTCCTTTTGTGACCTGAATGGTCGTATGAAAAATATTGCAGTGATGCCATGGGAGCTGCCCCGTATTTTTTCGGATGGGGCTGCCATTGACGCCTCAGCCATTGCAGGCTTTGGCGGTGATATTTTCTCTGATCTGTTTCTTCACCCAGATCCCTCTACCCTTTCCTCCCTCCCCTGGCGTGCAGAACATGGTGGAGCAGTGCGCATGTTCTGTGACATTGCCCACCCAGACGGGACACCATTTGAAGGGGATTGCCGCCGTATTTTAAAAAAAGCCATTTCTGCTGCCACTGAAGCTGGCTACTCCTTTGCATTTGGTGCTGAAATGGAGTTTTACCTGTTTCAGACAGATGAATTTGGCAATCCAACCAAAATCCCCTGGGACAATGCCTGCTACATGGATGCAGCCCCCCACGATAGAGGGGAAAATATCCGGCGTGAAATCTGTCTGACCTTGGCCCAGATGGGTATTTTACCTGAAAGCTCCCACCACGAAGAAGGTCCTGGGCAAAATGAAATTGACTTTCGATATGCAGAACCACTGTCTTCCGCTGACAATGCCACTACATTCCGCAATGTGGTAGAAATCATCACTGCACACAACGGATTATGGGCTGACTTTTCCCCAAAGCCACTGGCAAACCATCCCGGTAATGGACTGCACATCAATCTGTCTGTACAGGGACACGGGGACCCTCTCCCCAGTGCCATTGCAGGTATTCTCCACCATGTTAGAGAAATGTCTGTCTTTTTGAATCCCACAGAGAATTCCTATGCCAGATTGGGGCAACAAAAAGCCCCCAGATACCTGTCCTGGTCATCAGAAAATCGCTCACAGCTTATCCGCATTCCTGCTGCCCGTGGACCCTATCGCAGAGCGGAGCTTCGTTCTCCCGACCCAACCACCAATCTCTATTTGGCTTATGCTCTGCTGATTTATGCCAGTTTAGATGGTATCCAACAAAATCACTACCTCCCCACTCCTGCCAACTATAATCTGTTTACTGCACCACCAGAAATCCTTGCACAGTTCCAAAAGCTTCCAGAGTCATTGCAGGAGGCTAAAAAGCTGGCAAACCAAAGCAACTTCTTACATACTCATCTGCCCGCTTCTGTATTGGACTATTATTGCCGCTGATAAACCACAGAAAGGAGTATGCCTATGGTATTTTTTGAGCGTACCTATGCTGTTTTACTGGTCACTGCCAGTGAATCCTTTCGCTCTGCTCTGCTGCCCCATCTGCCTTCCTGTGAATTTCATCCGATCACCACCGTAAAAAGTGTGGGAGAAGCACGCAGGCGGTGCAATGAGCAGAGTTATGATATGATTATCATCAATAGCCCACTTCCAGATGGGGGAGAAGAACGGCTTGCTATAGATTTATGTACTGCCACAGATGCAGGTGTTTTGCTTTTTGTCAAACAGGAACAATATGAATTAACATTGCAAAAAGTACGGGAACATGGTGTATTGACTGCTGGTAAACCTACCTCTACTGCTGTACTCAGACAGTGTATCCATGCTCTCACCGCCATGCGGGAACGACTAAGACAAGTTCGTACACAACAGCAATCGGTAGAAGAAAAAATTCAGGAAATCCGCCTTGTGAACCGTGCCAAATGGCTGCTCATTCAACGTGAGTTTCGCACAGAGGAAGATGCTCACCGTATTATTCAGGTAAGGGCTATGGAACAGCGCACCTCTCGCAGCAAAATTGCCCAGGAAATCATTGCACAGTATGAGTAAATAAGAAAGCTGCAACCAGATTGGTTGCAGCTTTTCCATTGATTAAACATAAAACAGGATATCGCTATAGGTGGGGAATGGCCAGTATTTCCGCTCCACCATAGTCTCCAGCTCGTCTGCAATCAGCCGTGCCTTTGCCATATCCTCCTCAATCATCCCATGAAAATAGGTCAACTTTGATTTTATATCAGCAGGAGCTTCTTTCAAATCACGGTCCATCTGTTCACAAATCTGCATCAGTGCATCTGTTTTCTGTGAAATTCCAGTGGCTAGAACACTTTCATAGTGACTACCTTCCATACCACCTCGTAGTTGTATGCGCTGGAACAAGGTTCCAGAATAAGCAGAAGCGGCTGGCAAAATGTCCTTCCGAATCATGTCAATCATGGTGGTTGCTTCAATGGTGCGCACTGTGCAGTAGTTCTCCATATGGATTTCCTGCCGTGCCTCCAGCTCCTCTTTTGAGAAAATCCCATGTTTTGTAAATAATGCCACATTCTTTGGGGCTGTATAGTAAGGAAGTGCATCTGCTGTGGATGTCAGATTGACCAATCCCCGTCTGGATGCCTCCTGAAGCCATGCCTGTTCATATCCATTTCCATTGAAAATAATTCTCTGGTGCTGGGTAAAGACACGCTGAATCAGCTCAGACAAAGCGGTGTTGAAATCATCTGCCTGTTCCAGAATATCTGCAAATTCCTCCAGCTCCTGTGCCATAATGGTGTTCAGTGCAATGTTAGGACCTGCAATCGACTGGGATGACCCTAACATACGAAATTCAAACTTGTTGCCTGTAAATGCCAGTGGTGAAGTTCTGTTTCGGTCTGTGTTATCTTTGGGAATGGCTGGCATGACATCTACCCCGATTCTCAGTGTGGCTTTTTCTGGGTCTGCATACTCTGTCCCAGAAATGATGGATTCTACCACCTTGGTCAGTTCATCCCCTAGGAAAATAGATACGACGGCAGGGGGTGCTTCCTGTGCACCCAAACGGTGGTCATTGCCAGCATAGGCCACTGTACAGCGCAGAAAGTCCTGATATTCGTCCACCCCTTTTACAAAGGCAGCCAAAAAGAGCAAAAAGCGGGCATTCTGGCTGGGTGTGTTGCCGGGCTGAAAGAGGTTGTCCCCTGTATCAGTGGACAGTGACCAGTTATCATGTTTTCCTGAACCATTAATCCCTGCAAAAGGTTTCTCATGGAGCAGGCACACCAGACCATGCTTCCTTGCAACCTTTCGCATCACATCCATGGTAATCTGGTTGTGGTCACAGGCGCAGTTTGCATCGGTGTAAATAGGTGCCATTTCATGCTGACAGGGTGCCACTTCGTTGTGTTTTGTTTTGGAGAGAACCCCCAGTTTCCACAACTCCTCATCCAACTCCTCCATATAGGCAGCCACTCTGGAACGGATAGTGCCGAAGTAGTGGTCATCCAATTCCTGCCCCTTTGGTGGTTTTGCCCCAAATAGTGTTCTACCACATAGGCGCAAATCCATACGTTTTGCGAAATCTTTTTCATCAATCAGGAAATACTCCTGTTCTGGTCCCACCTGTGCCACAACTGTCTTTGTTGCGGTATCTCCAAACAGCCGCAGAATCCGAACTGCCTGCTTGCTTACCTGCTCCATAGAGCGAAGCAGAGGTGTTTTTTTATCTAGCACATGACCAGAATAGGAGCAGAACACAGTTGGGATGTACAAGGTATGCTCTCGGATAAATGCAAATGCAGTTGGGTCCCATGCAGTATAGCCCCTTGCCTCAAAAGTAGCCCGTAGACCACCTGATGGGAAGGAGGAAGCATCTGGCTCCCCTCGCACCAGCTCTTTTCCCGAAAATTCCATAACCGCTCTGCCGCCCCCAGCTGGAGCAATAAAACTGTCATGTTTTTCTGCGGTAAATCCAGTCATAGGCTGGAACCAGTGGGTGTAGTGGGTTGCACCCCGCTCCAATGCCCAACGCTTCATTGCCTCTGCAATGTCATTTGCAATGGACAAATCCAAGGTGGTATGGGTTTCGATACACTTCTTCCACTCCCCATAGGAGTTGGAGGACAGGTATGCTTTCATTGCCTCCTCATGAAATACCATACTGCCAAAATCCGCTGTTACATCAAATTTCTTTTCCATCATGACAATCTCCTTTCTATTCTGACCATATTACTTACTGTCCACTGGCTCCATAGTTTTTTAGCACTCGGGCTGAGGGATCATCCACATCACAGCCTTCCCAATCACGGTTTGGCATCCAGAAATCTCGAACCATGCCCGCCTGACCAGGATAGTAGGTCTCAAATAACTCTCGATAAAGCAGACTCTCTTTGGTAAATGGGGTTGCAAAGGAATATTTTTGTCTCTGTTGTTCAAATTCTTCCTGTGTAAACTGGCTCTGAGCATATTCTTTCAGGTCATCTACCATAGAATGTCCCACTGCATCGGAAAAAGCTGCCTTTTCACGCCACAAAATGTCATCTGGCAGCAATCCTGTACCCTCAAAAGCATGCCGGAGCAGATACTTCCCTTTCCCATAGGTATTGATTTTCAATTCTGGGTCAACTGACATCACATACTGAACAAAATCCAAATCTCCAAATGGGACACGGGCTTCCAGAGAGTTCACACCAATACACCGGTCTGCACGCAACACATCATACATATAGAGTTCATCCACCCGTTTCTTTGCCTCAGCCTGAAACGCCTCTGGGCTGGGTGCAAAATCAGTGTATTTATAACCAAACAGTTCATCTGAAATTTCACCAGTCAAAAGCACCCGTATATCGGTAGTTTCATGGATTGCTTTGCAAATAAGATACATACCAATACTGGCACGAATGGTTGTAATATCATAAGTACCCAGTGCAGCTACTACATGGGGCAGTGCATCCAGAACATCCTCTCTGGTGATAATCACCTCTTTGTGGTCACTGCCAATATACTGAGCTACCTCTCTGGCATACTTCAGGTCAATGGCATCTTTGTCCATTCCAATGGCAAAGGTTCGGATGGGCTTGTTCAGTTCTTTTTGTGCAATGGCACACACCAAGCTGGAATCTAAACCACCAGAAAGCAGAAATCCCAGTGGTGCATCTGCGTCCAGCCGCTTTACAACGCCAGCTGTCAGCTTTTCACGAATGTTTTTGCACACGGTTTCCAAATCATCCTGACAGTACTCCTTCACTGTGGTCAAATCTGCATAGCGAATAAAATAGCCATCTGCATAGTAATGTCCTGGTGGGAATGGGCGAACCTCTTTGCATAGCCCAATCAGGTTCTTTGCCTCACTGGCAAATACAATACCACCATCTCCATCATAACCATAAAACAGGGGACGAATGCCAATGGGGTCACGGGCTGCCACAAGAGAGTCCCGTTCACTGTCATAAATCACCATAGCAAATTCTGCATCCAGCTTTTCAAACATACCCAGCCCATATTCCCGATACAGGGGCAGGATCAACTCGCAGTCGCTTCCACTTTCAAATGTATAGCCCTTGTCCTGTAGCTGCTTTTTCATGGTTCTCCATCCATACAGTTCCCCATTGCACACCACCATGTCACCCCCTAGTTGAAATGGCTGCATCCCTGCTTCGTCCAAATCCATAATTGCCAAGCGATGAAAACCAAGCCAACCGGACGGAGTTTCCAGTACCCGTGTCATGTCAGGACCTCTGGATAAGGTACGGTCAAAATAAGTCAAAACCTGTTCTTTTGTTCTTGTTTTCTTAGAAAATCCAATAATTGCGCACATAAAAAGCACCTCCAGATTTTTTCGCAGCATCATCCCTATTTTTAGGACGAATGCTGCAATCCGCGGTGCCACCTAATTTGCTGTCATACGACAGCCCCTTATAAGACTCTGACAAGTCTGTGCAAGATAACGGTTGCCAACCGGTTCCCCTACTGACCTCATTTTGTGTTCAGGTTACAGCTCAGGAGTGTTCTTCTCACAGCCTCTTGGTCGGAGTTTCCACTGTCCTCCGCTCACTGTGCCAGAATTTCTGTGATACTTTTCTCCCTCTCTGCCTATTGCCCTATTCAGTTCTAATAAAACAAAAAAGACGCCGCAACTCCCTTGTTGCAGCGTCTTTGCTGTTCATGCCGTCATTATAACTGCCTTGTGTGCTTCTGTCAACCCGTTATTGTGGTTTTACTCCACTTTTGTTAGATAGACAATTCCCATTCTTTTATTTCCTGTCATCTTTGGATATTCTGTACACTCTATCTTGCGTTTACAGTCCCAACTTTGCCTTCAAATAGGGGGCTGTGACAGAGTGAGAAGATTCCAATAGTTCTGTTGGGGTTCCTTGGAACAGCAGGTGCCCGCCAGCTTCTCCTCCCTCTGGTCCCAGCTCTAAAATATAATCTGCACTGGCAACCACATCCAGACTGTGGTCAATTAAAATCACTGTATTTCCACAATCCACCAAATGATGGAACAACTTCAAAATGCGGTGGATGTCATCCAAATGGAGTCCATTGGTGGGTTCATCCAAAATGAAGGTAGAGCCTTTCATAGTCAGATGGGAAGCCAATTTCATACGCTGTAACTCACCACCAGACAAGGTAGAAAGGGCTTGATTCAAATGAAGATAGGATAGTCCCACCTGTTCTAGTGGTTCCAGCCGTTTTGCCGCCTGTGACTCCCCTAACCAAATCAATGCCTGTTCTACTGAGAGATCCATCACCTGTGCAATGTTCATTCCATCCACTGTATGGGACAGCACCTCTTTAGAAAAACGCAGTCCACCACATGCCTCACAAGGTGTCTCAATGGCATCCATAAATGCCATATCAGAGATAATCACACCTTTGCCCCCACATGTTGGACAGCGACCCTCCCCATTAAAGGAAAACAGGCTAGCTTTTTGCCCACAACGGGACGCAAAAATTTTACGAATTTCATCTGCAACCCCCATATAGGTGGCAGGTGTGGAACGAAGATTTGCCCCTATACTTTTTTGGTTGATATAAATGGTATTTTGTGGATAGGTATGGTAAAATACTTCCATCAAAGAACTTTTCCCTGCACCAGCCACACCAGTCACCGCTGTCAAAACTCCGGTAGGAATGGAAACAGACAAATCCTTCAAATTATGATAGGAAACATGTTGCAAAGGCAACCAGTCTTTTGCTGTGCGTGGATGTTCATTTTTTATAATGGGGGCACGCAATGCCTTTCCAGTGTGAGTATCGCTTTCTAGCAACTGCCCATATGTCCCCTGAAAGGTAATTTCCCCACCCTGACGACCAGAGGCGGGTCCCAAATCAATGATATGGTCTGCCGCCGCAATCATCTCTCTGTGATGTTCCACCAGAAGCACTGTATTTCCTCGGTCACGCAGCTTACCAATGGCATTGAGCAGACGTTGAATATCATGACTATGTAACCCCACACTTGGTTCATCCAAAATATACACAATATCTGACATGGAGGCTGTCATATATTTTGCAATTTTACACCGCTGAATTTCTCCGCCAGACAAGGTGCTCAAGCCTCGGTCTAAGGTTAAATAACTGAGTCCAATTTCTGTCAGTGCAGTAATTCTGGTATGTAAAGCCTGTTTGATGTCCACTGCCAAAGGGTCCGTGATTTGTTCCAACCATCCCAACAATTCCTCCAATGGCAACGCAGACACCTGCGCAATATTTTTTCCTTGAATGGTACAACCCAACACTTTGGGATTTAGTCGCGCTCCACCACAGTCTGGGCAAACCATATGGCTGGTCATCCCTGCCACCTGTTGGGCATGTAGCTTCCCCTCCTCTGAGTGAAGCACACTGCGGTACATACGATGTACCAACCCCTCATATTTTGCCGTTTTTGGCCAACCAGCCGGTGGGTCTTTCAGTTTGATTTGAGGGGAATAGAGGAACAGATCCAATTCCTCTGGGGAATAATCTCTGATTTTTTTATCCAAATCAAACAGCCCACTGCGAGCATATCGAATCCACCTCCACTGCCCTGGCTCAAAGGTTGGATAGTGAATGACACCAGGATCATTCAGACATTTATCAAAATCCACCAGTTTATGAATATCCAGCTCTGTTACCTCCCCCAGACCATCACAGCGGGGACAACTCCCATGTGGATGGTTGAAGGAAAATGTGTCTGAATATCCAACAAATGGTTTTCCAACCCGTGAAAACAGCAACCGAAGCAGTGCATAGGTATCTGTGTAAGTTCCTACTGTAGAACGTAGATTGGGAGCTGGTTTTTTTTGGTCAATCACAATGGCAACTGGCAAATTTTCAATGGAACCTACATGAGGTCTGCCGTACTTTGGCAGATAGTGTTGCACAAAGCTGGGAAAGGTATCATTCAGTTCTCTGCGGGACTGGGCTGCAATGGTATCCAGCACCAGAGAGCTTTTTCCTGAACCAGAAACACCTGTAAACACAGTCAAACAGTGTTTGGGAACCTCTACATTGACATGTTTCAGGTTATTTTCATAGGCATCCCGGATGACGATGGACTCCCTTTTCATGGCATACAAACAATCCTTCCTATCACAAAATCAAGCTGTCGCTTTGTACTGTATTATATCAGTCACTTTTGGGATTGACAACGTAAAAATCCATTCTGGAGTAACGCAATATTTATATGTGTCTTGACACTTATTGTGACAGATGATACAATAAAACAACCAAAAAAGAAACAGGTGAGTGTATGAATGAGGAATATGATGTTGTCATTGTAGGCACCGGCGTAGCTGGTCTCTACTGTGCACTACAATTCCCAGATTCTATGCGGGTATGTATTTTCACAAAACAAAAAGCAGAAGAAGCAAACTCCTTTCTGGCACAGGGGGGTATTTGTGTACTGAGAGGGGAAGATGACTTTCCAGACTACTATGAAGACACCATGCGGGCTGGTCACTATAAAAACAATCCAAAGACAGTAGAACTGGTCTTGCGCAGCTCCAACCATGTAGTGCGAGACCTGATTCGCTATGGGGTGCAATTTCAGAGAAACCCAGATGGAACCTTAGCATATACCAGAGAGGGTGCCCATTCAAAACCAAGAATTTTATACCATCAGGATATTACTGGGCATGAAATTTGCTCTGTTCTGTTACAGCGTGTCAGGGAGTGCAGTCATATTACCCTGAAAGAACATACCACATTACTGGATTTATTGACCGATGGCACCACATGTGGCGGTGTTGTTGTGGAAACATCTGAGCATAAAATTCAAACCATTTCTGCTCCATTTGTGGTATTGGCATGTGGTGGTATTGGCGGGCTTTTTCAAAATTCCACCAGTTTTCCACATATGACAGGGGATGCCCTTGCCATTGCAATCCAGTACCATATCCATATGAAAGATTTGAATTACATCCAAATTCACCCCACTGCACTTTACACACAGGAAAAAGGACGCAGATTTTTAATCTCTGAATCGGTACGTGGAGAAGGTGCTCTGCTGCTCAACAAGGCTGGGCAGCGATTTACAGATGAATTACAACCCAGAGACCTTCTCAGTCAGGCAATTTTCAAGCAAATGGAGCTGGACAAATCAGACCATGTGTTTGAGGATTTAACACCACTGGGAGAACGAACCATTTTAGAGCACTTCCCCAACATCTTTGATGCCTGTCTCAAAGCTGGATATGATGCCAGAAAAGAGCCTGTTCCTGTGGCTCCAGCGCAGCACTACCTTATGGGTGGGATTGCAGTAGATTTTGCCAGCCGTACCTCTATGCGTGGGCTTTATGCCTGTGGGGAAACCAGTTGCAATGGCATTCATGGCAAAAACCGCCTTGCCAGCAACTCCCTTTTAGAATCTATTGTCTTTGCAAAACGTGCGGCAGATGATATTATTTTTGGAGTACACCCCACAGAAACAACAGAGTTTTCTGTCAATTTTGAGGCATACCAAAATATAGATAAATTGGCTTCCCAGTATGCCAGCTTGGTTTTAAATGAAATTGAAAGGTGGAATCACCATGAATGAAATTACTATGAAATTGAATGTGGACCCTATCATTTTGATGGCATTGCAGGAGGACATTCCAACAGAAGATGTATCTACTAATGCAATTATGCCCCACAGTGTACAAGGTACGGTAGACCTGATTTGCAAACAGGATGGTATCATTGCCGGGCTTACTGTATTTGCCCGTGTGTTTCATCTGCTGGACCCCAATACAAAGGTTGAATTTCTTTGTCAAGACGGGGATTTTGTCAAAAAAGGGGATAAACTTGCTATTTTAACCGGCGATATTCGGGTTTTACTTTCCGGGGAGCGGGTATCCCTGAACTATTTGCAGCGTATGAGCGGCATTGCAACTTACACAAACCAAGTGGTCAAGTTCTTGGAAGGCAGCCATACAAAGTTGTTGGATACCAGAAAAACCACTCCAAATTTCCGTATCTTTGAAAAATATGCAGTCAAGGTGGGAGGTGGTCACAACCACCGATTCAATTTATCCGATGGCATTATGCTGAAGGATAACCACATTGGCGCAGCGGGAAGCATCCAAAAAGCAGTAGAAATGACCAGAGCATATGCCCCATTTGTCCGAAAAATTGAGGTAGAAACGGAAACTTTGGAACAGGTAGCAGAAGCCGTAGAGGCGGGGGCTGATATTATTCTTTTGGATAATATGTCTGTGGAACAGATGAAACAGGCTCTTGCACTGATTGCAGGTCGAGCAGAGACAGAATGTTCTGGCAATGTGACACTGGAAAATGTAAAGGCACTGGCAGATATTGGGGTAGACTATATTTCCAGTGGTGCTCTGACCCACTCCGCTCCCATTTTAGACCTGTCTATGAAACATCTGCGCCGGCTGTAAGAGAGGGGACCATATCTATGAAGGTACATACACTGCAAGAAGAAATCCTTCGACTGAAACAGGAAAAAGACATCTGTATTTTAGCTCATGCCTATCAAAGCCAACCTATTTTAGAAGTCGCAGACTATATCGGGGACTCCTATGGGCTGAGTGTACAGGCAAGCAAAAGTACCCACTCCAACATCATCATGTGTGGTGTCCGCTTTATGGCAGAAACCTGCAAAATTTTGTGTCCTGACAAGCATGTGTATTTACCAAATCCCGTTGCAGGCTGCCCAATGGCAGAGCAAATGGATTTGGATACTTTACTGGCACTGAAACAGCAATATCCTCAACACACTGTGGTTGCCTACATTAACACCACCGCACAGTTGAAAACCGTCTGTGATGTGTGTGTAACGTCTGCCTCCGCTGTGGATATTTGCAGAAAACTGGAAAACATTAAACTATTGTTCATTCCTGACCCCAATTTGGGGCACTATGTCCAGCAGCAACTTCCAGAAAAGGAATTTGTCTTTTTTGATGGTGGCTGTCCCTACCACAAACATACCACATATGAGCAGGTGGCAGAGGCAAAAAAAATCCATCCCAATGCACTGCTTCTTGTCCATCCAGAATGTTCCCATGAAGTGACAGAAGCAGGAGATTTTGTAGGTTCCACCACTGCCATTATGAACTATGTCAGCACCTCACCTGCAACTGAATTCATCATTGCCACCGAAAACAGCATTGTGGAGCACCTCCAATATGAGTATCCTGAAAAATCATTCTATCCTTTAACCCCTTCCCTCTCCTGCCCTGATATGAGAGTGACCACTTTAATGGATCTCTATCACTGTATGCAGGGCACAGGTGGAGAAGAAATCACCCTCTCCCCTGACGTATTACAAAAAGCTGGAGCCTGTATCCACAAAATGATGGAATTGGGTGGATAATTTATAGCCCATCTCTCCTTTTGAGCGGACAATGTTCAAAAGGAGATTTTTTTGTTGGAATCTCCTTCTACAACCCTCTTGACTTTTGAGCTAAATTGGGCTATACTCCTGATACATCGAAAATTATAGATGTATTGAAAGGGGGTTCTTTTTTGAGAGACCATGAAGCTGATGCAAAGGTATTCAAAGCCTTCTGCGATGTCAATCGACTGCAAATTCTCGAACTGTTACGTAGTGGAGAAAAATGTGCCTGTGTTTTGTTAGAAAACCTTAAAATTGGGCAATCTACGCTATCTTATCATATGAAAATCCTCTGTGAGTCTGGAATTGTGGTCAGTCGTATTGAGGGAAAATGGACTCACTACAAAATCAGTGAAGAAGGCAGTGAATATGCTTTGAAGCTACTGCAAACTTTAACACGGGAAAAAACGGTCTGTTCTGATTCCTGTCTATGTGAATCACAAAGCCATCTTGAATGATGGCTTTCTTCCTGACATTCAAATCGAAAAAATTAGAACTATTGGTTTCAGAAAGGGGTATTTATGGAATTTTTATCTTTGGTTTGGTCTTTCTTTCAAGATCAGGTTTTAGGAATGCACTGGCTAAACTCACTGATTGGGGCTGGCTTGTCTCTTATGGGATTGTCACCAGATACCACTTTGGGCGGCGTTATACAATTTTTTCTCTATGACACCATCAAAATATTTGTGCTGTTGTCTGTCTTGATTTTTGGAATATCCTATATTCAAAGCTACTTTCCGCCAGAACGCACCAAACGAATTTTAGGTAACTTTTGAGGCATTGGAGCAAATGTTGTTTCTGCTCTGTTGGGCACAGTGACCCCCTTCTGCTCCTGTTCATCCATTCCTCTTTTTATGGGGTTTACCAGTGCAGGGCTTCCTGTGGGTGTTACCTTTTCTTTTTTAATCTCCTCCCCTATGGTTGATTTGGGCTCTCTGGTTTTGCTAATGAGCATTTTTGGCGGAAAAGTGGCTGTGCTCTATGTGATTTTAGGACTGGTCATTGCGGTCATCGGTGGTACACTGCTACAAAAACTGGGAATGGAGCGATATGTGGAGGATTTTATCAAACAAGCTCCCAATGTAGAAACAGAGGGCTATTCCATGACAAGGACAGAGCGGCTCCAGTATGCCAAAGAGCAACTGCTCCATACCATTCAAAAGGTAGCACCTTATATTTTCATTGGGGTTGGAATTGGGGCACTGATTCACAATATGATACCACAACAGTGGATAGAAACCATATTAGGTAGTCACAATCCCTTTGCGGTGATCCTTGCCACCGTGGTTGGAGTTCCCATGTATGCTGATATCTTTGGAACCATTCCTGTGGCAGAGGGACTGCTTTATAAAGGGGCTGGGCTGGGTACCATCCTATCCTTTATGATGGCTGTCACTACATTGAGTCTCCCCTCTATGATTATGTTGAAAAAGGCGGTCAAGCCCCAGTTGCTTGCAGTCTTTATTTCAATTTGCGTGATTGGAATTGTAATTGTTGGCTATTTTTTCAATGGAATACAGCACATCTTAATTTGATGTACTATATAAACGATTTATTTTGGAGGTTATTACTATGGGATTTTTCGGATTTGGAAAGAAAAAAGAGGAAAGTACCCCTATTTGCAGTTGTCAGTGTGGAACAAATACAGAACCAGTCCAGCAAGAATCACAAACTTGTTCCTGTAATAGTTCCCCAATTACCTCTATTCAGGTATTGGGCACCGGCTGTTCATCCTGCCACACATTGTTAGAGCATACCCAACAGGCTGTTAGCAATCTTGGACTGTCTGTACAGGTGGAATATGTTCAGGATATGGTCAAAATTGCCAGCTATGGGGTTATGCGTACCCCTGCTCTGATGGTGAATGGACAGGTTGTTGCCACAGGTCGAGTATTGGGTGTAGCGGCTGTGGAAGCCATATTGAAAAAAACTGTCTGTCAGCCACAATAAGACAACAGTCAGGAGGTTTTCGACTATGAGCAAGGGATGGTATCCTGTCGTTGATGATGCCAAATGTATTGGTTGTATGATTTGTAACGACATGTGTAAACATGGTGTATACAAACCAGATGAAACCACTGGCAAGCCCAATGTTGTGTACCCTATGGGATGTATTCATGGCTGTCATGGCTGTGAACGCCAGTGTCCCAGCGGAGCCATTCACTATTTTGGAGATGATGGCACATTGGATGTAGACTATCACTATGAAACCTATAAACCTCAGCTTGTGTGTGAGGGAAAGCCTAAAGTTGCATTTCTCTGTGTTCACAATTCCTGTCGCAGTCAGATTGCAGAGGCACTGGGAAAAAAATTGGCTTCCGATGTATTTGAAAGCTACTCTGCCGGCACAGAACTGAAAAACCACATCAACCCGGATGCAGTACGCATAATGAAACAAATTTATGGAATTGATATGGAGAAAACCCAGTTCAATAAGTTGATTTCTGATATTCCAACTCCTGACATTGTTATTTTTATGGGCTGTAATGTATCCTGTCCCCACGTTCCCTCCCAATATGCTGAAAATTGGGGGTTGGATGACCCAACTGGTCAAAGTGATGCCGTTTTTGCTGATACCATTTCTAAAATTGAACAGCATATTTTGGAGCTACGCCAGAAATTAAGTTAAAAAATTTTTTCTCTATGATGAATGGATTTGTCCTCCTGAATCGTATTATGATTGAAAGAACCTAGAAAGGTACCATATTTAAGGAGGAATTCTAGTATGAAAAAGATTTTACTTTCCACAGCAGCAGTTGCATTGATGTTGAGCGTTGGTATCACCAGTGCGTTTGCCATGCATCCAGGCAGAGGGCAGCGTTTCGTAGATGGCAATGGGGATGGCATCTGCGATTCCTATAGTTCCCATTGGAGCGGCTGCGGTCAAAATTTTGTAGATAACAACCAGGATGGGATCTGTGACTATTATGGGACTGGTGACAACGGCAGCGGTGTAAATTTCGTCGATACCAATCAAGATGGGATTTGTGACAATATGGGAACCAGGGGATGCGGTGGATCTGGTCGACACTGCTCCAGATAACATACAGGTGGGGATGATGCAGGGATGCGGAGTGAGGCGGAGTTGGAGCGGGCCATTACATTGTATTCAGACACCGTAAAACGACTATGCTGGATTCATTTAAAAAACCATGCAGATACAGAGGACATATTTCAAACCGTCTTTTTGAAATATGTCCTCCATCCCGCTTTGTTTGAAACACCAGAGCATGAAAAGGCGTGGATCATCCGTGTAACCATCAATGCCTGTAAAGACTTGCTTAAAAGCTTTTTCCGCCGACAAACTACCTCATTACAGGACATATCAGAGCAAGTCAGTACCACCATACCAGAAGAATATTCTGAGCTGATGGAAGCGGTACTAAAATTACCAGAACAGTATCGGCGTGTGATTTATTTGCATTATTATGAAGGATATACCGCCCCACAAATTGGCACTATCCTCCACAAAAATGTAAATACAGTATACACCATGCTCAATCGGGCACGACAGATGCTGAAACAAGAACTGGGAGGTGGGCACAGTGGAACGGCAATTTGTGGAAGCCATGACACAAATCCAGGCTGAACCTGCATTAAAAGAACGGACACGTCAAGCAGTCAGAAAGCAAATTGGACTCAGAAAATGTATGCGTCCAGTGCTTGCAGCCTGTTGCCTATTGTGTCTCACCCTATATGGGTCTTGGTTGTATTTTACGCCGACCTCTATTTTAAGTATTGATATCAACCCATCCATTGAGCTATCCATCAACCGTTTTGACCGTGTTATTGACCTGAAAGCATTCAATGAAGATGGAGAAGCCCTATTGCAGACATTGGATGTACTCCATCAATCTTATACCAGTGCGTTTGAGACGATTATGGACAGTGATATGGTGACCACCTGTCTTTCTGAAGACCAGTTGCTGTCTGTGGCTGTTGTTGAGCTGGATGACCAACAAGGTGAAGTCATATTGGACTATGTGTCTGAATGTATTTGTCAACATGAAAACGCCTACTGCTATGGTATTACTTCGGATGAAGTAGCGCAAGCACACAATCTTGGGCTTTCTTATGGTAAATATAGGCTCTATTTGGAATTGCAAACTCAGAATATTTCTATTTCTCTTGATGATGTAAAACAGATGACCATGAAAGAACTTCAACAACTGCTCAACCAGCAGGAAAATGAGGCCCCAAATGGATCTGGGTATCAACAGGGTTATGGTCATCAACACAGATATGGACATCATGCTGAATAATGCAACAAGTGCTCCTACCAGTCCCATTGGTGGAGCATTTTTGTCTGTCCAATCTCTTTGAAGCAAAGGCTTGCCTTCCATCCTGCTCCTTGCTATACTGAATCATAACAACAATCTGATAGTCAAAGGGAGGCAATATGGATTTTACACTGATTCGCAGCCGAAGAAAAAGCATTTCCATTGAAATCCATTCCAATGCACAGGTCATTGTACGGGCACCCATTCAAATGCCCAACGAGAAAATACAGGCTTTTTTCGAGAAAAAACAGAAATGGATTCAATCCCATCTTGCCCATCTACAGGCTAACCAGATGGAAGCACAACCAAAATGGACAAAAGCAGAACTGGATGCTTTGATTCATCAGGCACAACAATACATCCCGGAACGGGTGGCACATTTTGCCCCCATCCTTGGGGTAGACTACCAAAAAATATCCATTGGAACCCAGCGTTCCCGTTGGGGAAGCTGTTCCAGCACTGGAAACCTTCGCTTTAATTGTGTACTGATGGCTTGCCCTGCCCCTGTATTGGACTATGTGGTGGTACATGAACTTTGCCATCGCAAACAGATGAATCACTCTGCCCTTTTCTGGCAAGAGGTTGCCCATATCATACCAGAGTACCAAATCCATCGCACTTGGCTAAAAGAACATGGCGGTCGATTGATTGACCGTCTGAGATAGGGTGAAACAGATGAAGCAACAACCAACTGGAATACAACAGGCACTTTTTACATTACAGGACAAAACATATCAGGCATTTCAATCCAAACTCATCCCCACACTCTCCCCAGAGTTTATCATTGGTGTCAGAATGCCTGCCCTGCGTAAACTGGCAAAGCGGTGGAATGGAACAGAAGCCGCTTCCCAATTTATGCAACAACTGCCCCATACCTATTTAGAGGAAAACAATTTACATGGTCTTTTACTGTGTGGGATTGCAGACTATCCCCAAACCATACTGGCTCTTGATGCCTTTTTGCCCTATGTGGATAATTGGGCTACCTGTGATTTGCTAAACCCCAAAATTTTTCAAATGCACCCCTTCCAACTTCCCACCCAGATACAACAATGGCTTCACAGTGAACACACCTACACCATACGTTTTGCACTTGGGGTACTTTTACGGCACTATTTGGAAGATACCTTCTCTCCAGACTATCTGGAATGGGCTGCCTGTGTGGAACACTCAGATTATTATGTACATATGATGGTGGCTTGGTACTTTGCAGAAGCTCTGGTAAAACAGCCAGAACACACACTGCCCTATTTTACCCAACACCGTCTCTCCCCTCAAATTGAGCGGATGGGTATTCAAAAAGCAGTCGATAGTCATAGAATATCACAAGAACAAAAGCATTTTCTACGTTCCCTATCCAAAAAATAGAATGGTATTGCAAAAAATAAATGCAGCCACAAAGGGGTCTGCCAATAAAACAGTGTGGGGCAAAAAAGAACGGCATAGCCAAAGCTATGCCGTTCTTCTCATTCTTGCCTTTCAGCGGTAAGCCGACCATAGCCAAAAGCTTCCATCACGCGCACGTTCGCAGAATGAAATTCTGTATTCAACAGGTTTGGAAGCACTACCCTAAACAAAGTAGAGGGAAAAATCATAGCAGGATTTTCCCTCTGCAGACTGAGTGTATAGACACTGGTATTCCTTTTCAGTTTCTGTATGCTTACAGCTTTACATACATCGAGGACAGAAAAGAGGTTCCTTTTGCTTCAAATCGGGCATCCCCACCGTGATTGCGGGACACCACCTGGATAGAACTGAGACCCACTCCGAAGTCGTTCCGTTTACTGGGGTAAAGTTTCCCCTCCTCTTGCTCCAGTTGTCCATCAAAGCTCGTTATCCATGATGATGGTCAGGATGCCAAGATGCACACCACTGCTAAGGCAAAGGAATCTCTATGTATGTCTTTAACTGAGGGTTGCCTGTCCCGACCAACCCCCGGATGGCGGTGAGCTGGTGGCACAGGTTGTGGCATTGCCGCCGCAGCCCTTCCATATACTCCACCATCAGCTCACTGTGTTTTTCTGTTCAGTAATCTGATCCTTCAATAGACGGGATTCAAAAATCAGCCGCTGCCGCAAGGCGGTCTGCTGTTCCAGACCTTCTAGGGATTGCAGTAGCACATAGTAGATGGCAAATACACAGATCAGCAGCCCAATCCGGCAGAACTAGGCTTCCTTTTTCTGAAATAAACATAGGATACCCATTCTAGTGGTTTTATGGAGATAAAAAAGACGCCGTTTGAAACGGCGTCAAAAAGAAATCTTATTCTGCTGCTGCGTCAGCAGAAGAGAAGGACTGGGTGTACAGCTCATTGCCTTCGCTGTCAAAGAATGTAAGTACCACAACAACAACATCGTTGGAAACGCTCTCCTTTACAGATGCAGCGAGATCATAATAAGTTTGACCAGTTGCCTCTGTGCCAGCCTTCAGAGCCTCTGTCATAACAGAACGTTCTTCTTCTGTGCTTATAGCACTTTCAATGGTGAAGTCATAATGCATCTCATCACCTTCAGCATACAGATCTACGCTGATACCCTGATCTGCATACTGTGCCTGGACAGCATCCAACATACTTTGAACCTCTTCTGCATCAGTAGCGAAAGATTCTTCCAAAGAAGGCATATCGCTGCTGGATGCCTCAGAGGAAACAGAAGATGCTCCTTCAGAGGAAACAGCAGCAGACCCGGAAGACCCTGCGGTTTCGCCAGAAGTTGTTCCTTCTTGTGTAGTATTGCTGCTGCAAGCAGCCAGGGATACTACCAGGCATGCCATAGATAACAAGGCAAGAATACGTTTTTTCATGTTTCATCTTCTCCATTCTGATCTTAAATCTTTAGAATTGCCCCATTTGGCAAGCCAAATGTATTTGTGAACTGCCCGCTGTTGTTTATGATTTGGTAGCACACAACATACCAACGGAGCACAACACAAACCAACACAATTCTTCGGTGTTATAATAGATATAAAAGCCAATTACAATAGGATATGGTGCGATTTTATGTATCGCACAAGAAAAATGTGATACAACTTTGCCGTTTGTGCAAAATTTTCCAACCATATCTTCATATTCTTCCTAAAGAGCCTTGCATATACACCATGACACCCATCATCATAAATTCCATAACGGATGCAATTTTGCTATTTTACCAATAAAAAGAGCAAGAAAAGGTAAGTTTCTTTTGCTTGCTCTTCTTCTGTTTTACGCCAGTACCTTTCCCTCTGGAAAAGCAGTACGGAACAGGAAACGGACCAGGGGGTCCTGCCACCAATAGCTGGAATGGCAAAGCCATGATAAAGTTCTTTGGTATGTTCAGCAACCAGTTCATAGGTACACTGCCCCAAGCCCCTGTATGCACTGCCCCTTCACAGGCTCCATACAGGGACATGATTACTACCATAGGAACAACCATACAGCAGGACACACAGACCACTTTTTTCAATGTAGGGTCTTTCGGTTTCACAAGATAGCGGAATGTTACCCATTCGCCAGCTTGGAAATCAGAAACCAGTCGCAGCACATAGCAAAAACATAGGCAAAGGGAAATCCCAACCACCCTGCTGCCAAAACTTCTGTACTAAAACCGCCGTACATCAGAATTACATTATAGTAACTCATCCAAAACACCATCACAAAACACATCAGGACGGTGTAAATTAAACTTTCTCTTTTATTTTGTGGCATAATCACGTTTCTCCTTTCGAACTTCCTTTTCTACTTGGAACAGAGGTTATCATACCACAGTCCGTCCCTCTTACATAATAGTGACTTCCTCCAAACTTTTCTGTCTACAATTTCTTGCAATTTCTTCTATTTTGCCTATATCTGAAACCGAACACATCCCTCCATCCCTTTATTTGTGTTGCTTCTTTTTCAATGTTCCATGCTTTTTGGTGTTTTGATGTTGTGCTTTGAGCAAACGGTACCACTTCTCATCCCCATCTGCAATGGCATCTAATACCTGTGCCAGTATACCAGGCTCAAAACACTCATGTCCTAATAAAATAACACCCCGTCTTTTGGCTGCCTCTACCTCTTGGCTGAGTACCAACTCCCCTGTCCCATCATCCACTACATATTGATTGACAGATGGAGCTGCAAGCACTGGAATGGCGTGAATCCCAAACTCCTGTGCTAGCAGTGAAATTTCATACAGGATATAGTTCAAGTGGTTACTTTGTGTCAACTGCCTGCGGGAAACCAGCTTGGCTGAGATAAACAGGGACACATCCCCTCTGATGCAAATCACATCAATTTCATTTTGTGCCGAACTCCGGCTGCGGCTGTGGGAAAACTGGAATCCCATAGCTACATCATCAAAATGCCCTTCTAACAGTGCTGTATAATAGAGATACCGCTCCAAAACAGTTCCGCTTTTCTGAAAACACTCTGCTATTTCACAGGATGCAAAAGAAAATGAAATCATCTGCCCATGTATCTTCACATGTTGAATCAACCCCTGTTTTGCCAACATGGACACAGTTTCTCTATACTCCTTTTTTGTCTCTCTGGTACAAACCAGCCCCTCCACCAGACAGGGATGTGCCCAGCTTTTGGAGTCTTTATATGCCTTTGCCACTGCACTGCAAAACTGGGTCCAGTCTGGTATTTTCCTAGCCACTTTCCAAAGATGTTGATAGACAGAGGCTAGCTCTGTCAAAGTGGCACTTTCACAGCTTACCAGTTGCGCCCCTGATACCAAAAACATATCCTGTATGCTGAGTGGTCGGTTACATGGGGTATAAGACAACGCTCCTGCATGTTCAATATTCACAAATTGACCAGCCCGAACATAAAATACACCCAACTGTTTACTTTGATTCCATTTTAACACAGATGTAGTCAAAATCGGGTCTGCACCTGTCACATCTATATAGTCTCCTGTTAGTCCCATCTGTTCCACTACTTCCCTGCACCCATCTTTGGAAAATTCTCTCATGTCGTGTAGAAAACAGCACTGGCAATGGGTCCTCTCCAGTTCTTTTTGTGCAACCTTTTTTCGATTTGCTGGCACCAAAATATGGCACCCTACCTGGGGTGGCGAGAGCTGTTGTGACAGGAAATAAAAAATATCATTCCATTCCGATGCAATTTGGTAGACCTCATCCCGATTGTTTGCCACTGCCAAAAAATGCACCTGAGCTGGCTCCAAATGCCACACAGCATAGAGATTATCCCATGCCCTGTCTGTCCATAGTTTTATCACCGTAACAGGTGCATATCTTGTTAAAATAAATGGAATCATCCGGATGGAACTGCGGTTATGTTCTTTATAATCATTTTTTGCCACATACTCCAAAAGTGGCACCATTTTTTCCCGAAGCTGTTCCATTCTGCATTGCGCTGTTTCCATTCTCTCTTGGGTTCTTTTCATCAGCTCCCACAGGTTCTGCCACAGTTTTTGATAGAGGGAAATGGCACTCATCTTTCCTTGCCAAAGCTGTTGTACACCCAGCCGAAGCTGATTGGCTAATTGATACAGTGCAGTATTCCGTTCAAAACATCTCTGTATGGTGTACAACAGTGCTTCTATTTCCTTTTTCTGTGCTGCTGCAAGCTGCCCACATTTTACATGGACAGCCAATGATTGACAGTCACACAAATCCAGTTCCATTCTTGGTTTATCTGGATGCTCCCAGTCTTCCTCTGTCAAGTGGCTGTTTGCACTACATGGCAACAAAAAGCAGTGTTTTTTTCTCTTTTTGTCTCGGTTGGTCACCGTGGTAGACTGATAGATTTCATCTAGGGAATCAAATGGTGTGTACCCATCCAATACTTTGCCCAGCACCCAACGATTGTGTTCCTGACAAGCCAATTCCTCGATTAGCTCAGGTTTGCGCTTGATTCGATTGGAAAATTCCTGTGCTGCCTGATAGAGATTTGGGTTGTGGATATGGCAATACCCCAATGTTTGCAGGAGGTAGACAGCTGCCTCCATATTTGCTTCCGCATGATAGGGGTCTTCCATCATATGGGATTGCTCCTGTGCCGTGGTGGCAGTCCTCATGTTTCTCTGATAGACATAGAACAAATTGGATGCAAGACGGCGAAGGAGGGCATGATACTCCTGTTGTTTTTCCACAGACAGTTCTTTCTTCGTTTCTCCATGTGTTTCTATTTGAATCTGCCCTGTTGTTTGTATCATGGCAAAAAAACAGGGCATTTTTTCTTGCTCCATTTTCTCTGTCGGCTTACATACCTCCTCCATCCCCTCCTCCACAATGATATAACTTCTCTCCTTGAGCCAATGTATTCCCTGTTGTGGGCTGCCATTTTGGATGGATTGAATGTGTAATTGGCACATAGGTGACTTAGGTTTTGTCAGGATTTTCCTCTCACACTGTACCTGTACAAAGTCACCCAAGGCAGGAGCCATATCCAGCAATCGGCTCAGAAAATGTTTGCCGCACTCCGTCAACACCAACACATCAGGGTGATATCTCTGGATCTGTGGAAACAACTTTTTCAGAATCAGCAGCAAGCATTCTTCTGAACCTGCCAGTAAAACGGGTAATATGGTGTCTCCATTTTCTTTCTCTCTGATATATCGCTCTGGAGCGTATTCAAGCAGCATATAAAGGATTCTTTGAGCAAGTTGTTCCACTGTCCTCACCCCTTCTGATTTTGATTGAAGTATATCACGCACAACAATGTATGTCAATTTGATATAATAAAACACGAAAATAAAATAAATTTTTTGTTTGTTCTGTATAAAACATGGGATGTGGTATTGTGATACCACATCCCATACATTTAGTTTCGCACTGTCAGCAATGGCTCATTGTTTTCCACATTGACATTCTGGTCTCTCTGGCTGTTTCTCCACCATGCTGCATATTGCAGTCCTTCTGGGTCACACACTGCCACCTGGATACTTGGGTCTGTATAGATATCTTCATATCGACACAACATCAGTTTTTCCCCATTGTAGATGACATCCTGCCAATAGTAGGTTTCCAGTCCTGTTTCATTGATATCGCAGTCAATGGTTTTATAAAATTGCCCATCTGTTCCCAGCTCCCACACCTGAACAAACTGGGCGGAAAGGACCTCTTTTTCCCCCTCTGTTCTGGTCTGGTCACAAATCCGAACAAAATAGTCATTTTTGACATACAAATTTTCACTGCCCTGCTGATATTTTTCATCCAAAGAAATGGTCTGTATGGGCTGCATGGTGGCTATATCCAAAACAGTAATCTGATCCCCAAAGCCACTTCCAGACTGGAGCAGCAGTTTTCTGCCGGAATCTGTGAAAAACATCGTTCTCCCTTTTTCCACTTGGTACAACAATTGAATATGTTCTGTGTCAATTCTCTGTACCCCGTCTCCTACATCAATGATTGGTAAATCATACAATCCATGTTTTGGTACACTCATTAAGGGATTTCCTTTTTCATCTTCCCCACTGTATAGCATATACCAGCCACCATCCTGACTGGGCAATGTGATGCAGTTCAGAAATGGTGCATTATAAATTTCATAGGATACATCATAAATCTCACCATTTGCGCCTTTCCCAACGGAAATTCTCACTTGCTGCTCTCCCACTGGAATTTGAAAAAACTGGTCTGCTTCCGGCCACTCTGTATACCAAAATGGTTCATTTTTATTTGGAGACCAGGAAATGCTATCCAATCCCACAGAAAAATAATCCATATATTGGGCAAGGGGCAAAGTTTCTGTGTGTTCCAGTTCTCCGGCTTGGGTACGGCTTGCTACCTCCTCAATGGCTTTTGCCAAAAATGCAAGTTCTGTATGTTGTTCTATTTTCTCCAATCCACCGCTGCTGGACATACCCACATTACTTCGCAGATATAAATTCAAATATGGTTCGATTGGGTTACGATATCGTGTATTTCGACTAGTAAATGAGAAATCTGTATTCCATGTGGGGTTTTCTCCCAATGTCAGAACCGTATCCCAATGTAAATGCCCATCTGCTGTGGTTAAGCTGCGGATGGAAAAATTTTGTGCTGCACTGCTGTCGCCAAACTTCACTTCCTCTGTATAGGAAATCTCTGTTTCTGTGTGATTGACCCACATGGCACCCCCAGTCAGAATCAAAATACTGATGAAAACCAAGGTCAACAAAAGAGATAAGGTCTTTTTCACAGGTCACTCCTCCTCTCCTGTCAGCTCCTTCAATGCCTTACTCACTCGGTCTGCCTGATAGTGATAGGTCTGTTTCACATAGTCCAACACATTTAAGCCCTGCTCATCCAGTTCTAAGGTGGACACATCCCCCAGAATACTGCCCTGATGGAGTAATACTGCCCGACTGATAAACTCACTGACTTCCTCCAACAGATGAGTAGACAGCAATACGGTTTCTGTTGGCTCCAATATGCCCAGCAGCACCTTGTAGAAATCTTCCCGATTGAACACGTCATTTCCTGCAAATGGTTCATCCATCAAAATATAGTCCGCTCCCTGACTGAGCGCCAGAATCACCTCAAACTGGTTTTTCTGCCCGGTGGAAAACCGCCCTACCATCTGTCTCATGGGTAGCTGGAAAAAGTCCATCAAAGCATCAAACCGCTTGTTCCGAAAGGTTGGAAACTGTCCCTGATAAAATTCTTTGTGTGCCTGTGGGGTCAAATTGGGAAAAAAGGAGTGCTCACATGTGGCAAAACTGAACTTTTCTATATTTTTGTAGGTGATTGGTTGCCCATCCAGTAAAATCTCTCCCTGATAGGGCAAAAAATTTAAGATACATTTCATCAATGTGGTTTTCCCTGCCCCATTTTCTCCAAACAGTCCCACAATTTCCCCTTGATGCAAGGTGAGATTGATTTCTTTCAATGCTGTTTTCTTCCAATACTGTTTCGTCACCTGTTTTAATTCCAACATGGAAAATCCCTCCTTACCAAATACTCCAAAGTGCAGTCCATGATACTGGTGGCAGATTGGTAGACGGCGTTCCAAGCCAGTAGATGAGAAAATCTATCTGCCACAACAGAAAGCCCTCTACCAAAAAGAGAATCATTCCAAACACGGGAAGGGAAAGACATCGTCTTGGATACTCATATGGGTTAGGAAGTCGACGCATCAGATAGACACTTTTGCTTTCTCTGTGGTGCATCTGCCAATAGTACCACCCCAATACCACCATGGCAAGTGCTGCCATCCAACAACCATACAATCCACGCCCCAACAGCACTTGAAATGGTTCTATGATTCTGTCTGTGAGCTCTCGAACTCCTCCCCGAACGGTATACAGTGCTTCCCTTGCTGATAGATAACGGAAGAGATAGTCACAATTCACAACAAGTCCAGCCACCAGCCCAAGCAGAATCGCCCGTTTTGCCCATCTTGGGTCAGCTCCTACTGGAATCCATCTTGCAATCCCATTCATGTTTTCCCCTCCCCTCTCATTTCGGTCAGTTTTGCTGTCATCATAAAGACCAGACAGAACGCCAAGCCACTTAACGCCTTTCCTAGTACATCGCTTCCGATACTGCCAAACTCAAATCCAGTACACAGTGCCACAATCAAAATTCCAATGGGACGTTTACCATACCAAACGGACACAGCCCCCAAACCAGAACCAATTCCCAGACAGAGGTAAAGCACCACAGTAGACACCAGACTGACTGTATCTGCCAATGGCATCAGACGATGGAAATAATAACTGAAATAGCTGGCTATCAATACCGTCTGGGTATGTATCATTTCTATGGCTGCCATATGCTGATAACCGACACAAACCAGCAATACCACCAATAACTGCACAGCCCAGCACAACAGCATCACCAACACACCATACAACACAAACCACCATTTTATGGTCCACTTTGGCACCGGCAACCGCTCCATAGTGTAATAAATCCCAGAACCACTGCACAAATAGGTCACAGTGGCTACCACCCCCGTCAATGCAATGCCACCTGCCCAGCGAAAAAAACGACCATCCAACAGTGTTTCTAAGTCGATTGCTGAATCTGCTCTCAAAGTTCCATAGGCAACCCCCAACTGTATCACTGCCATGACACCCAATATCATAACCACCCACTGCAATGAATGGCGGGCATGTAAATAGAGTAATGAAATCTGTCGTTTCATCTCAAACTTCCTCCTTCCATAGTCGTTCTACCAGTCCTACCACCTGTGTACAACTCAAACCCATTGCCTGCATTTGTTTGATAAACTGTCTGGCATGGGTATCTGGCAACTGTTGCTCCAAACGCTGTACCTGCTCTCTGGTCACTGACACAAAACTTTTTGCCCCTACATGAGACACAATCAACCCCTCCTCCTCCAATATACGAAATGCTTTTTGTATGGTGTTGGGATTGACACCCAACAGGGCTGATAAGGTACGTCTGGATGGCAACTCCTCTCCATCCTGCACTGTTCCGGCTGCAATTCCCATTTTTAAATGGTGGATAATTTGCAAATAAATGGGACTGCCTTCCTCCAACTTCATATCTTCAAAGGAAACCATAAAGCACCTCCTCCCGTCTTAGTGTATTATAAGAATAATACACTTTCTAACTGTATTATATCAATAGTACACTTCACTGTCAAGAAAAAAGAAAGCCTCTGAATCACCTTCAGAGACTTTCTGTTCTTATTCACAACGAAGTTCCACCACCACCAACTCTGGACGGTTGTTAACACGCAAAGGAAACAGACTGTTTCCCAGACCTCGGCTCACTACCATAGTGGTGTCTTTCTGCTGGAACAGACCAGCATCATAAGTGGGAAGCACACCTTGACCGGGAGCATACAGCCCACCCACAACGGGAAGCCGCATTTGCCCGCCGTGGGCATGACCACAAAATACCAAATCTACTCCCTGTTCTGCATAAACGTCAAAATATTCTGGTCGATGTGCCAAAAGAATGGTATATCCATCTGGTGGCAACGCCTTTGCGAGTAATTTTTGCACAACTTCCGGTTTTACTTCCTGTGCATAGAATTTAGGGTCAAAAATACCTGCAATCTGAATATATTGCCCATCCTTTTCAATAGATAACCACTCATTCGCCAGTATTTGTACACCCAATTCCTCAAGACCCTCTCGCAGCTCTGGAACGGCATCAATTCTGGACTCGTGGTTTCCTGCTACATAGTAACATGGGGCAATTTCCACTGCACAGGCAGCAAACGCAAGGGCAACTTCCAAATTGGTGCGACGGGAATCAATCAGATCTCCTGTGATCACAATACTATCCGGTTTTGCTTCCTGTATTTTTTTCAGTAATGTCTGATTATCTTTCCCAAATGCTGTATTATGGAGGTCAGATACCTGAACAATACGATAATGTTCAAATGCTTCTGGCAACTTTGAAGATGTTAGTGTGTAATTGGTCACTGTAATGGCACAATTCCCCCAGAGCAGTGCAGCAGTTAAGGCAGTTGTTGCAATGCCTGCCCCTATGATTGCATATTTTTTATGATTCTGTTGTTTCATCTGCATTCCTCACTTTCTACAGGCTGTCGCTTTACCATCCTATTACAATAATACTGTTTCTATGATACTACAGATTATTTTGTTTGATTGTCATATGCTGTCTGATGAATATGATAGAATCCACCAACTGATTGTCATTATAATATTGCCATTGATAAAAAGCAACTTTGAAAATAGGAAAACCACAGAAAGGCTCCCTTGTCATATGGAACCATTCCTGTGGTTTTGATACAAACAATCTTGTACCATCTATTTTCTTGTTTTCAGTCTTGCCATTGCCCGTGCTAATGCCGCTTTGGAATGGTAGTATTCATGAATGCTCTGCTTTTGTCTCAACCGTTCCTCAGCCCGCTTTTTTGCCTCCTGTGCACGGTTAAAGTCAATTTCCTCCGGTCGCTCTGCGGTACTCACCAATAAGATTGCACAATCTGGTTTAATTTCTGCAAATCCTGCTCCTACTACCACATGTTCCCATTCCTCGTCTACCTGATAGTAGAGCTGTCCAGGCTCAATGGCTGTAACAACTGGCTCATGATTGGCATAGACTCCCATCTGCCCGTCCACTGCTGGCAAAATCAGGGCTTTGGCAGGTCCTGTGTAAAACTGTTTTGTGGGTGTGATAATTTCCAGACAAAAGTGTTTTGGATTGTCCATTTTACACCGCTCCCATCTGCTTTGCCTTTTCAATCACCTCATCAATGGTTCCTACATTGCTGAATGCCGCTTCTGGATAGTGGTCTGCTTCCCCGCTTAAAATGACTTCAAAGGAGCGCAGTGTATCCTCCAGCTTAACATATCGCCCTTCCAGTCCAGTAAACTGCTCTGCCACAGAGAAGGGCTGAGAGAAGAATTGCTGAATCCGTCTTGCACGTTCCACGGTTCGGCGATCTTCTTCAGAAAGTTCTTCCATACCTAAAATGGCAATGATATCCTGTAATTCTCGATAACGCTGTAACAGTTCCTGTGTACTGCGTGCAATTCGATAATGTCTCTCTCCCACCACATCTGGTTCCAAAATACGGGAGGTGGACTCCAATGGGTCAACGGCTGGATAAATACCCTGTTCCACAATCTTACGGGACAGCACGGTTGTGGCATCCAAATGGGCAAATGTTGTGGCAGGTGCTGGGTCGGTCAAATCGTCTGCTGGCACATAAACTGCCTGTACCGATGTAATCGAACCACTTTTGGTGGAAGTAATCCGCTCCTGTAATGCACCCATCTCATTGGCAAGGGTGGGTTGATAGCCAACGGCTGAAGGCATACGCCCCATCAGTGCGGAAACTTCAGAACCGGCCTGCACATAACGAAAAATATTATCAATAAATAGCAGTACATCCTGCTGTTGTTTGTCTCGAAAATACTCTGCCATAGTCAGACCTGTCAGAGCTACACGCATTCTGGCTCCTGGTGGCTCATTCATCTGCCCAAACACCAGAGCCGTTTTTTCAATGACGCCGGACTCTTTCATTTCACGCCATAGGTCATTGCCCTCACGGGTGCGCTCTCCTACGCCGGTGAAAATAGAGTATCCTCCATGCTCTGTGGCAATGTTGTGAATGAGTTCCTGAATGAGAACGGTCTTTCCCACACCTGCACCACCGAACAGACCAATTTTACCACCCTTTGCGTAGGGAGCCAACAAATCTATAACCTTAATTCCAGTTTCAAAAATATCCACCACTGGACGCTGTGTCTCAAATGCTGGTGGCTTTCGATGGATGCTCCACTGCTCTGCCTCTTTGACTGGTTCTCCCCCATCGATCACATCACCCAACACATTGAACATACGCCCCAGTACACCTTCACCTACTGGCACTGAGATGGGCTTTCCTATGGCGGTCACTTCCATACCCCGTCCCAAACCTTCACTGGGGGAGAGCATAATGCAGCGCACGGTATTACCACCAACATGTTGAGCAACTTCCATCACTTGCCGATTGCCATCCCGCTCCACTTCCAGTGCTTCCTTAATCTGTGGCAAAGTGGTTTGAAATTCTACATCTACTACAGGTCCCATGACCTGTACGATTTTCCCTTTGTTCACCTAGATCCCTCCTCTATTGTGCCGCCTGTGCGCCGCCGACCACCTCTGTAATTTCCTGGGTAATGGCAGCCTGTCTGGCACGGTTATATGATAAACGAAGGCTCTGCAACATATCCCTGGCATTGTCGCTGGAGGACTTCATAGCAGTCATACGGGAATTTTGTTCCGAGCAATAGGACTCCACCAGCGCCCCAAAAATATCCCCTTTCACATACCCCGGTACGAGGCGATTCATCACTGCCTTTGTAGATGGCACATAGCTGACATGCTGGCGATAATGGGTATCCTCTTGATACTTTTTAAATACCTTTGGGTCAAGGGGTAGTAATTTATGGCACAATGTCTCCATATGAAAGGAATCCATCATTTTGGTAAAAATCAAATACACCTCATCTAGGCTGCCCTCCAAAAACCGGTCCAGCATCAGTTCTCCAATGTCTCTGGAGCGTGTTACCGTTGGATTTTGGGCTGTATAGAGGAATTCTGTATCAATCTCCATCCCATGTTCCTGAAAATAGGTACGCCCAGCCTGTCCTACCACAAACAGTTTCACATTGGCACACTGTTTCATCTTCTGCTCTGCCAATTTAATCACATTGTGGTTATAAGCCCCTGCCAGCCCCTTATCCCCTGTGACTACAATAAATCCGGTTGTACGTTTCTCCGCTGGCACTTCTGGTCGCTTATCAAAAAATACATGCTCAATTTCTGGGGAGTGGTAGAGGATATCTGAGATGGTGCTTTCAATTTTCTCAAAATATGGCTCCACATCATTGAGTTGCTGTCTTGCTTTCCGGAGATTTGCGGAGGAAATGAGATACATGGCATTGGTAATTTTCAACGTCTGCTCCACACTTTTCATGTGGTTGCGAATTTCCTTCATGCTTGCCATCAGGCGTTCACCTGCTTTTTCAGTCGTTCCACCACTGTGCGGATGGTTTCAGATGTAGTTGCACTGAGTACCCCTGTCTCATCCACCTCTGTCACTTCTTTTTCATGTTCCCGCAACATCTCATGTACCACATCTTCTGCAAAGGAGCGCACCTTGTCCAATGGCACATCATCCAATAGACCATTGGTAGCTGTATAGAGGATGATTGCCTGATGACTGACAGGCAGTGGGTGATAAAGAGGCTGTTTGAGCAACTCCAAAAGCCGTTTTCCATGGTCCAGTGCCTGTTGTGTGGCTCGATCCAAATCAGAAGCAAACTGTGTGAATACCTCTAATTCACGAAAACGTGCCAAATCAATGCGCAGGGTGCCCGCTGTCTTTTTGATTGCCTTTGTCTGGGCTGCACCACCCACACGGGATACGGACAAGCCCACGTTGACGGCAGGTCGTTGTCCTGCAAAGAACAGGTCACTTTCCAAATAAATCTGACCATCTGTAATGGAAATCACATTGGTGGGAATATAGGCTGATACATCCCCTGCCTGTGTCTCAATGATAGGCAGTGCAGTCATGGAGCCGCCTCCATACTCTTTGGTCAGACGGCATGCCCGTTCCAACAATCTGGAGTGGAGATAGAACACATCGCCGGGATATGCCTCACGTCCAGGGGAACGCTTCAGCAATAGGGACAATGCACGATATGCCACCGCATGTTTGGATAGATCGTCATAGACAATCAATACATCTTTTCCCTTGCTCATGAAATACTCCCCAATGGCAGCACCGGAGTAGGGTGCAATATACTGCATGGGAGCGGATTCACTGGCAGTGGAGGACACAATGATAGAATAGTCCATGGCTCCATGTGTTTTAAGTGTGTTCTGAATTCGTGCCACTGTACTTGCCTTCTGTCCAATGGCTACATAGATACAGATGACATCCTTTCCTTTCTGATTGAGGATGGTATCCACTGCAATGGCAGTCTTGCCAGTCTGTCTGTCTCCAATAATTAGCTCACGTTGTCCTCTGCCAATGGGAACCATCGCATCAATTGCCATAATGCCTGTCTGAAGGGGTACATTCACTGGCTCTCTTGTGACCACGCCACTGGCTTCATGCTCAATTGGTCTTGTCTCACTGCTTGGAATCTCACCCAGTCCATCAATAGGACGTCCCAGCACATCCACCACACGACCAATCAAGCCATCTCCTACTGGAATATCAGCTGCACGCCCTGTGCGTGTGACCACAGTTCCTTCCTGTACGCCTTCTTCACTGCCTAGAAGCACCACACCTACACTGTCACGTCCCAGATTCATCACCATGCCAGATGTCCCTGTATCAAATGTCACCAGTTCACCATAGACGGCACGATCCAGACCATAAACCGTTGCAATGCCATCCCCTACTTCCAGCACAGTCCCTGTCTCACTCTGACGTACACGGGTATCATAATTCTGGATTTCTTCCTTTAGGATAGAAACGATTTCTTCGGGTTTCATATTCACACCATTCGCCTCTCTTTCATCTGTCCAGCCAACCCCCGTAACACGCCCCGGACACTTTTGTCATAGGTAATCCCATCTAGTTCCAGCAAAAATCCGCCCAGCAGTTCAGGTTCTATCACAAATTTGAATTGGATCTCCTGTTTCTGATGCAAACGGCACAACGCCTTTGCCAATGCCTGCTGCTCCTGCTGATCTGGAATATGAACACAGTGCATAGTACACTGTGCACAGCCACGGTTAGAACACGATAACCGCTCCAACTCTTCCAAAATCTCTGGTAATTGTTTGAGTCTCTTCTTTTCTATTAGAAGTTTATAAAAGGACAAATACACAGGTTCTGTTTGCAGGTCAGGCAATCGCTTTAAAATACATTCTTTTTCTTTCACTTGGAGCACAGGGGAACACAGCGCCTCCCAAAGTAGGGGTTGTTGCATCAGGTCATATGTAATTTGAGAAAATACGTCTGTCCTCTGATCCAATTCATACAGTGCTTTGGCATATCGCTTGGCGATTTCACTCATGCATGTTCCCCCACTTCCAGTAAAAATGCGTCAATCATCGCTTTTTCCTGTTGTGTGTCCATCGTATGACAGGCAACTTTTTCAGCCGCCATCAACGCAAGAGATGTCACTTCATTGCGTACACCTTGCAGCATTTCCGCACGCTGTTGGGCAATTTGCCCCTCTGCCTCTTTCTGAATGCGCTGACTTACTTTCTGTGCCTCCTGTACCTTGCTTTCATAGAGACGCTGTCCACGCAGTCTCGCATCTGCCACCATACGCTCTGCCTCATCTCGTGCCTGAGCAAGCTGTTGCTCATAGTTTACCTTCAGTTCCTGAGCCTCTGTTCTCTCCTGCTGAGCGGTCTCCAGCTCCTGCTGGATTTTTTGGGCACGCTGTTCCAGAATGGCATTCACACGCCCAAACAGAAACTTTCTGAGAAACAGGTACAAAACAACCAGATTGATGAGTGTAAACAAAATGGTGGAACCCTGAAATTCCAGCATCTAGCACACCACCTTTAACCCATAAAGAGAATCAAAAGTGCAGTGATAAATCCAAAAATTGCAGTACCTTCTGCCATTGCACAGCCCAAAAGCAGCGCACTATTGATTTTTCCTGATGCCTCTGGCTGACGGGCAATGGCCTCACTGGCTTTTCCGGTTGCAATTCCAATTCCAATTCCAGCTCCAACACCTGTAAAAACAGCGACTCCAGCAGCAATGATTCCAATAGACATAATCAATTCCTCCTTATTTCAGTTCCTTTTTACTCTTCTTCTTTGATTCCTTCCCCAATAAACAGGGTGGTTAAAAAGACAAAGACTACCATTTGAATGGTTCCATCAAACAAATCAAAATAAATACTGAATATGCCAGGCAGTACCACAGGCACCACAAATTTCAGCATTTCCATCACAATAAATGCCCCTAAAATATTTCCAAACAGTCGCATACACAGGGCAAGTGGACGCACAAAAACTTCCATCAAATTGATGGGCAGCAACAGCGGCATTGGTTCTGCAAACTTTTTCAAGCCACCCAGCAACCCATTGTATCGGAATTGTGCTCCATAGATGAGAAAAAAGCCAATCAACGCAAGGGACGCCGTTACGCTGATATCTTTGGTTGGCGGAGCCACTCCAAAAATTCCAATCAGATTGGCAGTAAGCAAATATAAAGCCAATGTTCCAATGATTGGGGCAAACTCTTTCCAGTGTGTTCCTATATTCTCTTGCACAAAATGGTTGAGAAATTCAATGGTTCCTTCCAACGCCAACTGCCCCTTCTTTGGGTTTTCCACCTTCAGATTATGGGTCAGAATCAATGTAGCCCCCATTAAAATCAGCAAGACAATCCAGCTCATCACCACAGAATTTGCAACTGGAATCCCATTTCCGATGGGAATGGTGAACATGATTTCATTTCCCAGCTCCTCTGTCAACATCTCCTGAAATGCTTCCATACACATCACCTCCCTCTGTGCGATGACATCATAAACCCACTTTTCCTTTTTGACTACCCTTACGAACATAAAAAAACTGCGCTAAATTGTCACGGGGGATCAATGCAAAAAACCTTTAGTACAAAAAACAACCCTCTAAAAAATGATATTCCTCCTTTATTGCAGCTTTTCCATACAATTTAGCCATCTTTCGTTATGTCCAGATGAATCATACCACAATTCAACTACTTGGCATAATTGTCATTCTATCCGAATCCATGTGGAATATCTTCGGGGCAGCCCTGTATAATCCTCACAAACAAAAGGTATAATTGCTAATTTATCTCTATTTTTAGCTTTTTAAAGTAAATTTTCTTTTCTTCTATGTCCATTTATAGATAAAATGAAATAGCAGAAGGCAGCCCCCTTTACTGGGGGTTGCCTTCTGCTTCTTCTATCAGCCATTTACAGATTAGAGTCTATGGTGTTATAACTGGGGTACCATCTTTGTTCAAAAGTGGTGTAAAGCCTGCCGCATTTCCATTTCTGTGAAAGACATAATTGACCCCTGTTTCTGTATCAACCCAGATTTCTACTACATCAATGGTACCTTGGTGATAAACCTTCTGAAAACGCTCCATATCAATACTCCTTTCTCTAAGTAGTATCCTCTTGAAAATGGGTTGAGCATATTGTACCATATAAAAACACTTCCTTACAAGACACAAATACCCTATCCCTTATTTGACAGATTTTGATTTCTTTCTTATACTGAGAACTAGAAATGGGGGATTTTTATGGAGAAACCAAAAGGGCATACGATTCGTAGCCAATTGACATGCCTCAGCCTGATCAGTGTCCTCGTTGCAGTCTCTCTCTGCTTACTTGGTACCATCTATCTTACATTGCGGGAAAAACAAGATGCAATCGACCAAAATCTAATCAACAATGCAACCATATTATCCCATACACCCCTTGTGAAAGATACTTTCACACTTGGGCAAGCCTCCTCTGAAACCATCTCTTTTTTGGATACTGTCATTCAAAACACATCTGGAGTAGATTTAATTTTACTGGCTGATTCCCACAATACCTTACTCTATGCCCCTACTCACAGCCTCATAGGATCCTCCTATGTTGGGAGTGTACAACAACAGGCATTGCTGGGGGCATCGCCCTACACTTCTGATGACACTGGTTTAACAGGTATGGAACACGCCGCTTATGCTCCTGTTTTTGACAGCACTGGAGCTGTTTCCGGTTTCGTTATGGTGGGTATCTATGCACACAATATGATGGATTTGGCAATGGATGCAAGTATTCGTATGATTTTTATCGGTGTACTGGCTGCATTGGTTGGGTTCTTTTTGGCTCTGCGCCTATCCGAGCGCATCAAACGTACCTTGATGGGCTATGAACCTGAAGCCCTGAAACAACACTATCTACAACGTGATGACATTTTGGAGGCACTGGAGGAAGGAATCCTTGCCATTGACAAAACTGCCCACATCACCTATCTGAACCGCTCCGCCGCACAGATGCTTTCTCTGGATTATGACCATGCTTTGGGGGCTCCACTCCACACCATCTATCCAAATTCTACCCTAAATCTGATTTTAAAACACAAACGCTCAGAATATAATGTGGCTATAAAATCTTTGAGCAATGTCCAAATTCTTGCCGACCGCCTCCCCCTTTATGAACATGGTTCCCTGGTGGGTGCAGTTAGCATTTTTCGCAACCGTACGGAAGTAACCAAATTGGCGGAAGATTTGACTGGGGTGCAGCATATGGTAGATGCCATGCGGGCATACACCCACGAATTTATGAATAAGCTCCATGTTATTTTAGGGCTTTTAGAAGTGGGTGATACCCAGCGTGCACAGGAATACATTATGGACACCACCCGCACCCAGCAGGATGCCATTGGTCGTATCATCCATCAAATCAAATCCCCTTCTGTTGCTGCACTTCTGGTTGGAAAAACCAGCCGGGCCAATGAACTTGGGATTCATCTTACCTTGGACAGGGAAAGCACCCTATCCGAAACACATGATTGGATTCCTTCCGATGTCTATATCACCATTTTGGGAAATCTGATTGAAAATGCCATCGAAAATTTAAACCGTCCAAATTGCCCCACCAAAGAAATTACAATCAGTATTTTTGAACAACCAGATTCCATTCTTTTGTGTGTGGAAGACACTGGCACTGGTATCCCACCTGAGTACCGCAAGCATCTTTTCCAATGTGGTGTCAGTACAAAAGGCAAAAACCGGGGCACTGGTCTGTCCCTTGTTGCCGATTTGGTAGAAACTTATCATGGGCAAATTCGGGTAGAATCCGAGTGTGGTGTTGGTTCTGCCTTTCTTGTGACCTTTCAAAAGTCAAACGATTCTACAAAAATGAAACAGGAGTGAACCAAAATGTATCGTGTGGTGATTGTGGAAGATGATCCCATGATTTCCCAGCTAAACTACCAATATATCCAAAAGGAACCTGACTTTCAAGTGGTCAATCTCTGTAAAACTGGAAAGGAAGCATTACAGTGGTTAAAAAAATATCCAGCAGATTTGCTGATTCTGGATGTCTATATGCCCATCATGTCTGGATTGGAATTATTGCACACATTAAGGGCAATGGACTTCCCCATTGATGTGATCATGGTCACCGCTGCCAATGACCCTGAAACAGTAGACACTTTATTCAAATTGGGAGCCATTGACTATCTTGTGAAACCATTTACCTATGAGCGGTTCCACATGGCATTGGAACAATTTTTGCGCCGTAAAAAAATGTTAGATTGTACCACTGTACAGCAGTCCACACTAGATCAGATTTTTTCAACACCCCACTCCTCCCCCCCACCCAAGGGCTTGCAGGAGGACACCTTACATAAAATCCGCACTTGTCTCTCTGCTGCAACTGCCCAACAGGACTTTCCCAGTGAAACTCTCGCATCGGAAACTGGGCTTTCTGTTGTAACCATCCGCAGATATATGAATTATTTGGTCGAATGTGGTGAAGTTGCAAGCACCATTAAATATGATACAGGGGGACGTCCATGCCGTGTCTATCATCTGCTCTCTTAAAAAATTTTGTAACGAAATACCATTCCATTTTCTGTGTCTATCCCAACGATAGGCACAGTTTTCTTTTATACCCCTTTTTATTCCTTTAAATTTTCTTTTTGTTGTTATAACAACATACAGTGGATGAAAAAGTGGTTATGATAGGGGCAACAGCAAGACAGGAGGTACTTTTATGAACTTCAAACACATTACCCCTTCTGAGGTATTATCGTTAAAAGAACAGATTGCCAATCAGGAAGGGCAAATTGTCAGCAAAACACTGGTACAAAACAGTGCCATCAGTATGACTTTGTTCTCTTTTTCCAAAGGAGAGGAAATTAGTACACATGAATCTGGTGGAGATGCTTTTGTCATCTGTCTGGATGGAGTTGGCAGAATTACAATTGATGGTGCTGCACATATTTTACATGAGGGAGAATCCATTGTCATGCCAGCTGGTCATCCCCATGCCGTATTTGGTGAAGAAGCATTTAAAATGTTACTCATTGTGGTATTCTGAAAGGAGAATGTTTGAAATGGAGCACAAAATGTTTTGTTATCAGTGTCAGGAAACCGCAGGCTGCAAAGGCTGTACTATGGTAGGTGTCTGTGGGAAACAGCCAGATGTGGCCGCTATGCAAGATTTACTGGTCTATGTCACAAAAGGGATTTCCTGTGTCACCACTGCACTGCGTAAAGAGGGAAAATCAGTTTCTCATCAAGTCAACCACTTAATTACACGCAACCTTTTTGTCACCATCACCAATGCCAACTTTGATAAATCCAGCATTGAAACCTGTATTCAAGTCACTTTGGATACCAAAAAAGGACTGCTTTCTCAGTTGGAACATTCTTCCCATCTGCCAGAAGCTGCCCTATGGGATGGTTCTGATGACTGGAATGAAAAAGCGAAGCAGATTGGCGTTCTTTCTACCAAAGATGAAGACATCCGCTCCCTGCGTGAACTGATCACCTACGGTTTGAAGGGACTGTCTGCCTATTCCAAACATGCCAACGCCCTGTTACAGGACAATGAAGAGGTAGATGCTTTCCTACAGCGTGCGCTGTCTGCCACTCTGGATGACAGTCTTTCTGTGGATGATTTGGTGTCTCTCACATTGGAAACAGGAAACTATGGTGTCTCCGCTATGGCTCTGTTGGATCAAGCCAATACTTCAGCCTATGGCAACCCAAAAATCACCACCGTCAACATTGGGGTAGGAAAAAATCCTGGTATTCTGGTTTCTGGTCATGACCTGCGAGATTTGGAGATGTTGTTGCAGCAAACACAGGGAACTGGTGTGGATGTCTATACCCATTCTGAAATGCTGCCTGCCCACTACTACCCTGCATTTCAGAAATACCCCAACTTTGTGGGCAACTATGGCAACGCTTGGTGGAAACAAAAAGAGGAATTTGAGGCATTCAATGGTCCCATTTTGATGACAACCAACTGTATTGTTCCCCCAAAAGACAGTTATAAAAACCGTCTCTATACCACTGGTGCAGCAGGGTATCCAGGCTGCCAGCACATTCCAGGCGAAATTGGAGAGACAAAAGATTTCTCTGCCCTGATTGAACATGCAAAGCAGTGCCCACCTCCCACAGAACTGGAAACAGGTTCCATTGTAGGCGGTTTTGCCCATGCTCAGGTATTTGCTCTGGCTGATAAGGTAGTAGAAGCTGTCAAAAGTGGCGCGATTCAGAAATTTGTGGTTATGGCTGGCTGTGATGGTCGTGCAAAAAGTCGTGATTATTATACTGAGTTTGCAAAGGCATTACCACATGACACAGTGATTTTAACTGCCGGCTGTGCAAAATATCGATATAATAAGCTGGGGCTTGGAGACATTGGCGGTATTCCCCGTGTTTTGGACGCTGGACAGTGCAACGACTCCTATTCTCTGGCAGTGATTGCATTGAAACTCAAGGAGATTTTTGCACTCAATGACATCAACGACTTGCCCATTGTTTATAACATCGCATGGTATGAACAAAAGGCTGTCATTGTGCTCTTGGCTCTACTGTCCCTAGGTGTGAAAAACATTCATCTTGGTCCTACTCTGCCTGCTTTTCTCAGTCCCAATGTGGCAAAGGTACTGGTAGAAAACTTCGGCATTGCAGGAATTGGCAGTGTAGAAGATGACATCAACCTATTTTTTGGGAATACAGCATCCTAACTTCACCATATAAATCAAACAGGGTTCCCATCTGCACAAAGCAGATGGAAACCCTGTTTCCTTTTATCCCTAATCTTTGTCAAACATACCACACAACAGCATGGTTACACATGGACCTTATGAAACACTTTCTTTCCCTTTTTCACCATCAATCCATCACCAGCAAAGGCATCTTGAGGATAAGTGACGGTAGCTGCTTCCACTTTCTCACCATTCACTTCTACACCACCCTGTTCCACCAGACGGCGTGCCTCTTTCTTGGAAGGAGCCAGTTTACATTTGGTCATCAAATCCAAAATACCAATGACACCATCAGTGAAATCTTCACCAGACAGAACGGTAGTGGGTACATTGCTCATATCGCCGCCACCCACAAACAGGGCTTTGGCTGCCTCCTGTGCCTTGTCTGCCTCCTCTTTCCCGTGGACAAGGGCAGTCAGCTCATAGGCAAGAATTTCCTTGGCTTTGTTCAGCTGGCTTCCCTCCCAGCTGTCCATCTCATCAATCTGCTCAATGGGCAGGAAGGTGAGCATTCTCAGACATTTGAGTACATCCCCATCTCCCACATTGCGCCAGTACTGATAGAACTCATAGGGGCTTGTCTTATTGGGGTCAAGCCACACAGCACCCTTGGCAGTCTTGCCCATTTTCTTTCCCTCAGAGTTCAGCAACAGAGTGATGGTCATAGCGTGGGCATCCTTGCCCAGCTTTTTACGAATCAATTCAGTACCGCCCAGCATATTAGACCACTGGTCATCACCACCAAACTGAATATTACAGCCATATTGCTGGAACAGGTAGTAGAAGGCGTAGGACTGCATAATCATATAGTTAAACTCCAGGAAAGACAGTCCCTTTTCCATGCGTTGCTCATAACATTTGGCTCTGAGCATGTTGTTGACAGAGAAGCAGGCACCCACATCACGCAGTACCTCAATGTAGTTGAGCTTCATCAACCAGTCTGCGTTGTTGATCATCATGGCTTTTCCTTCGCCAAACTCAATAAACCGCTCCATCTGCTTCTTAAAACAGTCACAGTTGTGCTGGATGGTCTCCACTGTCATCATGGAACGCATATCAGTACGACCGGATGGATCGCCAATCATACCAGTACCACCGCCAATCAGGGCAATGGGGCGGTTACCTGCCATTTGCAGACGCTTCATCAGACACAGTGCCATAAAGTGTCCCACATGGAGGGAATCTGCTGTGGGGTCAAAGCCGATATAAAAGACAGCTTTTCCCTCGTTGATCATTTTGGAGATTTCCTCCTCATTTGTGACCTGAGCAATCAGACCTCTTGCCTTTAATTCTTCGTAACAAGTCATTTTATTTCTTCTCCTTTGTATTCCAATTGATATTGACGAATTTGTGCTAAATTGTAGCCTACTACACCTATAATGACAATGGCTGCACCAACAACGGCAAAGTGCCCAACCATTTCTCCGTAAAAAAGAGCCACCAAAATAGGGTTAAGAATGGGTTCAATCCCAGAAATCAGACAGGCAGTCACCGGTGTGGTCACAGCCAAACCAATGGTCAATAAAATGTAGGCAAGTGCCACCTGAAATACACCCAATAAGATGATACTGACAATGGCTTGTGGTGGAAACTCTGTCTCCTGCAACAAAAATGGTAAACCTGTCAATGCAGACAACACATCTCCCCAAAATACGGAAGAAATGGCATCACTATCCGGCATATCATTCATCATAAATACACCTGCATATGCCACGCCGGACAACAGAGCCAAAAAGTTTCCCAGTCCTCCACCCATTTCCAGACTGTCCACAAAAAAGAACAAAATACCACCAAACACAGCAAGACAGGCAATACAATCCAGCTTTTTCGGCTTTTTATGGAAAAACAGGGCAGAAAACAGCAATACAAAAATCGGAGCCGTAAACTGTAAAATAATGGCGTTGGCTGCGGTGGTCAGTTTGTTGGCAACTGCATAGAGAGAATTTGCCCCAAATACACACAATGCCCCTAGCAAAATCCACCGGTTAAACCGCAATGGATGCTTCACCAGCACCAAATAAAGCCCAATGACCACTAGCGCAATGGCAGTACGCCCCCCATTGATTGCCATGCCACTCCATGGAATCACCTTAATACATAGCCCACCAATGCTGTAAAGCACTGCCGAAATGGCAACAAATATGGTTCCTAGTTTTCTTGTCACTTACACTCCCCCTGTTCTCATGCAAAAAGCCCCCTGTCCAATTCACTGGACAGAGGGCATTGTTCATGCGGTACCACCTCTGGAACACAGTCTCCTCACAGAAAACTGCCTCAGGAAGTCATAAAACTTCTCATGCTGTAACGGGCACACCCGACCTGTCCCCTACTGTGCCAACTCTTCGGCAGTTCAGGCGGCTGCTCCAAGGGGTAATTTCTCCCAAAAGTCTGTCCTCTTTTCACCAACCAGAGGCTCTCTGTCAACAGGTGTCTTCTGGAATACTGTTCCTCATCTACGCAGTGTGGCAACTGTACCATATTTTCTCCTCATTGTCAATCCCCTTTCTCCTTTTCATGTGAAAAAAACCACTGGCAGAACTGGAAAAGATGTGCTATGATAAAAGGAGTGTACTACTATATTTGAGAGAGGAAAGGAACCAAGGCATGGCAACCACTCACAAGAAATCCCAGGGAGGAAAACGTGTGGCATCCTCCTCCACCCAAAAGAAAAGAACCACAGCATCCAGCCACTCTAAAAGCACAAAAGGGAAAAAAAAGCCAGCCCAATCCCCCATCCGCCGGGAAATTGGTGCATTTCTCTGTCTTGTTCTGGCAATTTTCTCTGTTTTTGGCTGTTTTCATATGGATGCGCTGTTTTTAAACTTTTTTTCTGCTGCCGTCAAAGGGCTAATTGGCTATGGCTTTTGGCTGATGCCATTTGTATTTTTACTGGCAAGTTTTATCCTGTTTTTCCATCGTGGCAGACCTGTAACAGGTCGGCTTGTCTGTACTTTTGTTCTACCCATACTGTTGGCATGTGTGATTCACGCCATCAGTGGAACCAATACCCCTTGGGCAGAAAACTGGTTTCAGGCTACATGGCAAAGCGGTCAGGAGCTGAAAAGTGGCGGTGTGTTGTCTGGTGCTCTCGCACAGGGATTTTCTCAAATCTTCAGCCGACCAGGTGCCAGTGTAATTTTCATGCTGGGTTTGTTGCTGACTGGTCTGGGCGCATTTAACTGGACTGTAGTAGATGTAGCAGACTGGTTTATGAGCCGCCCAAAATATGAACCTCAGGAAAAGCCAGAACGCCCCATCCAAGAGCACAAACCCCCCAAGCGGGTACAAAAATCAGAACCAGAACACCGAATGCCATTGCGTGCCGCGTTTGATGTACCTATGGATGGGGAGGCTCCCTATCAGCCCAAGCGTCAATCAAAGAAAAAGGGCTTTTTTGATAAAACCCCAGGTGTTCCCACCCCAGACCAATTTTTGATGCAGGCAATGGCAAGCCAAGGGAGAAAGACAACTCCCCCTGTGGAAGAAACTCCTGTTCAGGTGGAACCAGAGCAGCCCCATTCCCCTGTCCCTCCTGTCATTGAGGAACCTGCACCAGTGATTACAAAACCAGAAACACAACCTGTGGTAGAAGAATCGCCCATCCCTGCTGTGGTTGAGGAATATCCAGCTTATCCCTCTGACGCTGACATAGTTGAGGAAGTGATTGAGGAAGAACAACCATCTATTCCCACAACACAAGAGCCTGAACTTGTTGTTCCTACCACCACAAAATTCCCAGAAATTATACGGGAACCTGCGGTATCCCGTGAACCTCCCAGACCTGCCCAAGCTACTCCTGCTTCACCTGCCCCAAAAACAGAAACAAAATTTTATATGGCAGGTGCAGAGGGTCGGCCCTACCAATATCCCCCTCTGACTTTGCTCAAAGCGGGAAAAGGAGACTTTGGAGGGGAAGCTCTGGTGGAGTTGAACGCCAACAAACAGCGTTTGTCTGATACCATCCGTTCTTTTGGCATTGATGCCAACATCATCAATGTAACAAGGGGACCATCTGTCACACGGTATGAGTTGGAACTGGATGCAGGGGTACGGCTCAATAAACTTACCAATCTGTCCGATGATATTGCCCTGTCTTTAGGTGCAACTGGAGTACGCATTGCCCCAATTCCAAATAAAATTTCTATGGTAGGGGTAGAAGTTCCCAACAAGGTGGTATCTCCTGTCCCAATTCACACCGTTCTCTCCTCTAAGGAATTTCAGGAAAGCACCTCCAAGGTATCTTTTTCTGTGGGCAAGGACATTACTGGTCGCTGTGTAGTGGGGAACATTGCCAAACTGCCCCACCTACTCATTGCTGGTACCACTGGTTCTGGTAAATCTGTGTGTACCAACTCTTTGATTATTTCTCTCCTCTACAAATCCAGCCCAGAAGAAGTACGTCTCATTATGGTAGACCCAAAAATGGTGGAATTGGGTATTTATAATGGCATCCCTCACCTGCTAATCCCTGTGGTCACAGACCCCAAAAAGGCAGCCGGTGCCCTACAATGGGCAGTCACAGAAATGATGAAACGCTATCGTGTCTTTTCTGAAGTAGGTGTACGTGATTTGGCATCTTACAACCAGCGGGCGGCTCAGAGCGATGGGACCTTACAAAAAATGCCACAGGTGGTTGTAGTCATTGATGAGTTGGCAGACTTGATGCTGGTAGCAGCCAAAGAGGTAGAGGAATCCATCTGCCGTGTGGCACAGATGGGTCGTGCCTCTGGCATTCACCTGATTATTGCCACCCAGAGACCATCTGCTGATGTCATCACCGGTCTGATGAAGGCAAATATCCCAAGTCGAATTGCCTTTGCTGTGGCATCTGCAATGGAATCCCGTATTATTTTGGACACACAGGGTGCAGAAAAACTGGTGGGTCGAGGGGATATGTTATATGCTCCTCTTGGTTCTGGAAAACCCACCCGTGTACAGGGCTGTTTCATTTCGGATGAAGAAGTTGCAGCGGTGGTGGACTTTATTAAGGAACACAGCGGCACTGCCCAATATGATGATGCTGTTATGGAAGAAATTGAGCAACACGCATTAGAAAAAGAAAAAAGCAACAACAAGGGGGCGAATGTATCGGCGGACAGCGATGACTACGATGAACTGATTGACACTGCCATTGATGTGGTTGTAGAAATAGGTCAGGCATCTGCCTCTCTCTTACAGCGCCGTCTGAAACTGGGATATGCCAGAGCAGCCCGACTGATTGACCAGATGGAAGACAGAGGGATTGTAGGACCATTTGAAGGTTCCAAAGCCAGACAAGTGTTGATTACAAAAGAACAATGGCATGAAATCCAGTACCGGCAAGGGATATCTCTCCCAAACCGTACACCAGAAGAACCTCCTTTTGATATGGAAGATAGTGACAATCTGTAAGCAAAAAATATGGGCTGTGATGAATCATTGGATTCATCACAGCCCCTTCCGTTTTCTTGAAAGAAAAAGGAAACAAAAAGAACTTTGTGTGCAGCCATCACTTCCTTTTTCTTGAAAGAAAAAGGAAGCAAAAAGAACTTCATTTGTAGCCATCACCAAGGTTTTTGATAGAAACAACGCATTTCTTTCCAAGCACATTTGGCAAAAAAGTTGAAAAGTAGCACAAACTGCCAACAACAAAATATTACTTCAGAGACCTCTCAAAAATTTCTTCGCTTACTTTCTTTTTGAAACAAAGCAGGTTTTCAAACATACAAGTGGTAAAGTCGCTGAGACTGACAGCAAAGAATATGTCCCCTCAGAGACCTCTCAAAATTTCTTTGCTTACTTTCTTTTTAAAGAAAGTAAGTTCCAGGGGCACTCCATATTCAGAATAGAAGCAGGCATCTGCATAAACTGAATGTCAAACTTCAAACTGGGTTCCACCACAGAACTTGCGTTATGGATACGAAAACTCAGTTTCCAGTTATGATTCAGGCACAATTCCACTGTATTGGTACTATGATTTCTGAGATAAATGGCATCCAAACTGGTGGGCAGTTCCACAGTTGGGACATGGGTTGGTGAAGATTTGGCTTTGCCTGACTGGTTCAATGTCCCATGAATGTTAAATGCGTGAATTGAGGTAATCTGTCTCTCATCATGGCTTACTACCTTATAATAGTCATGTGTCCCCATAAGATACTCCACCATTTTCTTTGGCATTTGAGAATCTTTTTGATATGCCCTTTGAAGCTCATCCATAAATGCCTGAAGCAGTGGAACATACACACCATCCTCTTTGTCTGGCAAATCACTCCACCGAGTTCCTCGATATGACTCCTGTTTTAATTGGTCAAAAATGGGTTTGATTGCACTCCAATATGCCTCACTACATGGCATTTGAAACCATTCTTTTGCAAAATCCAGACTATGGCTCAGTCGGCTGTGTTTGATTGCCTCATGGTTGTGTTTAATACTCAACCCAACTTCCCAGCCAATCTCTTTTCTTCGGATGATGATATCCCGTACATCTCCCTGTACACCTGCCTCATCTCTTTGAAATTCTAACAGCAACTCATCATGACCACACTCTGTCATGCGTGGCTCCAATGCCAGAATAGTGCCTACCGCTGCACGGGCAGAACGAAGAAATACGCCTCGTTTTTCCCTGCTCATCTCCATCCATGCCCTTTTATTTGCATGCAGACTTGCATTATTCACCACACGAAATGGGCGGATTGGCTCCAATGCGTAGTATAATGCACTCATCCAAGCACACTCATAAGCTCGACCATATCCATTGCTGGTTCTGCTCACCTTGCTCTCCCCCTTTTGGTTTGAAACACAACACGATGATTTTATTTGATGTACTGTATCTGTTTTCCTGTTTTCTGATGCAAAAATTCACGCAACTGGTCCACACTGCCCCCTGTGATTTGCCGTTTGTCATATGCCTGTGCATAGGTTTTGTTCAGCAGAAACACAAAATAGTGTTCTGTCTCTGCCAAAGTCTGTACACCATCATAGTTCCACTTGGTTGTAGCTCCTGCCATACATCCCTCATAGCCATCTCGACGAAATACCGTTGTCACATCCTCCATACCGGGTAGCTTTCGTTTGTATGCCAGATATCCATTCATCCAGTCTTCTCCCAGTCGCAGCAGAAGCAGCAACCCAAAAATCACACCATGCAAGGTAACTTCACCCCATTGTCCCCAATTTGCCCAGATGGACAGCAGACACACTGCCATGACCACATAAGAAAACAGGTGGGCACCTTTTGAAAATCGTTTGCGAAGTGTTTTTCTCATCACTTTACTCATAGTCGTTAAAGTCTGCACAGTATATTGGGTGCGACATGTCCATTCCATATGGCTCACTCCTCACGTTTTTGCTCAGTATACCATAATTTTTACAAAAATCTTTTAAAGCTCTCTTAAATTTCTCTAAAAAAGAAAGGCACAGAGCCTCCCCATTAGGAAGATCGTGCCTTTTCTTTTTATTAGAACTTACATAGAAGTGGTGAGAACCTTCTTCAGATGAGCAAAGCGGGGCAGAGAATTCTCAGTGGGGCAGTTTGCCTCACCCTGAATCAGTGGCAGCACATAGTCAATGAAGGGCTGCTCAATGCCGTTGCCTGCCTCATTAATCCACTCACGGGGAACCTTCTTCTCAAAGTTTGCCACAATGTCCAGAGGCTGAAGTACAGTCTCACACTTGTAGCCATTCTCATCACGGGTGCACTGGAACGCCACCATTTTGTCAGTGTTACCAGCAACCGCAGCCTCAACAGCGGCAGCACCAGCTTTCCATGCCTCGGTCACGTCGGTACGGGAAGCCAGGTGAGAACCACAACGCTGGAGCAGAGACAACTCAATGCCACGCACCTTTGCGCCAGTCTCCTTCTTTACGATTTCAGCCAGCATAGCAGCCAGACCACCCAACTGGGCATGACCAAAGCCGTCAGTTGCAGAGGTTTTGGCCTCAGAAACGAAAGTACCATCGGCATAGTGGATACCCTCAGATACAGCCACCATACACTTGCCCTTCTGCTCATAGATTGCCTTCACATCAGCCAGGAACTGCTCCATGTTGAAGTCTACCTCGGGCAGGTACACAAGGTCAGGACCACAACCAGTCAGGGCAGCCAGACCAGCAGAACCAGCCAGCCAGCCAGCATGACGACCCATAATCTCAATCACAGTAATCATGCCAGTATCATATACATGGGCATCCTGCCATACCTCAGCACAGGAAGTGGCAATGTACTTGGCAGCAGAAGCAAAACCAGGGCAGTGGTCAGTACCATTCAGGTCGTTGTCAATGGTCTTGGGCACGCCCATAATACGGCACTCATAGCCCACCTTCTGCATATACTTGCTGATCTTGTTGCAGGTGT
>CALWON010000007.1 GCA_944383165.1 uncultured Oscillospiraceae bacterium
TGGGCGTATTGTGACACAATAAGGGGGAGAGAGGAAATGAAGGTTTCAAATGGCAGCTGCATCCAAAGATTGAGTATTCGAGCTCTGCTTGCCAATCGTACTCGAAATATTGTGGCGATTCTGGCCATTGTACTGACCACTATGCTGTTTACATCGCTTTTTACCATTACCATGTCCATCAATGAAGGAATCCAACAGAATAATTTCCGTCAGGCTGGCGGCTGGGCTCATGGTACATTCAAGTATATAACAGAAGAACAATGTGAAGCATTGAAGCATGATCTATTGATTAAAGAGTTTGGTGTTCGCCGTTTTCTGGGGATGCCCCAGGAAGCTCCATTCAACAAATCTCATGTGGAAATTGGCTATTCTGATGCAAACAACGCACACTGGATGTATTGTGATCCAATAGCGGGACAACTTCCAACAGAGGGTACCAATGAAGCAGCCACTGACACTCATGTACTGGAACTGCTTGGAATTGAACCAGAGATTGGGGTACAGTTTACCATCAGTTTTGAGGTAGATGAGAAGATGACCACCCAAACATTCACTCTGAGTGGTTGGTGGGAGTATGACAAGGCAGTGACGGCAAACCATATCCTCATTCCAGAAAGTCGGGTGGATGCCATTCTAAAGGAAATGGGAGTGACCATACCTGGCAGCAATGGTATGACTGGAAACTGGAATTTAGATGTGATGTTGAAACATGGGGCTCAATCCATTGCATCAGATTTAGAAGAAATACTGATAAGACATGGCTATCAGTCGGAAACGATGGGAGAAAATTATATCTCCACAGGAATTAACTGGGGTTACACTGGTGCACAACTTTCGGATAGCATGGACACCACTGTAATGGCGATTATTATGGGTGTATTGATTCTCATTTTGCTTACTGGATATCTGATGATTTACAATGTGTTCCAAATTTCTGTGGCAGGGGATATTCGATTCTATGGGCTTTTAAAAACCATTGGAACAACACCCAAACAACTACGGCGAATCATTCGTACTCAGGCTCTACTGCTCTCGCTGGTAGGGATTCCTATTGGTCTGCTGCTGGGTTGGTTGCTAGGTGGTGTACTGACTCCGTTCATCACCACTAAGCTCAATGCAGTGACCACAGTGGTTTCCATTAGCCCACTCATCTTTATGGGTTCGGCTCTCTTTGCCTTGGTGACGGTACTCATCTCTTGCCGCCGTCCGGGTCGTCTGGCAGGAAAGGTTTCACCAGTAGAGGCTGTACGCTATACTGAGGGAAGGGCATGGAAACAGAAAAGCAAACGCAACAGGAGGGGTGTGTCTCTGCTGTCTATGGCTTGGGCGAACTTGGGGCGCAGTCAGAGCAAAACAGGAATCACGATTTTGTCTCTGACTTTGGCAGTAGTGCTGTTGACTTTGACAGTGACCTTCACCAGTGGATTTGATTTGGAAAAATATGTGTCCAACTTTACTGCCAGCGACTTCATTCTTGCTGATGCAGGTCAGTTCCAGACTGGTGGGGATGCTTTCAATGACGAGATGGCAATTTCTCAGGAGGTTATTGATGCCATAAATGGGCAAGAGGGAATTACAGAAAGTGGTTGTATCTATGGCAAGACTGCGCCAGCACTGGAATTTGTCACCGAGGAGTATTACCGCTTGATTTGGGGGCGGTGGAATACGCAGGAGCAGATAGACAGTATGGTGGCATTTAAGGAGCGCACTGAAGATGGTCTGTTGACCGACCATGTGCAGCTTTATGGTATGGAACCCTTTGCCTTGGAACATCTCACTGTATTGGAAGGGACTCTCTCTCAACTCAATGACCCTGATGGGCACTATATTGCTGCGGTGTACAGCGAAGATGACTATGGCAATCCCGAGATGAGTAGTCACTGGGCACGGTTAGGAGATACTGTGACCATCCGTTATGTGGAAGAGTTTGAGTACTATGACCCAATCACCGGAGAACGCTACGGGTCATTGGATCAGGTACCGGAAGGGGTTTCCTATACTGAGAGAGCAATTAAGTATCAGGATATAGACTACACGGTTGTTGCTCTGGTAACAGTGCCAACAGCGTTCAGTTACCGTTATTATGGGGCAGACGAATTCGTAATGGGGGCTGATGCCTTTGTACAAGATACAGGCACTGATTCTGTGATGTACTATGCCTTTGATACCACCGATGAAACAAATTCTGCAATGGAGTCTTTTCTGTCCAACTACACAGAGAATGAGAATCCCCAATATGACTATGAGAGTAAGGCTACTTATGCAGGGGAATTTGAGAATACAAAAAATATGTTCCTAATGCTGGGTGGGGCGTTGAGCTTTATTGTAGGTCTGGTAGGAATGCTCAACTTTTTCAATGCGATTCTCACCGGAATTACTGTACGCTGTCGAGAACTGGCTGTGCTCCAATCTATCGGCATGACAGCCCAACAGCTACGGACAATGCTTGCTTTGGAGGGACTACTTTACACATTAGGTGCTGCTATGCTGGCACTTGTTTTGGTTCTGGTCACTGCCCCTTTGTTGGGGTCAACCCTCAACAGACTATTCTGGTTTTTTACCTACCACTTCACCATCTGTCCTGTGTTGGTGGTGCTTCCACTGTTTGCACTTCTAGGGATTGCTATTCCAGTTGTGACTTGTTGGGTGGCACAGCACGATTCAGTGGTAGAACGGCTGCGGATAGAGTAATTGCATTCAAAGTTCATTGATTGTTTCTGCTACTGCCATATTACAAATCCGTTTTGCAGGGGCAAAAGGTGCCAGAATGGAAGTGAACACCAGCAATGTCAGTATTCCTCCCACCGATGGAAAGGGAATTTGCCAGGGGGTTCCCCAATAGTTTGTAATCATTTGTGTATAGAGGAAATGATGCAGTGGTAAACCCAGTCCACAGCCTGCCAGAAGCCCAAGCACAGTGTATGTGGCAGCCTCCACACCAATCATTCGCTTGACTTGTAGACCATCCATACCCACTGCACGCATGGCTCCATATTGCCTGACCCTTGAAGATACACTCATAGAAATGCTGTTGACTACATGAATTATGGTAATGCATGTAATGATGGTGAGGAATCCATAGACAAACAGACAAAACATATAGTAGGTATTTTGTGTGTCTTTATTTCTTGCTACTCGGTCATAAAAGGCATACTGACCATTTGCCAATGCGTGAAGTTCATTTCTATTTTGTTCTGTTGCATCTTTGGATAGCTGTACATCCAGAATTGCATAGGAATCTTGACCTGTAATCTCCTGAAATGTTTCCTCTGAACAAATGACAGTGGGTTGCTCTGAGGTATCAAAGGGACTGTCCTTCAAAACGCCAGCAACCGTGAGTACCGTCTGTTCCAGTTGAATGGTATCCCCCACCTGTAACGAATTACTTTTGTCAAAGACGGTCAAGACACCGTTCCCTTCCAAGACAGCAGAAATATCACCTGCAATTAAATCTTCTTCTGCCCACAAGAACTGTTTTTCCTCATAGGAAATTAAATCAATTTGCCCCGATTTCCCTTCATATGTTGCAGGCAGACTTTGATACATCCGCCCAAATACTTGTGTTACATAGGGACGACGTTCCACTTCTGCGGCAAAACTTTTTTCAATTTCACACAGGTTCTTTGAGCTGGCATAAAAGACATCTGGAGCCCACGGTTTTAAAGGATTGAGTGCCATATGCACCCACTGTACCAGAACGGAAAAGCTCAAAATCATGATAATGCTGAGGGCAAAAGAGCCAGTCATAAGCAGTAAATTTTTGGGAGAGGATACAGCGTGATAAATTCCTAAGGTAGTCTCAATTTTGCAAAAGATTTTTCGGATGGGTCTGGATGTGCTTCCATGTTCAGAAAGATTTCCTGTGACAGCCGTAACAGGAGAAACCTCTGCTGCCCGTTTGGCAGGAGCAATTGAGGACAGTAGTACCGTCAAAACACCAACAATGATACCACAAATGATTCCTATGATACTGACTCCAAACATAGAAATCTGTGTAAACTCAGCACCGACACCAAAGCGGAGCAATGCACAGAGCAACCATGTAAGGAGAATGCCCAAACCAACACCGATGGGGATGGCTGTTTTGCACCAGAAAAGTGCCTCTAATCTGACAATGTGCATGATTTGAGCTCGGCTTGCCCCTATACAGCGGAGCATTCCGAAAAATTGTATGCGCTCAATGGTTCTGCTGTTCAGACTGCCGGCAATCATAAAGACACCCGCAGTCAAAACCATAACAAATAAGATTGCAGCCACCAGATACATTCCCATGATATAAGAGTCGCTACTAAACCCAATTAAGCCCAGTAAAGCTGTGTTTTCTGACAGTGTCTCATCAGAAAATCCATAACTTTGTCGCAGTTCTGTAATGACCTTGCGTATATTGGTATGTTCTGCAAAGCGCACAAAGTAGACAGGGGCAAGCTTTCCACCCTCTGCTTCCACAAGGCTCTGGAAGGCGTCCCAGTTGACAAAAGCCCCCACAACATCTACATCAGATGTGATAGTAACATCTCCTCCAAAGCCGGAAATGGTATAGTGAAAGGCTCCAGTCGGGGTATGTACTGCAATGGTGTCTCCAACATGGAGAGAAAGAAGCCCTTTTGCACGGTTAGAAAGTACAATTTCGTTTGCGTTTGAAGGGTAATGCCCCTCGGTTAAATTGTTATAAATTTCTGTGAGGATTGCTTCATCTCCACCTGCAATCACACAGGGTTTTCCATTGATGGTATAGTCTTCTGATAAATCAAAATTCAGCCCATCATAACGGGTGGACGCCAGCACATCGGGTCGTTGTGCAATCTGTTCCAGCTGCTGTTCCGATGGCTCCTTCAGCATAATATGCCAGTTGCCATGTGATGCAATGATGCGTGATTTTTCCATGCGGATTGCCATATCTGCCATACTAAAAATCGTTGTGACCAGAAGCACAGAAATGATGATACACAATATGGTCATCCGATTTTGACGTTTTCTTACCTTGGCTGAAATTGGAATTAAACTCAGGTAACTTCTCATTCCCGACACCCCCCAAAATCAGACAGCACACCATCGGAAACCTGTAAAATACGATCTGCGGTTTGGGCAATGCTTCGGCTATGGGTAATCATAAGGATAGTCTGCTCATATTTGCGAGATGCTTCTTTCAATAGGGAAACGACCTCACTGCTGTTTTGGGTATCCAGATTGCCGGTGGGTTCGTCTGCCAGAATCAAAGATGGTCTTGTCATGAGGGCACGTCCAATTGCCACACGCTGCTGTTGCCCACCAGATAGCTGGTTGGGTAGGTGGTTTTTGCGTTCTGTTAAATTCAGCACAGTTAAAAGTTCTTTGAGATATGTTTGATTCGGTTTTTGATAATCCAGCAATACTGGAAATATCATATTTTGTTCCACCGTCAGTTCTGGAATCAAGTTGAAGCTCTGAAAAATAAAACCGATGTTGCGGCGACGAAAGACAGTCAGGTTTCGTTCTTTCATGGAGAAAATATCTTTGCCATCAATGAGTACTTTACCAGATGTGGGAGTATCCAATGCACCAATCATATTGAGCAATGTACTTTTACCAGAGCCGGATTCTCCCACAACAGCAACAAATTCACCTTTAGGAACAGAAAAGGTGACATTTTTTAGGGCATGTACAGCGGCTTCACCAGTACCATAAGTCTTTGAGAGCTGTTCGACCTCTAATAAATTCATTTGGGTTACCCCTTTCTTTCATTTGATGATGAAAGAATACCATACAAAACCTACTGTACCATTACAGTCATCCTACAATTTTGTAGGAATTAGAAAATTCATCACAAAAGTAGTGCCAACCCCCCATTCACTGTCTACCTCAATGGTGCCATTGTGCGCTTCCACAATCATTTTGACAAGAGGCAGCCCCAGCCCAATCCCTTGTGTATCCTTGGAAAAACGGCTGCGATAAAATCGCTTGAAAATATGGGGAATATCTTCTGCGTGGATTCCACTGCCGTTGTCTTTGATTGTGATTTGAACGATGGAAGCAAATGTTTTCCACTCAATGGAAATTGTATTTCCAGCTTTGGTATGGTCAAAGGCATTTTTGACAAGATTGCTGATTGCTTCTATGAGCCAGACACGGTCACATGAAAGCATAACAGAATCATTTCTGCAAAGAATCAGTTGTTTTTTCTCCTGTTTTGCCTGGTATGAAAAATGTTGTTCAATACAGTCCATCATGTCCGAAAGATTTTCAACTGTTTTTTCTAGGACCATAGTTCCAGAGTCCAATTTAGCAATTTTTAAGAGTGTTTGCACAAGGGATTCAATGCGGTCTAGTTCCTGCTCTGAAAGATGAATAAATTCCTGAATGGCAGGGGAGTTTTGAGCTTCCTCCTGAAGAAGTCCATTATAAATATTCAAAGTGGTCAGTGGAGTTTTTAGCTGGTGGGAAATATTGGATATGGTATCCTTCAAAAAATATTTTGTATTTTTTTCATTTTCTATATGGGTGTTTAGGATGGCAACAAGAGAATTGATTTCATGAAATAACCGATACAATTCCCCCTCATCGTCACAGTCGATTCTAGCATTTTGATTGCCGGAAAGGGATTCCAAAATTTGCATGACAGCATGTTCTATCATTTGCTCCTGTTCTCTGAAATATAGGTATAGAACAGTTAAAATCAAACTTCCCATACAGATTGCAGATGTGAATAGATACAGAACTGCACCGTTCCACTGTAAGCCAACGACAACAATAGAAAAAGAGGAAGAAAGGGTGATAAGCAATAGAATCCAGCAAAAAAGATGTCTTGTTTTTTGATTTGCAAGTATACGCATGATACACCTCACTCTGTCACATGCCACTTATAGCCAATGCGGCGAATGGTAACAATTTTTTGTGGATTACTTGGGTCATCCTCAATTTTAGTGCGCAATCTCCGTATATAGACGGTTAAGGTGCTGTTATCAATGTAATTTTCCTTGCAATCCCAGAGCCTGCTTAAAATTTGTTCGGAAGATAGAACCATGTTTGGGTGTTCCATAAACAGGCGAAGCAGCTTATATTCACTGGCTGTTAAGTCAATCAATGTGCCATTTTTATATACCTCATGCCGCAATGGATGTATTGTAATGCCATTTGAGTTCAGTTCAGTGGCAACCCCATGAAAATGTTCACTTCTACGGAGCAACGCATGTACTTTTGATAAAAATACAGCCAATTTGAACGGCTTTGTAATATAGTCATCCCCACCGATATCAAGCCCCATAATGATATCCATTTCTTCATCTGCTGCGGTCAAAAAGATGATTGGAACCTCAGAAGTCTGGCGGATTTTTTTGCATAAATCAAAACCAGAGCCATCTGGAAGGGATACATCCAAAATCACTAAATCATATATTCCATTTGCCCATAGCTTGTTTGCCTCCAGACTGGTTCTGGCAATCTCAACTTCATATCCCTGCTTTTTCAGGGCAAAGGATAGTCCATTCATTAAGCTCAAATCGTCTTCTATAAAGAAAAGCCGCTTCATGTTTTCAACCCCCTTCGTTTGATTCCTTTTAAGAGATACAGTTCATAGCATATTTCTGCAAAGCATATTATAGTTTTTTTGATAGAACAAAACAAGAAATAAAATAGAAATGGTTATTGTAGCTACCATGTTGAATCCATAAAAAATGGGCTATCCAGTTTGTGGATAGCCCATTTCGTTTTTTAATACTTGTATTCTGTATCAAGACTGGAAGTGGAAACAGAAGCAGTGGCAGTTTTGGAGGGAGATACAGGGAGCAAGGTGAATTGAGATAACAGCTGTTGTAACAGTTGAGCCTGTCCAGACAGTTCCTCACTGGCTGCAGCACTTTCCTGAGCGGTTGCAGAGTTGGTCTGGATGACACTGGAAATAGAATCCACGCCCTGAGAGGTCTGATGAATGGCTTCATCCTGTGCCATAGAATTTTTGGTGATTTGCTCTGTACGCTCTGTGCTCTGCTGGATGCTTTTGAAAATCTTGTTAAAAGATTCTGCTGTTTCATCTGCAATGTGTTTGCCATTTTGTACCGCTGTGAGAGCCTGCTGGATGAGGGTTGCTGTATTTTGGGAGGATTCTGTGGTTTTGGCAGCCAAATTACGCACCTCTTCTGCTACTACGGCAAAACCCTTGCCAGCCTGCCCGGCACGCGCTGCCTCAGGCAGCATTGAGGGCCAGGATATTGGTCTGGAATGCAATGTCCTCAATGGTTTTGATGATTTTCTCAATCTGTAGGGAACTGGAAGTGATTTCATCCATGGCATTGAGCATGTCTTTCATTTTTTCACTGCCATTTTGCAGTTCTTCAACGGTCTCCTGGGACTCCCTCTGTGCCTGCACTAGGTTTTTGGTGTTTTCATCCACCTGCTTTGAAATATCCAGTAAAGTGGCAGCCAGTTCTTCCACAGAAGAAGCCTGTTCACTGGCACCCTGCCCCAGACCCTGTGCAGCGTGTGCCACTTGGGAAGCACTGCCAGCAATCTGTTCTGAGGCCTCGTGTACCTTATACATGGTTTGGTTTAGCATGGAAACCAGGTTATACATGAGGTCACGGATGTTTTTATAGGCACCAGTATATTGAGATGGGTCTTTGGAGTCAGAGGTGAAATTGCCATTGGCTACATTGGTCAATCCATGGGTCAAGTCATCAATAATAAAATTGATTTTGGCAATGGTACTGCTGATTTTTTTTGCCATGTAGCCCAGTTCATCTTCAGACTGATAGATTGGCTCATGACCGATTCGCTCAAAATCTCCCTGTTCCAGTGCATCCATGGCATCTACAACCCGTTCCAATGGGGTCTGAATAAAGTGCAACATCATCCGCACCAGTACACCAATGACCACAGCAGCAACGATGGTCACAATTAAGATAAAGACATGGGATACAACGCGGGCACGGACCACATCATTCTCCTGTTCCAGGGAGTCCTGCTCAATCCGGTCATAAAGTGCAATGATTTTTTCCGCGGCGAGGTCAAAATGCGGGGCATAGTCATCCAAGTACATCTGGTAAGCCTCCGTTTTTGCCTCCTGTGTGAATGTGGAACAGAGGCGTATGATTTCATCATTGATCGCAGCAGCATTTTGGATATCCTGCTCAATTGCCTCAATATCGGCAGTATAGGTGGGAGATAGCTGTTTCAAGGTTTCTAGATTGGTGAGCAGGTTTTCCCGTTCTGTTGCCATGGTACTCACAACCCGGTCCATGTCCAGGGAGGTCTGTGCAATCATGGCATTAAGCAAATACTGACGGACAGAGAGCATATTTCTGCGGGTCATGCCAATCTCCTCCACCATAGGAAGTGTGACATTGGCATAGTGGAGAGCGGAGTCGCTCAGTACCCCCATACCGAAGAGGCCAGAGAAACTGATCACCACCAGCATAATGAATATGACTCCATAGGATATAAACAGTTTCGTTTTGAGCTTCCAGTTTTTCATACCACAGATACCTCTCCTAAATTGATGTTTTTCCTCGCCTTTTATGATGATTCATTCTGGAATCCTCCATGTGATAACACAATAGGATGATATCATACCATTTCCTGCATGTATTTGCAATAGAATTTTCCTGTTTCCATAAAATATTTTTATATGGGCTGTTCAAAAGTGTAGCAAAAGGGATGGAAATCCAGTATAATAAAAGAATACACTAAAAAATAATGGAGGAATTTGGAAGTGGATCAAAAGAAGACAAGGTTTCTGTCCTATATTTGCCCCAAATGCAGGCAGTCGGTGATTGTAGAACGGGATGTGTTTGGTCTGGCTGCATCCCCAACCCATATTCAATGCCCTTGTGGAAAATCTGAACTGGAGGTAGAGTTTTTGCCACAAAGGGTGCGTTTGCAGGTTCCCTGTGTCTATTGTGGTCGGGAACATGAGGTTGCCTGCCCACCTCAGGCATTCTTACGAGAGAAGGCGTTGGCGTTTTCCTGTAGCATCTCTGGTCTCGATTGCTGCTATATAGGGGAGGAAGGACCGGTGTATGCAGCCACAGCCAGACTGGAGCAGGCGATTGACCAGGTGGAAGTGGAGCGGGAAGGAGAAGAACGTACATTTCTCAATGAGGTAGTAATGGAGGAAGTGCTTTCTGAGTTGAAGGACATTGCAGCACGAGGAGGTATTTCCTGTGCCTGTGGTTCCAAAGCATGGGATTTTCAGGTGCAGTACAGTGCAGTGGAGCTGATGTGTCAGGAATGTGGGGCACAAATGCGGATTCCAGCCGCCACAGCAGATGATATTGACGACCTGTGTTGTAAAACCAGAATTGTGATTCGGGGGCGGAAGAAAGGATGAGCCAGATTTTTGAGATGACACTGCCTATTCGTTCCGGTGAAGTGGATGGAATGGGTCGGTGTAAGGCTTCCGCTCTGTTGGGGCATATGCAGGAAGCTGCCACTGGTGCAGCAGAACAGGGTGGTTTCTCCAGAGAATCGACATTGGAACGGTATGGAAGTTTTTGGATGCTGACAAGACTTTGGTATCAGATGAAACGTCCCCTGCTGTTTTCTGAGGCGTTAACCATTCGCACCTGGCACCGGGGAGAGCGGGGAGCTAGTCTCTATCGAGATTATGATTTGTTTGTGGGACAGGAGCATGTGGGTGAGTGTGTTTCAAGCTGGGTTTTGGCAAATATACAGACAAGGGCACTCCACCGCATGAGCCAGGTTGCAGAGCTAAAAGGCACTGACGGAGGCACATATTGCAAAGAGAAAAAGCTCCATAAACTGGTTTTGCCAGAGGAAATGGAACTGGTACAGAAGCGGATGCTCCACTACAGTGATACCGATATGAATGGGCATGTGAACAATACAAGATATGCAGATTTTGTCTGTGATGCGCTTTCTATGGAACATCTTTCTCAAAAAAAATACCTATCACAGTTACAGATTGGATATTTGGCAGAGTGTAAGCCTGGGGAACAGATTCATTTACTGGCTGGGCAGCAGGAGGACAAACATTTTGTAAAGGGCATAGACGAAGCAGGCAAAAGTCGCTTTGAAGCATCGGTGATTTTTGGTGATGTATCTCCTTGACAAAGTTGGGAAAAGAGAGGTACAATGGGACATTATCAATGTTCCAGAGGGACAAACTGGTTCAAACATCAAATGAACAGAGAAAAAGGAGTTGTCGCTTATGGTCAATCAGGATATGTCTCAAAAGTTTGTAAAGCAGGGTCTGACCTTTGATGATGTGTTGCTCATTCCGGCTGCCAGCGATGTGCTGCCAGCAGATGTCAGCTTGAAAACACAGTTGACGAAAAAAATTCAGCTCAACATTCCTCTGATCAGTGCAGCCATGGACACTGTGACAGAGTACCGCATGGCCATTGCCATTGCAAGAGAGGGCGGTATTGGTATCATCCATAAAAATATGTCCATCAGCCAGCAGGCAGAACAGGTGGATATGGTAAAGCGTTCTGAAAATGGTGTTATCACAAATCCGTTCTGGCTGGCTCCCGGTCATACACTGGCAGAGGCCGATGAACTGATGGCAAAATTCCGTATCTCTGGTGTCCCCATCTGTGACAACGGCAAGTTGATTGGTATTATCACCAACCGTGACATGAAGTTTGAAACAGATATGAACCAGCTGATTGACAATGTGATGACCAAAGAAAATCTGGTAACTGCACCAGAGGGAACCACATTGGCAGAGGCAAGAGAAATTTTGCGTAAGCATAAAATTGAAAAGCTGCCCATTGTGGATGACCGGTTCCATTTAAAGGGACTGATTACCATTAAGGATATTGAAAAGGCAGAAGTGTATCCCAATTCTGCCCGTGACAGCAAGGGACGTCTGCTGGTGGGTGCTGCCATTGGCGCAACTTCTGATGTGCTGGACCGTGTGGCTGCACTGGTGGAGGCTGGTGTAGACGTGCTGGGCTTGGATTCTGCCCACGGTCATACCCAGAATGTACTGGAAACCGTCAAGCGGGTGAAGGCATTGTATCCAGATGTCCAGCTCATTGCCGGTAATGTGGCAACCGCAGAGGGTACCCGTGCCCTGATTGAAGCTGGTGCTGACTGCGTAAAAGTGGGTATTGGTCCCGGCTCTATCTGTACCACCCGTGTGGTTGCCGGCATTGGTGTGCCACAGATTACAGCCATTTATGATGCCGCCCGTGTGGCTGCTGAGTATGGTGTACCTATCATCGCAGATGGCGGTGTGAAATTCTCTGGTGATATTGTCAAGGCCATTGCAGCTGGTGGCAATGTGGTCATGCTTGGCTCTCTATTGGCAGGCTGTGAGGAGGCCCCAGGCGAGACTGAAATTTACCAGGGACGTCAGTTTAAAACTTATCGTGGTATGGGTTCCCTGGCAGCCATGAACCACGGCTCCAAGGACCGCTATTTCCAGGAGAGCAACAAAAAGCTGGTACCAGAAGGCGTAGAAGGTCGTGTACCATACAAGGGACTGGCGGGAGATACCATTTATCAGTTGATGGGTGGTCTGCGTGCTGGTATGGGCTACTGTGGCTGTCGTACTGTGGAGGATTTGCAGCAGAATGCCCAGTTTGTACAGATTACTGCGGCTGGACTGCGTGAGTCCCATCCCCATGACATCTACATTACCAAGGAAGCTCCCAACTACACCATTAGCCCTAACTAAAAAGAGTTACAAAGCCGTGCCTTTTGAGGCATGGCTTTTTTTTATAGAAATTCTGTGCTATAATAGGGGCATTCTGAAAGAAGGGCAGTGAGGGGCATGTTGAAACTGTTGCTGGGACGGGCAGGAACAGGAAAGACCACACAAGTAGTACATCGTTTGCAGGAACAGGGAATGGTACGCCGTCAGATTTTGATGGTACCAGAGCAGCAGTCCCACGAGATGGAACGGCTGTTGTGTCAGGAGGGGGGAAATGGCAGCTCCCTCTATGCAGAAGTGCTGTCCTTTAGCCGATTGGCTAGCCGTGTGTTTCAGGCGGCTGGCGGTATGGGTCAGGAGGAAATAGACAGTGGAGGACGGCTGCTGCTGATGTATCAGGCGGTACAGGCGTCCATCAACCAACTGACCGTCTATGCAAGACCATCCAGACGCCCCTCCTTTCTCGAGGGCTTGCTGGCTACGGTGGATGAGTTGAAAAGCTGTTGCGTCAGACCGGAGACACTGGTGAAAGCAGGGCTGGAACTGGGCGGCAATGAGGGAGATAAACTAAAAGATTTGGGGATCATCTGCACTGCATATGAGGCACTGACTGCCCGCACCGCATTTGACCCCAGAGACAGGTTGAGCCGAGTGGCAGAGAAGCTGAAAACCTGCCAGTTTGCCAAAGATACAGACTTATGGTTGGATGGATTTACAGATTTTACTCCCCAACAACATAGGGTACTGCGAGAGCTGATGATGCAGGCAAATTCCATGACTGTGACTCTGACCTGTGACCATTTGGAGGAAGATGAGGGGGGCAGTGGTATTTTTTCTCCTGCACGCCGGACCGCTGCCAAGCTGATGGAACTGGCAAAACAGGTGCATGTACCATGTGAAGTGGAGTTTTTGCACAATCAGGCAAGGGACAGAGTGCCACCACTGCAATGGCTGGAACAGGTGCTGTTTGCTCATGGAGCCATAGAACCAGAACAGGGGCAGGAGGCTGTCCAGCTCTATTCTGCCCTGACCCCACGTTCCGAGGTGGAGTGGGTGGCATCCCAGATTCGGATGTTGGTGCGAACCAAAGGGCTGCGCTATCGGGAGATTGGCGTGGTGGCTCGAGGCTTTGAACGATACCAAGATTTGGTGGAATCCATTTTTCCACGGTATGAAGTGCCTGTATTCACCTCTGCTATGAGCAGTATTCTGGAAAAACCGGTGCTGTCTCTGGTGGTGTCTGCGCTGGACAGCGTGTCCAATGGATATACCTATGAAGATGTATTCCGCTATCTGAAAAGTGGGTTGACGGACATCACACAGGAGGAGCGAGACTTATTAGAGAACTATGTCCTGAAATGGAACATTCGGGGGAGCCAATGGACACAAAAAAAACCATGGAGCATGCACCCAAAGGGGTATGGTGCAAAGTGGAGTGATGAAGATAAGGTACTGGTGGAGCAGCTGGATCAGCTGCGGCGCAAGGTCTCGGAGCCATTGGAGCAGTTGCGGAGCAACAAAGACTGTACTGGCAGGGGACAGGCGGTGTGCCTCTATCAGTTTTTAGAGCAAATCTGTTTGCCGGAGCGGTTGGAGGAGCGTGTGGAGGAACTGCACCGACGGGAACAGCCTGCACTGGGAGAAGAATACCGGCAACTCTGGGAAATTTTATGTACTGGTTTGGAGCAGTGTGCAGCCCTGTTGGGGGAACAGCCTATGGAACTGGGAGAGTTTTCTCAACTCTTTCGTCTGGTGCTGTCCCAGTATGATGTGGGTACCATTCCGGTTTCTCTGGACCGTGTGACAGCAGGGGAGACCACCAGACAGACAGGGCATTCGGTCAAGGTGCTGTTTGTGCTGGGGGCAGATGATGCCTCTATGCCACAGGTCAGCAGTGCGCCTGGTCTATTGACCGACGATGAGAGAAGCCTGCTGGCAACCTATGGGCTGGAATTAAACCAATCTACAAGAGAGTTACTATATCGTGAGATGACTACCGTCTATTTGACATGTACCAGACCAAAAGAGCAACTGATTGTGAGCTGGGCAGGGCAGGGCAGCGGCGGAGAGGAGCGGCGACCCAGTTTTCTGGTGGAACGTCTGTTGCGGCTGTTTCAGGATGTGCAGGTAGTACAGGAGGAAGATTTACAGGGACAGTTCCGATTAGAAGCCCCTCTGCCTGCATTGGAACAGGCAGGGCACAACCGGGCAGCCCGTCAGACGTTGGGACAGTTACCCCGCTATGCCCCCATGATTCAGAGATTAAATGAGGCAAGCAAATGGACACGGGGCAGGCTTTCTACTGCGGCAGTACGGCGGCTCTATGGAAAGCGGGTGCCTATGTCGGCATCCAGAATGGATAAGTATAAATCCTGTCATTTTTCCTATTTTATGCAGTATGGGCTGGAGGCAAAACCACGAAAACAGGCGGGATTTGATGCGCCAGAGTACGGCAGTTTTGTCCACTATGTGCTGGAGCATGTGCTGAAAGATGAGATGTTCCAGCAGACCACCATAGAAGGCTGGGGACCAGAGGGGAATTACAGCCAAAAGAGGCTGCGCCAACTGACCAAAGAGGCAGTGGAACGCTATGTAGCGGAGGAATTGGGCGGGCTGGAACAACAGACAGAGCGGTTTCGTTATCTGTTCCGCCGACTGTTGCGCTCGGTTCAATCGGTAGTGGAAAATGTGGCAGAGGAGCTGTTGAGCTCCAAGTTTAAACCACTCTCCTTTGAATTGGGGTTTGGCACAGGAAAGGATTTACCGCCTGTGGAGATGACAGTACATGGGGTTACACTGAGTATTTCCGGCTTTGTGGACCGAATTGACGGCTGGGAACACAATGGAAAACTGTATCTGAGAGTGGTGGACTATAAGACTGGAAAAAAATCCTTTGATTTTACAGAGGTTTGGAATGGGTTAGGGCTGCAAATGCTACTCTATCTCTTTACCCTCAATGATAGGGGACAGGAACTCTATGGAATTCCGGTAGAAGAAGCAGGGGTGCTCTATCTGCCTGCCCGGGATGCCATTATCAAAGGCAGTCGTACTATGTCAGATGAGCGTTGGCGGGCACAAGTGGACAAAGAATTGACACGCAGTGGGTTAATTTTGGATGACCCAGAGGTGTTGGATGCAATGGAACAGCCGGGGGAGGAGGGCTACCGTTTTCTCCCTCTGAAAATCTCCAAAACCACAGGAGAAATTTCCGGCGAACTGTTGGCGAGTGCGGAGCGACTAGGAAAGTTGGGTACACACATCCAGCATATGCTGGAAGAAATCTGTCAGGAAATTGCACAGGGCAACATCACCGCCGACCCGTTTTGGCGTGGTGCAGACAAAAATGCCTGTCAATACTGCGACTATGCCCCAGCCTGTCTCTTTGAGGAGGGCAGAGGGGGAGATTGCCGCAGATGGCTGAGCCATTTGAAAGGCGAGGCATTTTGGGAGAAAATCCAAGGAAATACGAGGAAATAACCATGCAGAACAGTAAAAACATTCTGATTATCAATGATATGCCCGGATATGGGAAAGTGGCACTGGCTGCCATGCTGCCCATCCTGTCCACTATGGGACACAGTGTCTACAATTTACCCACGGCACTGGTGTCCAATACGCTGGATTATGGAAAATTTACCATTTTAGATACCACAGACTATATGAGAAAGTCCATTCAGGTGTGGCAGGAGATGGGGTTTACCTTTGATTGTATCACTACGGGATTTCTGGCATCCCCAGAACAGGTGGACATCATACAGGAGTTCATTGCCAGCCAGCAGAAAGAGGATTTGCTGGTGATGACTGACCCCATTATGGCAGATGATGGAAAACTGTATAATGGGGTTACAGAGGAGACCATTGAAACCATGCGCAGGCTCATTGGTGTAGCAGATGTGATTGTACCCAATGTGACAGAGGCAACCTTTTTGACCGATTTGTACCGGGGACAGGAAGCACTGACCAGAGAGCAGGCAAGACAGGTGGTGGACAAACTTCTGGAGTATGGTCCACGTTCTGTGGTTGTGACCAGTGGAGTGGCACAGGAGACAGGGGAACATGTGGTCTGGGGGTACAATGGCAAAACAGGAGCCTATTTTACCTTGCCCTATGAATTTATCAAAGTGCATTTTCCCGGTACTGGGGATATGTTCTCAGCGGTGCTGGTGGGCGAATTGCTGGATGGCAAACCGTTGGAACAGGCGGTACAGCGTGGGATGGATGTGCTGGAGACCCTGATTTTAATGGAGCGAAACGAGGCTGAAAAAAACAAAGGGATTCGGATTGAGCGTTTCTTAGGTCTGCTGCAAAAATAGAAATCCAAAGGAGAGAAAAAATATGGCATTTCCGCTGACCAGAGAACAACAGGAGATTGTAAACGACAGAGGCGGAGAACTGCTGGTGTCAGCGGCTGCCGGCTCAGGCAAAACCCGTGTTCTGGTAGAACGGCTTTTGAATCGAGTGACCGAGGAAGGGGTAGACATTGACCAGTTTTTGGTGATTACCTACACCAAAGCGGCAGCGGCAGAACTGCGGGGGCGTATTGCACAGGAATTGTCCCAGCGGTTGGGCGAAAACCCCAATGACCAGCATTTAAGACGGCAGACTACCCTGGTTTATAAGGCACAGATTTCCACCATCCACGCCTTTTGTTCCAGTTTTCTGCGGGAGTATGGGCATTTGTTGGATTTAGACCCAGATTTTCGCCAGTGTGATGAAAATGAGGCAACCCTTTTGATGGCACAGGTGCTGGAAGATGTGCTGGAGGAGAATTATAAAAAAATTACAGATGGCTGCGCCTTCTCTCTGCTGGTGGACACCATGGCAGCGGGACGGGATGACCGAAAACTGGCTCAAATTGTATTGGATGTGTATGGACGTATCCAGAGCCACCCCAACCCCATGCAGTGGTTACAGGAACAAAAAGAGCAGTGGGCACTGGATGGCATACAGGATGCAGGGGAGACTGTCTGGGGTCAACTGATTTTGGACAATGTGGGTAAGCAGGTACAGGACAGTGTCAGAAAGCTGGAACAGGCACTGGGAATGTGCCAGCAGGATGAACTATTGTCACAGAACTATGCACCATCCATTCAAGCCACCTTGGAGGAGTTGGACACACTGTCTCTGGCAATCAAAACAGGATGGGATGCAGTATATGCCTGTCTGCCCATCTCCTTTCCAGCCGTGGGGCGCAAACGAAAACGTACAGTGGAACTCAGCCCCATGGAGGAAGAACAGGTTGCACAACTGACCCAGCGGGTGAAGGGGCTGAGAGAGCGGGCAAAAAAGCAACTCAGCAGTTTAGCAGACCAGATGGAAGGAGACAGCAGTCAGGTTTTGGAGGATATGCACCTGACCCAGCCTGCTGTTCTGGGGCTTCTGGATTTGGTGGGAGAGTTTCGGACTGCCTACACGGAGGAAAAGAGAAAGCGCAGTTTACTGGACTTCTCCGATTTGGAACACTGCACGGTACAACTGCTGTATGACGAGCAGACAGGGGCATACAGCCAACTTGCCAAGGGGGTGGGGGAGCGGTTTGTAGAAGTGATGGTGGACGAATATCAGGATACCAATCAGGTACAAAACGCCATTTTTACTGCCATTTCAGAGGATGGAAACCGACTTTTTCAGGTGGGAGACGTGAAACAGTCTATTTATCGTTTCCGACTGGCTGATCCAACCATTTTTCTGGATAAGTTCAATCGGTATCCTATGGGAACAGAGAAAGAGGAACAACAGCCCCACAAGCGAGTTTTATCTCAGAATTTCCGCTCCAGGGCGCAGGTGCTGGAGGGGTGTAATGACCTGTTCCGCAACATTATGTCCACAGAGTTCGGAGAGCTGGACTACACCGAGGAACAGGCACTGGTGCCAGGAGCCACCTTCCCAGATGGAGAGGACTACAAGCTGGAGTTGAATCTCTATGACCTCTCCTATCAGGACGATTTGGAAGAACAGAATCGCATGGATAAAAATGCACTGGAGGCAAAGGAAGTGGCAAGGCGAATCCGCCAGTTGCTGCAAAAACCCTTGCTCATTCAGGGAGGACAGGAGCAGAGACCACTGCGTCCCTCTGATGTGATGATTCTGCTGCGCAGTCCCGGTGTGGTGATGCACCACTATGTCCGTGCCTTGGAACAGGAGGGTATTCCATGGAATGCAGAAGGTGGAGATGACTTTTTTGAGAGCAGTGAAATCAATGTGGCTCTTTCTCTTTTGCAGGTAGTGGACAACCCCAGACAGGATGTGCCGCTGATAGCCGTGCTGCGCTCCCCGGTTTATGGATTTGAAGCGGATGAACTGGCAGTGATGCGGGCAGGGTGCAAAGGGGATTTCTATACCGCTCTGATGCGTGCAGCGGAGGAGGGAAATGAGAAATGCCGCAATTTCGTTAGAGAATTGGATGCCCTGCGGTTTGGAGCGGCTGACCGCACCTGTACTCAGCTCATCTGGCACATCTATGAGACCTGTAATCTGATGGGACTATTTGGCGCACTGCCAGAGGGAGAAGTGCGGCAGGAACATCTCTACACCCTCTATGCACTGGCAAGACAAATGGAACACAACGGCTGTCGTACCCTGTTCCAGTTTTTGCTTCGGTTGGAACGAATGAGAACCAATGGAAGTAAAATCCAGACGGGCAACAGCGGCAGAGAGGGAGAAGGCGTTTCCATTCTCTCCATCCATCGCTCCAAAGGATTGGAGAAACCGGTTGTGTTTGTCTGTGGATTGTCCAGACGGCTCAATCAGGAAGATATGCGCAGACCTGTGCTCTTTCATCCGGTTCTGGGGTTGGGACCTCGTGGGCTGGAACAGAGCAGGATGGTGGAGTATCTTACCTTGGCTCGAAAAGCAGTGGCACAAAAACTGGAACAGGAAATGATGGCTGAGGAACTGCGGCTTTTGTATGTGGCAATGACCAGAGCAAAGGAAAAACTGGTGTTATCCATTGTCCTGCGGGAGGGAGCCAGAGAACTGGAAAGATTAAGTGGGGATGTGGCAGTTCCTGTCTCCCCCATTGCGCTGGAACAACAGATGAGTGTGGCACAGTGGATTTTGCTCCATGTGCTGACTCGTCCAGAGGCGCAAAACTTGCGAGAACTGGCTGGGGCAGGTGATTTGCCTGTTGCAGACAACTTGGGACCCCAGTGGGACATCCATTGGAAGGTGCTCCAACAGGAGGCAGAGGACACCGAACAGGAGGGGTACTATACGGACGCACCACAGCAGCAGGAACAGGAGGAACAGACCCTGCTGGAGGCGTTGAACTGGTTCTATCCCCACAGCGCAGCGGTGCAAATGCCATCTAAACTGACGGCTACACAGTTAAAGGGGCGCAGTGTAGACGAGGAGAGCAGGCAGGAGGCACGGGAGTTAGTACCTCAGACGGCACGGGCAGTGGAGCTATATCGACCTCAATTCATCGCCAAAGAGAGGGGACTGTCTGGGGCACAAAAAGGAATTGCGCTCCACCTTGCCATGCAGTACATCCCTCTGGATGGCGACCACAGCAGACAGGGGATTCAAAAGGAACTGGACCGCCTGAAGGCAGGGAACTATCTCACTCAGCTGCAATATGAGGCAATTTCTCCACGCACTCTGTCCATATTCTTTCAGTCGGAATTGGGAAAACGTCTGAAACAGGCAAAAAATAAACGGCGAGAGTTCAAATTTTCTCTGCTGGTGCCAGCAGAACGGTATGAAGTGGGGGTTGAGGGGGAACAGGTACTGCTCCAAGGTGTGATTGACTGCTGGTTTGAGGAAAAAGACGGCATTACATTGCTGGATTTCAAAAGCGATTTTGTCACAAAGGGACAGGAGGCAACCTGTGCCCAGCGGTACCGCCCACAGCTGGAAGCATACGCTATGGCATTGGAAACCATCACAGGAAAAAAAGTGCAGCACAAAATTTTGTGGTTTTTTGGAACTGGCACAGCATACGAGCTAAATGAAAAATAATTGAAAAAAAGGCTTGCATTTTTGGAAAACTTGTGCTACCATGTTAGTTGCGTTTACAAACGATCCTCCAAGGAGAAAGAGGTGAAGATACAATGAAGGCAGGAATTCATCCCGATTATCAGCAGACCACAATTCGGTGTGCTTGTGGCAACGTGATCGAAACTGGCTCCACCCAGAAGGACATCCGTGTTGAAGTGTGCTCCAAGTGCCATCCTTTCTACACCGGTAAGCAGAAGATGGTGGATACTGGCGGTCGTGTCAGCCGTTTCAACAAGAAGTTTGGTCTGGACAAGAAGTAAGATTGCGTCTAAAAAGCCGCACCGAGTATTCGGTGCGGCTTTTTCGCATAAACTTTTCACTGGTGCCGTCATCATATGAGGCTGCATACAGTAGTTGAGAGCAGAAAATAAGGAGGACTGAGCCTATGTTTAAGAGTATGGAACCAACCGCCTTGAAGGAAAATGTGTTTTCTCTGATTGGTCAGAAGTGGATGTTGATTACCGCAGGCACCAAAGAGCATTGCAATACTATGACTGCTTCCTGGGGTGGGCTGGGTGTGATTTGGGGTGCTCCAACTGCCACCTGCTACATCCGCCCTCAGCGGTACACAAAGGAATTTGTAGATCGAGAGGACTATTTTACACTGGCATTTTTTGGGGAAGAATATAAGAAAGCCCTGTCTCTGTGTGGCAGCAAAAGCGGTCGTGAGGTAGACAAAGTAAAAGAATGTGGGTTTACTGTAGAAACCGCCCAATGTGGTGCTCCCTATTTTCAGGAGGCAGAGCTGGTTCTGGTGTGCAAGAAACGGTTTGCACAGGAGATGGACCCAAACTGTATCCCAGAGGAGATCAAGGAGAAGTGGTATCCAGAGCAGGATTACCACACCATGTATCTTGGAGAGATTGTGGAAGTTCTGACAAAATGTTGACATGAAAATGGAGGTCTTATGACACAGACCAATGAGAAAATCAATCGGGCAGTGCTGGTGGGGCTTTGGGCACACAGCCTCCCGAAAGAAGAAAATGCCACCGATGAGACCATGGAGGAACTGGTGGACCTGTTGAAAACCGCCGGTGGGGAATGTGTGGGGATGGTACAGCAATCCAAAGACAGCCCCGACCCCAGAACCTTCATTGGAGAGGGCAAGGTGGAAGAAGTGGGAAGTCTGGTCAAAGCCATGGATGCAGATATGGTGATTTTTGACAACAGCCTTTCCCCCTCTCAACAGCGTGTACTCAGTGAGGAGTTGAAAGTCACTGTACTGGACCGCTCTGCCCTGATTCTGGATATTTTTGCAAAGCGTGCCAGAACCAGAGAGGGACGCTTGCAGGTGGAGCTTGCCCAGTATAAATATCTCATGCCCCGTCTGACTGGCATGTGGGGGCATTTGGTGCGGCAGACTGCATCTGGCGGCAAGTCCCCCATTGGGACCCGTGGTCCCGGTGAAACCCAGTTGGAGACAGACCGCCGCCATATCCGCCGTAAAATCTCCAAGCTGGAGGAGGAATTGAAAGAGGTACGGAGAATCCGTGCCACCCAGCGGGAGCGGAGAATCAAAAATGAAGTACCTGTGGTGGCAATTGTGGGCTACACCAATGCAGGAAAATCTACCTTGCTCAACCACCTGACAGGGGCAGACATTCCTGCCAATAACCGGCTGTTTGACACACTGGACACCACCACCAGAACACTGGAAATTTCAGATACTTGTACTGTGTTGCTCTCTGATACGGTTGGATTTATCCGCAAACTGCCCCATCATCTGGTAGAGGCGTTTAAGGCAACGCTGGAGGAGCTGGCATTTGCAGATTTACTGCTCCATGTGATTGATGCCTCCAATCCTGAGTGGAGAGAACAGGCAGAAGTGGTAAACCGCCTGATTGTAGAATTGGGAGCAGAACAGACCCCACGCATTGAGGTGTTCAACAAGTGTGATTTGTGGACTGGGGAAATCCGACCACATGGAGAGGGTATTGTTTCTATTTCAGCCAAAACAGGGGAGGGCATTCCAGACCTGTTGTCTGCCATTGGAAAACGACTGGACAATGGAGCCAGACGTGTGACCATTCATCTGCCCTACCACAAAGGTGGTATTCTGGAACAGCTCTATCAGGAGGCAAAAGTGGAGTCTGTGGAGTATGGAGAGACCATTGACATCGTGGCAGTGTGTACCCCAAAAACCATTGGTCAGCTTAGGGAGCTGGTGGAGGGCTGGAAACCTCATAAGGAGCCTTGGGAGGACTAGAGAGAAGGTGGACAGGGCGTGAAAGAATATTATATTCCCACAGGAAGCAGCGAAACAGAATTGATTGAAAAACGCTCCCGCTTTATTGGTCAGGTCAAACAGGTGGAAACAGAGGAAGAAGCCAGAGCATTGATTGAGGAAATCAGAAAACGCTACCACGACGCACGGCATCACTGCTGGTGTTATCTGATTCAGGATGGACCAGTGCGCTATTCCGACGATGGAGAGCCACAGGGCACTGCTGGTCAACCCATGTTGAATGTCTTTCAGAGAGAGGGCATTGTGAATGTGGTCTGTGTGGTGACACGGTATTTTGGCGGTATTTTGTTGGGGGCTGGTGGGCTGGTGCGAGCCTATACCCAAAGTGCCAAGGATGCGCTGGATGCCGCTGGTGTCTCTGTGGTGCGCCGCTGGGTGGAAATCCTGTTGCCCTGTACCTATGCCCAGTTTGAACGGGTGAAGCTGGAGACAGAGCAAATGGGCGGTGTGGTGATTGACACAGACTATGGGGCAGATATTGCCCTGACGGTACTGCTGCCAGAGGAACGGGCAGAGGACTATCTTGCCCATATTTTGGATTTTTCCGCTGGAACAGTGGAAGGAATGGTCTGTGGGGAGCGGTTACAGGCAGTACCCATTCGGGAACCTGTGACAAAAGGAGCCTCCATCGCCCAGTGATAACAAGAGAGGTTTGGGATGAATCAGACAAATTTATTTGAAAAATCAATGGTCACGCTGGAATTGCCCCAAATTCTGGAACAACTGGCTGCCTGTGCAGTGACACAGGAGGGCAAGGACAGAGCGTTGGCACTGCGCCCCATGTGTGATCAGGATGATGTGCAGCGGGCACAGGAGGAGACTTCCGCAGCGGTGAAGATGCTGGTCATGCGGGGCAGTCCCAGTTTTGGCGGAGTGAAGCCAGTGGCAGCCAGTTTGCAGCGTGCAGATATGGGCGGCAGTCTCAACATGAGGGAACTTCTGGATATTGCAGCGGTTCTGCGTGCCACCCGAAAAGCCCATGACTATGGGATGAGTGAAGAAAAGAGTGTTATTTCTCACCTGTTTGATGGGCTGATGCCCAATCGGCTGTTGGAGGACAGCATCACCAACTCCATTGTGGGTGAGGATGAAATGGCAGACTCTGCCAGCAGTGAATTGGCTTCCATTCGCCGGAAAATGCGTGCCACTGAGGCAAAAGTGCGGGATATTTTACAGAAAATCATCTCCTCTGACCAGTCTAAATATTTGCAGGAATCCATTATCACTATACGGTCTGACCGCTATGTAGTGCCGGTGAAGTCGGAATGCAAAAATATGATACAGGGTCTTGTCCATGACGTGTCATCTTCCGGCTCTACCTTTTTTATTGAACCTATTGGGGTGGTAAAAGCCAACAATGAATTGCGGGAATTGCTGGCACAGGAGAAAAAGGAGATTGAGCGGATTCTTGCCCAGCTTTCTGCTCAGTGTGCAGAGGACCAAGAGAACATTGCCCAAAACTACCGGATTCTCATTTGGCTGGACGGCATTTTTGCCAGAGGGCAGCTCTCTATGAAAATGAATGCCACACAGCCCCGACTTTCAGACCGCTTTTTGCAGTTGAGAAAGGCAAGACACCCTCTTCTGGACAAAAAGAAGGCGGTTGCCAATGATTTGGAACTGGGGCAGGGCTTTGATACCCTGATGATTACCGGTCCCAATACCGGTGGCAAGACGGTTACATTAAAAACCCTAGGGCTGATTACCCTGATGGCGCAATGTGGATTGCATATTCCTGCAAAAGATGACTCCACAGTACGGATTTTTCATAAGGTTCTGGCAGATATTGGCGATGAGCAATCCATTGCTCAGTCCCTGTCTACCTTCTCCTCCCATATGACCAATATTGTGGGTATTTTGCAGGAGGCAGATGACAATACCCTCATTCTGTTTGATGAGTTGGGAGCAGGCACAGACCCGGTGGAAGGGGCTGCATTGGCAGCGGCAATCATTGAAAGTGCCAGAGGGATGGGTGCTTTGGTGGCAGCCACCACCCACTATGCAGAACTGAAAGTGTATGCTATGACCACACCGGGGGTAGAAAATGCCTCCTGTGAGTTCAATGTAGAGACTCTTGCCCCAACCTATCGCCTGATTTTGGGCATTCCAGGAAAATCCAATGCCTTTGCCATTTCTCGCCGGCTGGGATTGCCAGAATATATCATTGAAAAAGCGGCAGCCCGTCTGGATGCGGAAAATGTGCGGTTTGAAGATGTGCTGACCAAATTGGAACAGCAGCGGCAGGAAATGGAACAGGAGCGAGAGGAAGCCCGCCGGTTAAAGCTGGAGACAGAACAATCTGCAAAAGTAGCACAGGAATACCGTAAAAAGCTGGAGGAGGAACGTGCCAAAGTTGTGGAAAAGGCACAGGCAGAGGCCAGAGCCATTTTACAGGAGGCACGGGACGCCAGTGACCTTGCCTTTGCTGAGCTGAAGGATATGCGCAAAAAGCAGGCAAAGGAGCAGAACTGGCAACAGGTCAACGACCGCAGAGTTGAGGTGCGCCGTCTGCTCAATGACACAGAGAAAAAGGTGGGGGGAACCAAGCAGGAGCAGGAAGTGCTGCCACCCACCCGTGATGCAGTGGTGGGAGACACCGTAGAACTGCTCTCTATGGGAACCAAAGCAACAGTTCTCTCTGTCAATAAGGATGGTAGCTTGCAGTTACAGGCTGGTATTCTGAAAATTTCTGCCAAACAGTCCGAAGTGCGTGTGGTGGAGGGGGAAACCCAGAGCCAGAAGCAGGTGCGGCAAATCATGAAACGGGCAGAACATACCCTGCGTACGGCTGCGGTGCCCAGTCAGGTGGATTTGCGTGGCATGATGACGGATGAAGCCATTGCAGTTTTAGAGCAGTTTTTGGATACTGCCATGATGGGTAAGCTGGAAACGGTCACCATTGTACATGGAAAAGGGACAGGGGCCGTGAGAAATGCAGTGCGTACCTATTTGAAACGCAGCCGATATGTGAAATCCTTCCGCCCAGGGCGGTATGGGGAAGGGGAAGATGGTGTCACCGTTGCAGAAATGCGGTAGTGAGAATAAGACCTACGCTTCCAATCAAACACAAAACCATATTGCGATTTTCACAAGAAAACACAGGAAAAGATAAGATATTATTAGCAAAAATGACAAAACCATATGTTCTTGTTCACAATATTTACAAAAAAATGATACATTTTTTAAAAATGTGATTGACGGGAATGGGGGAAATCTGCTATGCTAATAATACACAACATGACGAGTGCGGAGGTACGGTTGTATGTATAGTCAGGAAGCTGTTGTAAACAATCAGGTTGGGCTGCATGCTAGACCTGCCACCTTCTTTATTCAGAAGGCAAATGAGTTCAAGAGTTCCATCTGGGTTGAGAAGGATGAACGGAGGGTCAATGCAAAGAGCCTGTTGGGTGTTTTGTCCTTGGGTATTGTAAAGGGCACCCCTATCAAGCTGATTGCAGATGGGCCCGATGAGAAGGAAGCAGTAGAGGCTCTCCATAAGATGATCTCCTCTGATTTCTCTGAGTAATTTGAGTACCCTGGAGAGGCACCGCATAGGCGGTGCCTTTTTTATCTCATAGCGGTTGAGGTTTTGTTGTATGACATGGGATGAGCTGAAGGACAAGGCACACAGACTACCAAAACGACCAGGTGTATATCTGATGCAGGATATACAGAATGAAATTATTTATGTGGGAAAAGCGAAAGTGCTGAAAAATCGTGTCAGCCAATATTTTCAGGATTCCGCAGCACACACAGAAAAAACAAAGGCAATGGTGTCACAGATTGACCACTTTGATGTGATTGTGGCAGACAATGAGTTTGAGGCACTGGTGCTGGAAAGTGCACTCATCAAGCGTCACCAGCCCCGTTATAACATCCTGTTGAAGGACGACAAGGGCTACCCATATATCCGCCTCTCGCCAGAAGTTTATCCTATGTTCTCCCTAGTTGGGCGGGTGGCAGAGGATGGGGCCAGGTATTTTGGACCATATGCCAGTCGTAGCAGCACACAAGCCATTGTGGAGGCACTGAAAAAAGCACTCCATCTTCCCCACTGTCGGAAAGTGTTTCCCCGTGATATTGGCAAGGAGCGACCCTGTCTCAACTATCATATGGGACTTTGTGATGGGTATTGCCGTGCTCCAGAGTTACAGGAGCAGTATCAGGAGGCGATTCATCAGGCGGTATCTCTGCTGGAGGGGAAACAGAAGGAGTTAAAAGCGGAATTGACAGAGGAAATGGAACAGGCAGCAGAGGAACTGCGCTTTGAACGGGCAGCAGAGCTGCGTGACAGACTGAAAGCCATTGAGTTATTGGGGGCAAGACAAAAGGTGGTGTCTGGAGCACTGGCAGACACAGATGTCATCGGGTTTGAGCGCGGAGCCGCAAAAAGTTGTTTTGTGATCCTCCATTATATCGACGGGGAACTGGCAGCAAAGGAAATGGAGCTTCTGGAATTGCCAATGGAGGAACAGGAGGGGGATATCTTGTCCCTGTTGGTGCGTCAGTATTATCAAGGGCGTGAACGATTGCCTAAAAAGATTCTTTTGCCCTGTGAACTGCCAGACCAGATTCCACTCACTCGCCTGTTCTCAGAACAGGTGGGACAGAAAATAGAGCTGTTGACCCCGCAGCGGGGCGCAAAAATGGATTTGGTGCAGCTTGCCAACCACAACGCACAGGAGGAAGTGCAGCGGCTGACCACACAGGAGGAACGGCAAAACCGCCTGTTACAGATGTTGATGCAGCTGCTCCAACTGGATACCATCCCAAAACGGATTGAGGCATATGACATTTCCAATACTGGTTCGGATGATATTGTGGCATCTATGGTGGTGTACGAGAATGGTAGAGGGAAAAAACGGGATTACCGCCACTTTAAACTCAAAGATATGGATGCACCAGACGACTATGCAGCTATGGAACAGGTGCTTACACGGCGGTTTCAACGGCTGATAGACGAGGATGAGAAATTTGGGGCAAAGCCTGATTTACTGCTGATTGATGGTGGTATGACCCATGTAAGAGTGGCTTATCAGGTTTTGAAGGGAATGGGACTGACCATTCCAGCCTTTGGCATGGTGAAGGATGACCGGCACCGCACACGGGCATTGATGACTGCCCAGGGGCAGGAAATCGGTATTCAGCACATTCCAGCCCTTTTTTCGTTTATTGGGCAAATTCAAGAGGAGACCCACCGATTTGCTATTGAATTCAACCGAAAGCAGCGCAAACAGCGGATACAGGGCTCCCAACTGGATCAGATTCCCGGTGTGGGAGAAAAGAGAAGGGCACAGCTATTAAAAACATTCAAAAGTATCAAAGCCATACGGGAGGCATCTCAGGAGGAATTGGAGGGAGTTGTCCCTGTCCATGTGGCAAAGGCAGTCTACAGCCACTTTCACCCACAGGAAGGAGAGAATACACCATGCGAGTGATTTCAGGCAGTGCAAAAGGGCTACACCTGAAAGAGTTGAAAGGAATGGAAACACGTCCCACCACCGATAGGGTGAAGGAGGGGATGTTCAATGCCATCCAATTTGAAGTGCCTGGGAGAGAGGTGCTGGATTTGTTTGGTGGGACCGGACAGCTTGGCATTGAGGCACTGTCCAGAGGGGCCAGCCAGGCTACCTTTGTGGATGCCAGAAAAGAGGCAGCCAATCTGATTCGTGAGAATGTGAAGCTGGCAAAGATGCAGGACAGGGCAAGGGTGGTACAGGGAGATTCCATCTCCTTCCTTATATCCTGCAAAACCAAATTTGATGTCATTTTTCTGGACCCACCTTATCAGACTGGGCTGCTGGAGAAAGCCATGGAGACTATAGCTGCATTTGACATTCTTCGGGAACATGGTATAATGGTCTGCGAAAGTCCAGTGGGGCAGGAACTGTCCACAGTGGACGTACCTTATGAAAAAGGGAAAGACTATCGGTATGGAGCCATCCAGTTCACCCTATACCGCAATGTGGGGAGTGACAACCACCAATGAAAATTGCAATTTACCCAGGAAGTTTTGACCCGGTTACCCTGGGGCATTTGAATATTATCAAACGTGCAGCCACCTGTTTTGACCGGTTGATTGTATGTGTTATGATCAATTCCAAAAAACAGGGGATGTTTACACCAGAAGAACGGGTAGAGCTGCTGAAAAAAGCCACAGCAAGATTCCCCAATGTAGAAGTGGACTATGCAGAAGGGTTGCTGGCAGCTTATGCCAAAAGGCGCAAAGCCAGGGTGGTGGTAAAGGGGCTGAGAGCGGTGTCTGACTTTGAGCAGGAAGTGCAGATGGCAGTGATTAACCGCAAATTAAACCCCAGCTTGGAGACCATGTTTCTGGCTTCCAGTGAAAAGTATACCTATTTAAGCTCCACTGTGGTGAAGGAAATGGCCCGATATGGGGCGAACCTGGAGGAATTCCTTCCCAGGGAAATTGTACATGATGTAAGAGAACGGATGCAGCAACTACAGGAAAGGACGGAGTAGTACATGGCAAGCGGTGTAGAAGAACTGCTGGATATGTTGTTTAATTTGGTAGATGAAGCAAAAAATGCCCCCCTGTCCAGTGATAAATGTGTCATAGAACGGGACAATGTGCTGGATCTCATTGATGATATCCGTACCCAGTTTCCTGTGGAGCTGGCAGAGGCAAGGAAAATCATGGCGAGCCGGGCGGATATGATCGCTTCAGCAAAGCGGGAGGCGGAAGCCATCCGGCGCCAGGCGGAGGAGCGGGCAAAACAACTGTTGGCAGAACAGACTATTTTGCTTCAGGCAAGGCAAAAGGCCAATGAGATGATGCAGCAGGCAGAGGAGCGCAGCCGGGAGCTGAAACGGTCTGCCAATGAGTATTGTGAGGATGCACTGCGGCGTACGGAGGAGGCAGTTGCAGAGGCATACAGTGAAATTAAGACCTCACGCAGCCGTTTCCGGGCCGCAGCAGGTGCAACTATGACGGTATCATCCAATTCCCAGCGCACCATCTATGATGCCGGTGCAGAGGAAGAATAAGAACAAAGGTAGGCGGTTGCGTAGGGCAACCGCCCTTTTTTTGCCTTATTTGCAAGATAACAAAAAATAAATTTCATTTTATGCGAAAAAACACTTGACCTTTTTTTGACTATGTTGTAGAATAACCCCATCAGGTACAGAAAGAGGAGAGTATAATGACTATGTGGAAACGTGATACCAGCAATATTTGGCGCAATGTACGGGAAGACCGGGATATAGATGATATGATTTTTGGAGAAGATAGCCGGATGGAGCAGAAACAGGGGCATGTGTGTAGTGACCGATGAAAAAGGAAAGTTTGCAAGCCAGAAGATATTTTAATGCACTGGAAGGGTCTGTTTTGTGACTGCTGAGGGTGCATTCTTTTTTTGAAAAAATCACCAAGATTTCTCAAAGAAGGGCTTGCGTTGTGGAACAAGATATACTACAATAAGCATAAGTTGGTCTTAAACCTATGGAGGCTGACTTTCCCGGCAACAGTGTACAGCCCGTCCACTGACCGGAGTTTGTGAGAAAGACCAAAAGCTATATCTGGACATGAGGCGTACAGGTTCCTAGCTGGAGGAAATTTGGAGGTCGATACGGAATGAAAAAGGTACAGTTTACAGAAACTGTGTTGCGCGATGCAAACCAGTCTCTGATTGCAACCCGTCTCCCTTATAGCAAATTTGAGCCCATTTTGGAGACCATGGACAAGGCAGGCTACTATTCTGCTGAGGTCTGGGGCGGGGCAACCTTTGATGTATGCCTGCGCTATTTGCAGGAAGACCCTTGGGAAAGGTTGAGGAAAATCCGTGCAAAAATGCCAAATACAAAGTTGCAGATGCTGCTGCGTGGTCAGAATATTTTGGGCTATAAGCACTATCCCGATGATGTGGTGCGGAAGTTTGTGGAATATTCTGTAAAAAATGGCATTGATATCATCCGAATTTTCGACGCTTTGAATGATGTACGTAACCTAGAGGTGGCCATTGATGAGACTGTGAAGCGTGGTGCCCATGCTTCCGGTACCATCTCTTACACCACTAGCCCTGTCCATACACTGGAAAAGTATGTATCAATGGTAAAGGAGCTACAAAAGATGGGGGTATCCTCCATCTGCATCAAGGATATGGCTGGCATTATGGGTCCACAGGAAGCCTATGACCTGGTGGGTGCCATTAAGGATGCAGTGCCTGACCTACCTCTGGTGGTACATACACACAGCACAACGGGTCTTGCCTTTATGACCTATCTGAAGGCAGTAGAGGCAGGAGCAGATGTGATTGATACTGCGATTTCTCCCTTCTCCGGTGGTACTTCCCAGCCTGCCACTGAGACTTTGGCTTATGCACTGCGTCAGTTGGGCTATCGGGTAGACCTGAATGACAAGGTGCTGATTCAGATGGCAGACTTCTTCAAAGGTGTGCGTGCTGACTTTATTCAGGATGGCACATTAGATCCCATTTCCATGGCAACCGATACCCAATGCCTGAATTATCAGATCCCAGGTGGTATGCTCTCCAACCTCATTTCCCAGCTGAAAATGATGAATGCCATTGACAAGCTGGATGAGGCACTGGCAGAGACACCAAGAGTCCGCAAGGATTTGGGTTATCCTCCTCTGGTCACTCCAACCAGTCAGATGGTCGGCTCTCAGGCTGTCCAGAATGTGCTGGCTGGTGAGCGGTATAAAGTAGTGGGCAAGGAGATTAAGGCCTACTGCCGTGGAGAATATGGTCAGACACCTGCACCCATTGACCCTGAGATTCAGAAGAAGATTCTGGGAGATACCCCTGTGGTCAAGGGACGTTTTGCAGATACACTGGAGCCAGAGTTTGAGAAGACAAAGAAGGAATTGGGAACAACAGCAAAGAGTGATGAGGATGTGCTGTCTTATATCGCATTTCCTCAGGTTGCAATGGCGTTCTTTAAAGACCGTGAAGCTGGGTTCCCAAAAAAGAAGGAGGAACCCAAGAAAATGGAGTCCAATAAGACTGCACCTGTAACAGCACCTGTTCCCCAGTGGCAGGGACATGTGTATTATGCAGAAGTGCCAGCACCTGCTGTGCCTGGCTACACAACCCGACCAATTCCCCCATTTGCTGCCAGTTATCAGCCCCCCCATTTGAAAATGGGTGCCCGTGAGGACTGCACAGGCAGCTTTACTGTGACCATTGATGGAAAGCCCTTCCAAGTATCTGTGGAGCGTGCAGATGGTCCTGCCGCCCCAGCTGCCCCTGTGGCTGCTGCTCCTGTTGCAGCTCCCGCTCCTGCCGCCCCTGTGGCAGCTCCTGCTGCTCCCGCAGCTGCTCCTACCCCAGCTCCTGCACCTGCTGCGACCCCTGTGGCAGTTGCTGCTGGTGAAACTGCTGTCAATAGCCCCATGCCTGGCAATATCTTTAAAGTAGAGTGTAAGCCAGGTCAGGCTGTCAAGGCAGGCGATGTATTGGTGGTGCTGGAAGCTATGAAGATGGAAATTGAAGTTTCTGCACCTGTGGATGGAACCGTGAAATCTGTGGCTGCTACCGTTGGTACCGCAGTGAACACAGATGATCTGCTGGTGACATTGGGTTAATGATTTTGTGCAGTACAACCCCGGTTGTACTGCACTTTTTTATAAATTTTTACAAATGACCTTGCAAAACTACGCTCTGTATGGTAAGGTGGTAGTATCATTTAAGTGTGCTCTTTGTGGGTTATATACAACAGGAAGCAATGAGTTGCACAGAATTAGGAGGATACTGTGAAAGGAATTGTACTTGCTGCAGGAAAAGGAACACGCCTTTATCCAATGACAAAGCCTGTTTCGAAACCTTTACTGCCGGTTTATGATAAACCTCTGATTTATTACCCCATCTCTATTTTGATGCAGGCTGGTATTTCTGATATTATGATCATTGTGCCGCTAGATGAGACAGAGACATTCCGTGCCCTGCTAGGCGATGGCAGTCAGTTTGGCATTCAAATTACCTATGCAGAACAGCCAGTGGCAAGGGGAATTGCAGATGCACTGTTGATTGGTCGGGAATTTGTGGGGGAAGACCGTGTATGTCTTGTGCTGGGTGACAATATTTTCTACGCTCCAACCTTGGGCGAAACCCTGAAAAAAGCGGCCGCAAATCAAAGTGGTGCCACTGTATTTGGATACTGGGTAGAGGACCCCAGACCATTTGGGGTGGTGGAATTTGACCAGGCAGGGCAGGCAATCTCCATAGAGGAAAAGCCGCTCCATCCAAAGTCCAACTATATTATTCCAGGGCTTTATTTCTATGATCATCAGGTAATGGAAATTGCCAGCAATTTGAAGCCTTCTGCCAGAGGAGAACTGGAAATCACTGATGTAAACTTGGAGTATTTAAAAAGAGGACAACTACAGGTTGTAGCCTTGGAACGAGATTTCACCTGGTTGGATGCAGGAACAGCAGACAGTCTGCTATATGCCAGTCAGACGGTGAAACAGATTCAGGATGCCACAGGTCGGTATGTGGGCTGTCTGGAGGAACTGGGTCTGAGAGAGGGTTGGCTGTCTGAAGAACAGGTACACCAGATTGGAACAGAGCTTTCTATGACTTTGTATGGGAAATATTTGCAGTGTCTATAAAGAGAAAAACGGAGGGATGCCCTCCGTTTTTTATTTTGCAACAAACAGGGGTGAAGGAAAGACAAAAACATGTTGAAAATCAACAAATAGTGTGAAAAGCACAGAAGAATGGTGAAAGACAGAGGAATATATCTTGCAAAATGGAATTCTTTGTGGCACAATAAAGAGCAGTAAGAGAAAGAAGTGGTAAAAAAACAAGGAGGGGTATTGTGAGGCAATACAGACAGGTAACAGGTTCTATTTTATGCCTTTTGCTTTTGATGATCACTGCATTCTGGCTGCTGCCAAGCTATGCTGCCCCATCAGAACAAAATACAACAACAGTTCTCTTTACCCATGATTTGCATTCCCATTTTCTGCCTCAAATTGGGGAAAATGGAGAAGAAACCGGCGGCTATGGGCGATTGATGACCGTTTTAGAAGAACAGAGACAAAAATACCCAGATGCTTTGACGCTGGATGGAGGCGATTTTTCGGTTGGGTCTCTGATTCAAACACTGTACACCAGAGAAGCCCCTGAACTGCGTACGATGGGTGCAATGGGATTTGATGCCACCACAGCGGGCAACCATGAGTTTGACCATACTGGGCTGGGATTTGCGGAGATGCTGCTGGCAGCCCGTCAGAGCAATGAAGTGCTTCCTGCGCTGTTGATGGCGAACTATCAACCTGCACCTGAGAATCCAGACCAGTTGGACATTCAAAGGGCGATGGCAATCTATGGTGTACAGGAGAGTATGCTGTTGGAGCGTGGAGGCGTGACCTACGGGATTTTTGGTCTCATGGGGGAGGATTCCGATGCATGTACACCAGAATCTGGATTCCTGTTGGAGGACCCTGTTCAGGCGGCAAAACGCTGTGTGGAACGGCTCAAAGAACAGGGGGCAGAGTTTATTATCTGTCTCTCTCACAGTGGTACAAATGAAAAGGAGTCCAAGTCTGAGGATGTGCAACTGGCAAAAAAAGTGGATGGAATTGATTTGATTGTATCAGGGCATACCCATACCACATTGATAGAACCCATTATAGTTGACTCTACCTATATTGTTTCAGCAGGTCCTTACTGTGAAAATTTGGGCAGCATTACACTGTCGTGGGATGAAAATGGAAAAACATTGGTGGATTATCAGCTCATTCCCATTGATGAGAATGTGGAATCCAATCCAGAAGTAGATCAGCTGGTGCAGAGCTGGAAAGAACAGGTCAGTAAAACATACCTTGCACCGTTTGGACTTGCCTATGATGAGGAATTGACCCAAAGTGCATTTCCTATTTCGGAACCGGAGAGAGGCGTACAGGAGGGCAATGCACTGGGGGAACTTGTGTCAGATGCCTATTTATGGGCAGTGCAGCAGGCAGAGGGAGAAGACTATGTCCCTGTGTCATTGACCGTCATCGCCGATGGGGTGTTGCGTGCCTCCCTGCCCTCTGGGTCGTTAACCACTTCTCAGGCGTTTGATGTACTGTCCATGGGGGTAGGAGCAGATGGAAGCTCTGGCTTTCCGCTGGTGTCCTGCTATCTAACAGGGGAAGAAATCTGGAATTTGCTGGAGGTGGATGCATCCATCACTCCTATCATGCCAGAGGCGCAGTTATACTGTTCTGGAGTGGAATATACCATCAACCCCAGACGTATCCTATTGAATCGAGTATCAGAAGCCAATTTCGTCAACGAGTATGGGGTGGCAATTCCCATTGAAGATGACCAGCTTTACCGGGTGGTTAGTGGAATGTATTCTGCCCAAATGTTGGGTACTGTGAAAGATAAGTCATTTGGGTTGCTTTCCATTGTCCCCAAAGATGCCAATGGAACCCCCATTGAAGATTTTTCAGAACACATTATTTACCGACCAGAGGGCGGAGAGTTGAAGGAGTGGTATGCACTTGCTTCTTATCTTCAGTCTTTTGGAGAGGAAGGAGTTCCCCAAAGCTATGCACAGAGTGATGGACGTAAGCAGGTTGTCCCCAGCCTGAACCCCATCGAACTGTTTAAAAATCCTAATCGTATGACGATTGTTGTGTTTGTTGTAGTGATTCTTGTTGTGCTTCTTGTGGTGTATTTTGCCTATCGAGCAAGAAAGGGGAGACGCTACAGACGGAGGAATTCATTTTTTTAAGGGTGAAACCTGATGCAGTGTTTGCTGCATAGGCGATAAATTCAGGGAGACTTTCATTAGAAGAAGATGAAAGGGTCATTCAAGGAGGAGAAACCGTGAAACAGCAGTATCAAATCGTACACAAGAAGGTGCTGACACCGGAAATCAGCCAGATTTCTGTCCATGCACCCCTGATTGCTGCCAAAGCAAAGGCAGGTCAGTTCATTATTTTGCGGGTGGATGAAAATGGAGAGCGGATTCCGCTGACCATTTCCAGCACCACAGAAGAACTGGTCACTGTTATTTTCCAGAAGGTAGGGGCAACCACACTGGCACTGGATGAGCTTCAGGAAGGGGATTACCTCCATGACTTTGTAGGTCCTCTGGGTGAGCCAACCCACATAGAGAACTACGGTCGTGTGGCAGTGCTGGGCGGTGGTCTGGGCTGTGCTATTGCACTGCCTGTTGCCAAAGCACTGACAGAAGCAGGAAACACAGTTGACCTGATTGGTGGATTTAAGACCAAGGACATTGTCATTTTAGAGGAGGAAATGTCCAAAGCATGTACCAATCTGCACGTGTGTACCGATGATGGAACCTATGGATTCCACGGTTTTGTGACCAACAAATTGGAGGAACTGATTGCAAGTGGCGTAAAATTTGATCATGTGTTCGCCATTGGTCCTCTGATGATGATGAAATTTGCCTGTAAACTCACCGAGAAGTACAACATTCCCACCACAGTCAGCATGAACCCCATTATGATTGATGGTACTGGTATGTGTGGTGGCTGCCGTCTGACTGTAGGCGGTGAGGTGAAATTTGCCTGTGTGGATGGTCCCGACTTTGACGGGCATCAGGTAGATTTTGATGAAGTGATTGCCCGCAATGCAACCTATCGTGATTTTGAAGCCCAGCACAAGAGAGACCATCTCTGCCGTCTGGGAGGAGGTGCTCTCAATGGCTAATATGCAGATGACAAAGACCCCCATGCCTGAGCAGGAGGCACAGGTACGCAACAGTAACTTTTTGGAAGTGGCTCAGGGCTACACCTTAGAGCAGGCAATCAATGAGGCACAGCGTTGTATTCAGTGTAAAAACCCAGCCTGTGTCAGTGGCTGCCCTGTGGGTATTCCCATTCCTCAGTTCCTGCATGAAGTGGCAGAGGGAAATATTGCCGCCGCTTATGAAATTCTCTCCAACGCCAATGCACTGCCCGCTATTTCTGGTCGTGTCTGCCCACAGGAGAACCAGTGCGAGGGCAAGTGTGTCCGTGGTATTAAGGGAGAGCCAGTGGCAATCGGTCGTGTAGAGCGGTTTGTGGCTGACTGGGCAGCAGAGCAGGGCATTGCCAATGTGGCAACTGCACCCAAAAACGGGCACAAAATGGCTGTGGTAGGCTCTGGTCCTGCTGGGTTGACCTGTGCTGGAGAGCTTGCCCGTATGGGATATGAGGTCACGGTGTTTGAGGCATTCCATACCGCTGGTGGTGTGTTGACCTACGGCATTCCTGAATTCCGTCTGCCCAAAGCCATTGTAGCCCGTGAGGTGTCCAATCTGGAAAAAATGGGTGTAGACATTGAAATGAATATGGTCATCGGTAAGATTTTGACCATTCCTGAGTTGTTTGAGCGTGGCTATGAGGCAGTGTTCATTGCCTCTGGTGCAGGTCTGCCCATGTTTATGAAGATTCCCGGAGAGGGTCTGGTGGGTGTGTACTCCGCCAATGAGTATCTGACCCGTATCAACTTGATGAAGGCCTATCAGGAGGACAGCCCCACCCCCATTCTGCACAATCAGAAAGTCGCAGTGGTTGGCGGCGGCAACGTGGCAATGGATGCTGCACGTTGTGCCAAGCGTCTGGGCGCAGAGGTACATATTGTGTACCGTCGTGGTGAGGAGGAACTGCCTGCTCGTCGTGAGGAAATCCACCACGCCAAAGAGGAAGGGATTATTTTTGACTTGCTCACCAATCCTGTCTCCATTGAAGGGGATGAAAAGGGCTGTGTGGAGTCCATGACCTGCATCCGTATGGAGCTGGGTGAGCCTGACGCATCTGGTCGCCGCCGTCCTGAACCTGTGGAGGGCAGCGAGTTCAAAATGGAAGTGGATGCTGTCATCATGGCTCTGGGTACCTCTCCTAACCCCATGAGCACAAAGGGAACCCCCGACCTGGAAAAGACCAAAAAGGGCTGTGTGGCAGTGGATGAGAGTGGTCATACCAATTTGCCTGGTGTTTTTGCTGGCGGTGATGCAGCTACCGGCGCAGCCACAGTCATTTTGGCAATGGGTGCAGGCAAGCAGGCTGCCAAGTCTATGGATGCCTACATCAAAAGCAAACAATAAGAATCATTGCATATTCCATTGCAGGCGGCACAGAACTTCTGTGCCGCTGTTCTTTTTCTGAAAATCCGCAAAATGTGCTATATGACTTGTGTGTAGTTTAAAAATGTGATAAAATACCCAGTTAGTGTATAAACTGTAATACCAATGCGTATTGTTACCTGAATGAGGTGTTATAAGCAATGAAAATTGTTGTATTGGCAGGCGGACTTAGCCCGGAACGGAATGTCTCACTCTCCTCTGGTGCAATGGTGTGTGAGGCTTTGCGGAACAGAGGGCATCAAGTGGCTCTGGTGGATCTGTTTTTTGGAACAGAGGGCATGAATGGGGCGGTAGATCCCTATGATGCCCCCATTCCACAGGCATTGAAAACCATCAGCCCACAGGCTCCCGATTTGGAGCAGGTGAGAAAAAGTCGCAAAGGCAATAGTCAGTCCATGATTGGTGCAGGGGTACTGGAATTGTGTGCAGGGGCAGACGTGGTGTATCTGGCTCTGCATGGAGCATGTGGCGAGGATGGCAGAATTCAGGCAACGCTGGACTTGCTGGGCATTCCCTATACAGGTTCCGGCTATTTGGGTTCTGCCATTGCCATGGACAAGGATTTGACCAAACAACTGGTGAAACAGGAGGTCTTAACCCCAAAATGGCAGACTGTGACCGTTACAGAGGACAATCTGCATCAGTTGGCAGAGGAGACCGAGCTTCCCGTTGTGGTGAAACCCATTGCCAGTGGTTCCTCCATTGGGGTTTATATGGCACACACCAGAGAGGAGTTACTCCACGGGCTGAAAGAGAGCATAAAACTGGGTGGCAAAACCGTGCTGGAACAGTATATTCAAGGACGGGAAATTCAAGTGGCAGTGCTTAACGGTTGTGCCCTGCCCTCCATTGAAATCATCCCACAGGCTGAGTTTTATGACTATGCCAACAAATATCAGCCAGGAGCAGCCAAAGAAGTTTGCCCAGCAGAGATTCCACCGGAGTGGGAAAAGAAGGTGGGAGAGGCTGCACAGAAGGTATTTGCACTGTTGGGGCTTTCTGTATATGCAAGAGCAGATTTTATTGTAACAGATGCAGGTGAGGCATATTTTCTGGAAATCAATACCCTGCCAGGGATGACCCCCACCAGTTTGGTGCCACAGGAGGCGCAGGCAGTGGGGATTTCCTACGGGGAATTGTGTGAGCAAATTGTAGACGCATCGGTTCAGGTGCGCAGGAGGGGGGAATAAGAGAGAATGGAAGCCATAACTGTGGGAGAACTGCTACAGGCAGTAGGCGGTACCTTGTTGGGAGCTGGGGCTGATTTACAGGCAACAGTATCCTGTGTGGACACAGACAGTCGCAACATCCACAAGGGGTCTCTCTTTCTTCCGCTGGTGGGGGACCGCTTTGATGGTCACGCCTATATTACTTCTGCGCTGGAACAGGGGGCGGCTGGTTGTCTCACTGCCCGGGAGCGGGAGACATATCAGCCGGGTAAGTTCTACATCAAAGTGGGGAATACCCAAAAAGCCCTGCGTGATCTGGCAGCGTGGTATAAAAACCGTTTTGCCATCCCCTGTGTAGGAGTGACGGGCAGTGTGGGAAAAACCACAGCGAAGGATATGATTGCCTCTGTACTGAGTGTAAAATATAAGGTTTTAAAAACAGAGGGGAATTACAACAATAATATTGGACTGCCATTGACTCTGTTGCGACTGGACAGCAGCCACCAGATTGCTGTGTTGGAAATGGGAATGGATCGCTTTGGCGAGATTGACTATCTGGGTGAACTGGTACAGCCGGAAGTGGGTGTGATTACCAACATTGGGGATGCCCACATTGAACGACTGGGCAGCCGTGAAAATATATTGAAGGCAAAGTGTGAGCTATTGCCCCATATCAAGAAAGATGGACTGCTGATTCTCAATGGAGATGATGCCCTGTTGTCTACGTTACGGGGGAACACGCCTGTGCATACCGTATTCTGTGGCACAGGAGAACAGATGGATTATACTGCCACCGTATTGGGACAGGACAGTATGGGGCATATCACCTGTCACATTCAAACCCCTGACATGGTGCAGCAGGTACAGATTCCTGCTTTGGGTGCGCATATGGTCTATCCCACCTTGATTGCAGCAGCCATAGCAGAGCGGTTTGGGCTGACAGGGGAGGAAATTGCTAAGGGTATTCGCCGCTTCGTGCCCACCCGTATGAGAATGAATCTGGTACAGCGGGCAGAAAATATTACCATTTTGGATGATACCTACAATGCAAATCCCCAGTCCATGCGTGCAGCCATCCATGTACTGGCGGACACTTCCAGCCAGTGGAAAGTGGCAATTTTAGGGGATATGTTTGAGCTGGGTTCCTATGCCCCAGCCCTGCACAGGGAAGTGGGAGACTATGTGGGAAAACAGCACATTGACTGCCTGATTGCAGTGGGAGAGCTGGCGTCCAACATAGCAGAGGGAGCCAGGAATGCAGGGGTGCAGCAGATATACCACTGTAAAGACAAGGAGGAGGCAAAGAAGGTGTTGCCTCAGGTGGTACGGGCTGACAGCACCCTTTTGGTGAAGGCATCCAGAGGCATGAAAATGGAAGAACTGGTGGCAGAATTGATGGAGCTGACCAAAGCAGAGTCGTGAGAAACAGAACGAAAGAGGAACACTATGATCGATATTTCAGTGACCAATCTGGTCAAGGAATTTGAGGTGGGAACCAGATTACTGGATGGGCTGTCGTTTCAAATTGACACTGGAGAGCGTGTGGGGCTGCTGGGACCAAATGGCTGTGGCAAAACCACACTGTTGAAAATTCTGACTGGGTCTATGGACTACGACGAGGGAGAAGTGGTGCTGGCAGCGGGGAAAAAGCTGGGGCTGATTTCCCAGATTCCTGTCTACCCAGATGGATATACTGTGGAAGATGTATTGGCAACTGCTTTTGTGGAACTGCACCGTATGGAGGGAGAGCTTGCAGAGTTAGCCAGCCAGATGGGGGAAGACCCCAGTTTACTGGAGCGGTATGACAGACTGATGACCACATTTGAGACTTCTGGCGGCTATGAGATGGCAACCAGAACCAACAAGGTGTGCAATGGCTTGTCTATCTCTCAGCCCATGCGGGAACAGCTTTTTGACAGTCTCTCCGGTGGAGAGAAAACACGGGTCAACCTTGCCCGTCTGATTTTGGAAGATACCGATATTTTGTTATTGGACGAGCCTACCAACCATCTGGATTTGAATGCAACTGAGTGGCTGGAGGGCTATCTGGAGCAATTTAAGGGAACGGTGCTGACTGTTTCCCATGACCGCTATTTTTTAGACCGTGTGGTGGGAAGAATTATTGAAATTCAGCACGGAAAAGCAGAATTTTACGCAGGGAATTATACATTCTATGCAGTGGAGAAGGAACAGCGATACCTGACCCAACTGAAGCAGTATGAAAAGGAACAGGCAAAAATTGCACAGTTGGAGGCAACTGCCCGTGTCATGCACGAGCATGGCACAGAGCGGATGCATAAGCAGGCATTTGCTATGGAAAAACGGATTGAGCGCATCCGTCAAACCCAGCGACCCACAGGCAGAACCAGAGCCATCACTGTTCGCTTCGGAGAGAAGGAGTTCCGAGGGGATGAGATGTTCACCCTGAAGGGAATTACCAAGTCGTTTGGAGAGCGCACCCTGTTTTCAGGGCTGGGTGTTGAGGTCACAGGTGGAGAGCGGATTGCCCTGATTGGAGACAACGGCAGTGGAAAATCTACCTTGTTGAAGATTTTACTGGGGGAGGAACAGGCAGACCAGGGAAAAATTCGCTTTGGTCCCACGGTGAAGATGGGCTATCTGCCCCAACACGTCCATTTTTCCCATCCAGAGCGGAATTTGGTGGACACTCTGATTTACGAGCAGGACTGCACTGCTCAGACAGCCAGAAACCGCCTTGGTTCTTTCCAATTTCGGGGTGAAGATGTGTTGAAGCCCGTTTCTGCCCTTTCTGGTGGAGAACAGAGCCGTCTGAAATTGTGTATGCTGATGGATGAAAAAATCAATCTGTTGATTTTGGACGAGCCCACCAACCATCTGGACATTCAGAGCAGGGAGTGGATTGAACAGGCAGTGGAGGAATTTGAGGGAAATCTGCTGTTTGTGTCCCATGACCGCTATTTTATTGACCGGTTTGCCAGTCGTATCTGGTTGCTGGAGCATGGGTATCTCACAGATTTTCGTGGCAGCTATGAGGAATTTCAGGCAGCCAGAGCCAAAGGCGCAGCAGGTAAGGCAATTTCCACCATTCCCGTTGCAAAAGAGCCAGTTGCAGCGGTGAAAGAGAAGAAAGAGAAACCCAAACGGACAGGTGGAACCAAGCAACTGGAAAAAGAGGTCAATGCGGCAGAGCGAGCCATTACCAAAATTGAGGAACAAATGGAGCAACTGGAACGTCAAATAGAGGAATCTGCCTCTGATTACATGAAGTTACAGGAGCTATGTGGACAAAAGGAACTGCTGGAAGGGCAGCTTCAAGAGCAGTATGATCTGTGGGAGCAGAAAGCCGCAGAACTGGAGGAGGCACGACAGGGATAGAAAGGAGCCAAAATGAAAACAAAAGTATGGCTGAAACGGCTGAAAATACTGGTTCTCTGTGGAATGGGAGCGGGTGTTTTGCTGTTTTTCTTGTCCTTTTGTGCTGTGTTGTATGGAGATAGAGACAACATCCGTGGGACACCGGATGTCATGTTGATTTTGGGTTGTGAAGTAAAGCCGTGGGGACCATCGGAATTGCTTCTGGACCGGCTGGATGAGGCGTTGGGCTATTTGGAGGAAAATCCGCAACTGCCAGTGATTGTCAGTGGTGGGCAGGGACCCACAGAACCTACCTCAGAGGCACAGGCAATGGCAGACTATCTGATAGAACATGGAATACCAGAACATCAGATTTTATTGGAGGACCAGTCCACCAATACGGCAGAAAATATGGTGTATTCCTATCAACTGTGGCAGGAACAGGGGGAAGACAGCCATGTATTGGTGGTGTCCAATGGGTTCCATCTGACACGGGCGGAACTGCTGGCAGAGCGTGCCGGTTTTGAGGAGGTATCCACACTGGCAGCACCATCCAGCCATGCACCAAGCAAGCTCAAAATGTATGTGCGAGAGCCATTGGCACTGGTGAAATCCATTTTATTTGACCGATAACGAGGAAAGGAGGTAGCATATGCTGGATAAATTACAGGCTGTAGAGTCTCGCTACAGTCAGATTGAAGCAAGGCTTGCTGCCCCAGAGACATATGACGACCCTGCACAGGTGGCAAAGCTGAACAAAGAGCAAAATGAACTGGCACCACTGGTAGAGACCTACCGCCGCTATGTGCAGGTGAAAGAACAGAAGGCACAGGCAGAGGAACTGCTGTCTGACCCTGAGATGAAAGAACTGGCACAGGAAGAATTTTTGGAGGCAAAGGAGCAGTTGGAGCAGTTGGAACAGGAACTGCGTATTTTACTGCTGCCCAAAGACCCCAATGATGATAAAAATGTCATTGTAGAAATTCGGGCTGGTGTAGGAGGGGAGGAGGCTGCCCTCTTTGCCCACTCTCTCTACCGTATGTACTCCATGTATGCAGAGAGAAACCGCTGGAAAACGGAAATTGACAGCCTCAATGAGACAGAACTGGGGGGCATTAAGGAAATTTCCTTCACCATTGAGGGAGCCGGTGCATACTCCAAACTGAAATTTGAAAGCGGTGTCCATCGTGTGCAGCGTGTGCCAGAGACAGAGTCTGGCGGTCGTGTGCATACTTCTACTGTGACGGTGGCAGTTTTGCCGGAGATGGAAACGGTGGATGTGCAATTAAACCCTGCGGATATTGAAATGCAGGTGTTCCGCTCCTCTGGTGCAGGTGGTCAGCACGTCAATAAAACATCTTCTGCGGTGCGTCTCATTCATAAACCCACAGGGACTGTGGTAGAGTGTCAGCAGGAGAGAAGCCAGTTCCAGAACCGGGACAAGGCCATGCGTATTCTGGCATCCCGTCTCTACGAGGCAGAACAGGAGAAAATTTCCAGCGAGTATACCGCAGAGCGTCGCAGCCAGGTGGGCACAGGGATGAGAAATGAGAGAATCCGCACCTACAATTTCCCACAGGGACGGGTAACAGACCACCGGATTGGTTTGACATTATATAAAATTGACGCTATTATGAATGGCGATATTCAGGAAATTTTAGAGGCTTTGAACACTGCCGACCAGGCAGAGAGGCTGAAAGCGGAGTCTAACGAACGATAAGGAGAACAACAACATGGATATGTATATACACTATAAAGAACTGCCAGAGGGAATGACTTTGGCAGATTTTGTGGGAGAGCTGACCGAAGTGCTGGAGGATAACGGCAGCGTATGCGGCGGCGAGGAGGGCAGACTGGACCTTGATTTAGAGGACGAGACTGTGAATCCAAAATATGCACAGGTAGCAGTGAAGGCATACTTGCAGCGTGCCGGATTTTCCAAAGAGACTGCGGTAGAAATCGGCGGTATGGAAATTGGAATTTACGAGTGAGGTCAGCAATGTTTACCCATGTAATTTTTGATTTAGATGGTACCTTGCTCAATACCATTGACGATTTGGCAAATGCCGGGAATTATATGTGCCGTCAGTATGGCTTTCCAGAACACAGTGTAGACCAGTATAAGAAAATGGTAGGCAATGGGCTGAGAAAGCTGGTGGAGCGATTTGTGCCAGAGGGCACATCCCAAGAGACACAGGAGGCAATTTTTGTCGCCTTTAAGGCATACTATGACCAGCACAAAGAGGACAAAACGGCTCCCTATGCAGGGATGCCGGAACTGGTGCAGGAGCTGAAAAATCGGGGTATCTCTGTGGCTGTGCTCACCAATAAGGCAGACAAGATGGCTGCTGCTGTGGTCAACAGCTACTATCCAAACCTCTTTCCTGTGGTGCAGGGTGCTGTGGAGGGAAAACCGGTCAAACCAGACCCAACCATGCTCTATGTCCTGATGGAGAAGATTGGGGCAAAGCGAGAGAGCACCCTGTTTGTAGGGGACAGCAATGTAGATATGCAGACAGCAAAAAATGGAGGTCTGACAAGCTGCGGTGTGCTCTGGGGGTTTCGTACCAGAGAGGAACTGGAGCGGGAACAGGCAGACTATCTGGTGGCAACACCACAGGAACTGTTACAACTGATTCTTGATGGAAACAGAAAGTAAGAGGCGGTTTGGTGAATACAAAGCAGTTAACCAAGGCAGAATTAGAAGAAGCAGCACAAATTTTACGGCGTGGGGGACTGGTGGGGATTCCCACAGAAACGGTGTATGGACTGGGAGCCAACGGGTTGAACCCAGAGGCTGTGGAGCATATTTTTCAAGCCAAAGGTCGCCCACAGGATAACCCTCTGATTTTGCATATCCCCACAGTGGCGTGGCTGGAACGCTACTGTCAGGAAATTCCCTCCACTGCTTATGAGTTGGCACAGGCATTTTGGCCGGGTCCCCTGACCATGATTTTGAAACGGAAAGACTGTGTCCCCGATGTGGTGACGGCAGGAATGGAAACGGTGGGCATGCGCTGTCCATCCCATCCCCTCTGCCGTCAGCTTCTGGAACTTGCAGATGTTCCAGTGGCCGCTCCATCTGGAAATCTGTCTGGCAGACCCAGCCCCACCACTGCGGCAGACATGTGGGAGGATATGGACGGGAAAATTGATGCCATTTTAGAAGGTGGCAGCTGTTCGGTGGGGGTGGAGTCTACCATCATTGACCTGACCTGTACACCGCCCAGACTGCTGCGCCCCGGCGGCATTACATTGGAACAGTTGCAGGAGGTGCTGGGGGAAGTGGCAGTGGATGCCGCTGTCACAAGGCAGTTACAGGGGGAAGAAAAACCCAAGGCCCCTGGCATGAAGTACCGTCACTATGCACCCAAAGCCCCTGTGATTGTGGTAACAGGAAAACCGGAGGAGACAGCCGCCTATATTTTGGAGCACAGTACCAAACAGGAGGGCATTCTCTGTTTCGAGGAATATGAGCATCTATTTCCAGAGAATCAGGTGCGTTCCATTGGTTCCAGTGGGGACAAAAATCAGCAGGCCCGCAGGATTTTTCAGGCATTACGGGCGTTTGACCACACAGATGTGACACAAATTTGGGCACAATGCCCCGATACCTCCGGTATTGGGCTTGCCATAGCCAACCGCCTGAAAAAAGCGGCTGGATTTCATGTGATTGATTTGACATACTAATAGAAAAGTGAGACGATGTGATATGAAGTTTGAAGTAAAAAACAATGTGGCAGTGGTGGAACCAGACCAGATTCTTTCTGACGAGCAGTCTGCCCAGAATCTGATTCAGGCAGTGCGCTTTCACACTGGCTGTTCTGCCGTGGTACTGCGTCGGGAGGCATTTGACCCTGAACTGTTTCGCCTGTCTAGCGGTGTGGCTGGAAAGGTGCTGAAGCAGTTCACAGAACAGAAAATGCGCCTCGCCATTGTAGGCGATTTTTATGACTGCTACCAGACCTCTATGGGTGCCTTTATTTTTGGCTGTAACCGCAGTAAGCAGATTGGCTTCTGGGAAAATGAGGCAGAAGGCATTGCATGGCTGAATAAAATTAGCTGAGACCATGTTTATTTTAGGGATTACAGGTCCCACTGGAGCGGGGAAAACCACAGCATTGGCAGTGATTGAACAGATGGGTGGCTGTATCATAGACGCAGATGCAACCTATCATCAGTTGTTGGAGCGGTGTGTTCCTCTTTGTCGTGCATTGGTAGAGGCATTTGGGGCAATTTTGGGGGAAGATGGCAGAATTGACAGAAAGAAATTGGGTGCCATCGTCTTTCAGGATGCCGAAAAGTTGGAACAACTCAATCAAATTGCCTACCCCTATATTGTGGACGCAGTGAAACAGGAGATAGATGGGGCACAGCAACAAGGCTGTCCTCTGGCTGCCATTGATGCCATTGGGCTGTTTGAAAGTGGGTTGGATGGTTTGTGCCATAAGACGATGGCAATTACTGCCCCACCTGAGATACGAATCCAGCGTATTATGGCAAGAGAGGGCATTTCTGAGGACTATGCCCGTTCCCGTGTGAGAGCACAGAAACCAGATGATTTTTTCCAGTCCCACTGTGATGTGGTGTTTCTCAATGTCAATACAACCATAGAGGCATTTCAAGCACAGATACAGGAGCAACTGAATCAATTTTTACACAATCAGGAGGGTTAAGAACATGGCAGAAGAAAAGAAAATGACCCGTGGGGAGCAGCTTCGCAAAGCTCTTTGTTATACCAAGAAAAATGGCTATGACAAGGTAGAGGCAGCAGAGCTGGAGGCAATGGAGACTTATAGCATTGGCTATAAACAGTTTTTGGATGCTGGCAAGACAGAACGTGAGTGTGTGGACTACACCATTCGACTGGCAGAAGCGGCTGGCTTCAAAGAGTACAAGCGTGGTATGGAGCTGAAGGCAGGGGACAAGGTCTATCAGGTCAACCGTGGAAAGGCGATTGTGTTGGCTGTGATGGGTCAGAAAGGGCTGGAACATGGTGTCAGCATCGGAGCTGCCCATATTGATGCCCCCCGTATTGATATGAAGCAGAACCCCCTCTATGAGGCAGATGAACTGGCATTCCTGAAAACCCACTACTATGGCGGAATCCGTAAATATCAGTGGGTTGCCATTCCTCTGGAACTGCATGGTGTAGTGGTGCTGAAAAATGGAGAGACCATCCGTGTGTCTGTTGGCAATGGAGAGGGAGACCCTGTGTTTACCATTGATGATTTGCTGCCCCATCTGGGTGTGGAGCAGTCCAAGAAGCCTCTGGGTGAAGCCATTCCCGGTGAGAGCCTGAATATTTTGGTGGGGAGCCGTCCTTTTGCTGATGATGAAGGGGAAAACCGTGTGAAGCTCTGCACATTGGAACTGCTCCATAAGAGATATGGCATTGTAGAGGAGGATTTCGTCAGTGCAGAACTGAGCGTGGTACCTGCATTCAAAGCCAGTGATGTGGGCTTTGACCGCTCTATGATTGGAGCATATGGGCATGATGACCGTGTGTGTTCCTATGCTGCCTTGGCTGCTATTTTGCAGATAGAGCATCCAGAGCGGACAGCCATCTGTATGCTGGCTGATAAGGAGGAAATCGGTTCAGAGGGTGTCACCGGTATGAAATCCGCCGCTTTTGATACTTTTATGGAGGACCTGTGTGCAGGGCAGAATGTGCCTCTGCGTGTCTGCTATGAGAATTCCTTCTGTCTGTCTGCGGATGTGACAGCAGCCTATGACCCCAACTTTGCAGATGTGTACGAGAAGCGCAACAGTGCGCTGGTCAACTACGGCATTGGAATTTGCAAATACACTGGTTCCCGTGGTAAGTCTGGTGCCTCTGATGCCTCTGCTGAGGTGGTGGCAAAGGTGCGCAGCATCTTTGATGAAGCCAATGTGCTTTGGCAGACTGCGGAGCTGGGCAAGGTAGACGCCGGCGGTGGTGGCACCGTTGCCATGTATATGGCAGAGCGGAACATTGATACACTGGATGCTGGTGTCCCTGTTTTGTCTATGCACGCCCCATTTGAGACCGTGGGCAAGCTGGACTGCTATATGACCTTTAAGGGTATGAAGGCAATTTTTGAGGCAAAATAAGCATCAAAGGGGGAATCCTATGGGGATTCTCCCTTTTTGTGTGTAAATTTCTGCAAATTGCACACCCTATTTCTGAAAGGAGTGTGCAGATATGGATGAACAGGAACAGACACAGAGCACAACAGCCCAAAATATTATGGACTTTGGTTCCTCTCTGGTACAGACAAAATGTGGAACCATTCATGTGCTAACCATTGTAGGGCAGATTGAAGGTCATCAGGTGTTACCGCCTAGCGACAAAAGCACAAAATATGAACATGTGATGCCACTGCTTGCCATGGTAGAGGAGAGTGAGGAAATCGATGGGCTGCTGGTGCTGCTCAATACCGTGGGAGGAGACATTGAGGCAGGGCTTGCCATTTCTGAGCTGATTGCAGGGATGTCTAAACCCACAGTCTCTCTGGTGCTGGGTGGTGGGCACTCCATTGGGGTTCCTCTGGCAGTTTCAGCGAAAAAGTCATTTATTGCCCCATCGGCTGCTATGACCATCCATCCAGTGCGCCTCAATGGGCTGGTGATCGGTGCACCTCAGACCTTCTACTACTTTGAGCGGGTACAGGAGCGCATCATTCAATTTGTGACTGCAAACAGCCACATGAAACGGGAAGTGTTCACCAAAATGATGATGCAGACCGGGGAACTGGCCGCAGATGTGGGCAGTGTCATCTATGGTGGGGAAGCAGTAGAACTGGGGTTAATTGATGAAATTGGTGGATTGTCTGCTGCATTGGACTGTCTCCACAGGATGATTGCAGAGAGAAAACAGGAAAACAACCAATAGAAATTCGGTAGAGCCTAAATAACACACAGGCTCTACCGAAAATTTTTTTCAGAAGTATTCCAGATTGCTTGCATTCCAGAAAAAACTTTAGTATGATAAAAATCGCAGTTGCTGTGATGATAACAGCAGGATGGAAGGGGTTGTCTGTGTGAGGACTGATAGGGCATCCCTTCCCCAAAGAAAAAGGAGAGAGAAAACGTGGAAAGATTGTGTCCTCAGCTTTTGTTGTCTCTGAAGGAGTATTCAGGGGCAAAGTTCACCAAAGACCTGATAGCCGGTGTGATTGTGGCAATTATTGCACTGCCCCTGTCTATTGCATTGGCACTTGCCTCTGGTGTATCACCAGAGCAGGGTCTATATACTGCCATTGAGGAATTTGTGGCATGTATTGGGACTGCCAGTGGATACGCCGTTTTGGTTGGCTGTGTGGCACTGGCAATTCAAATTGTGTGACCTCGCTTTGTACAGCGTGTGCCCGCTTCTCTGATTGCGGTGATTGTCACCTCTGCTATAGTAAAGTTGTTAGATTTGCCAGTAAATACCATTGGAGATTTATACACCATTTCTGGGGAACTGCCCAAGCTGGCAATCCCAGAATTTTCTTATGAAACCGTGGCTGCGGTGCTGCCAGATGCCTTTACCATTGCAATTTTGGCAGCCATTGAGTCGCTGTTGTCCTGTGTGGTAGCAGATGAGATGATAGGTTCCCGCCACAACTCCAATATGGAACTGGTGGCGCAGGGTGTGGGCAATACTGCCTCTGCGCTGTTTGGTGGCATTCCCGCCACGGGAGCCATTGCCCGCACCGCTGCCAACATCAAGAACGGTGGTACATCCCCCATTTCAGGTATGATTCATGCTGTGGTACTGCTGTTGACACTGGTCTTTTTAATGCCATATGCAGCCCTGATTCCCATGCCCTGTATTGCTGCCATTTTGTTTTTGGTGGCATACAATATGAGCGGCTGGCGGGTTTTTGCCCGTGTGTTGCGTCAATCCCCTAAAAGTGACAGTGCAGTTTTGTTACTGACCTTTTTCCTGACTGTGGTATTTGACCTTGTGGTTGCCATCGGGGTAGGGCTGTCCCTTGCCTGTCTGCTGTTTATGAAGCGGACGGCAGATGTGGCAGTGATTGAGGAATGGAAATATATAGAGGACGATGAGGATGAACAGGGACGGTATCGTCCCGTTCCCAGTCATGTGATGGTCTATGAGATTACCGGTCCCATGTTCTTTGGTGCCGCTGACCAGATTCCCCACATTCAGCCCGGGGAACGCCGCAGGGTGATGATTCTGCGGATGCGCAGTGTGCCAGCATTGGACATCACTGCATTGAACAGCCTGTGCAGGCTGTGGGAGGAGTGCCGCCACCACCGCATTGAAATGATTTTTTCCCATGTGAATGAACAGCCCATGTCTGTGATGAAAAAGGCTGGATTTTATGATGCAGTGGGAGGCGCAGACTATTTTTGTGCCAACATTGATGAAGCACTGGAAAAAGCGGCACAGTTATAAGAAAAAAGAACTTTATTCTAGTTCTTGATTGCTACAAAACATAAAATGGCACATCCCTACTGTTTTTTGTTTTCACAGTAAGGATGTGCCATTGTGTTTTATGGGAAATCACCATTGGGATTTAGATGGATTCATCTGGTTCTAGGATTCTCATAATTGCTGTAAAGGTTCTTTCATTAACCGGTCAATCATCAGCTTCTGGATATTCATTTTTTCGGTCTGGTCAAAGTATGAATCGGTGGGGTCCACCCAAGATTCCAAATAGCCTTTATATTGTTCCCCATATCCCCGTTTCCTTAGGATGTTGTAAAAGTGTTCAACACCCTGTCGAAATTCCTCTGCTACCCATTGTGCCTCAGATAATACACGGTCGATTTCAGAATAAAGATCGGATGCTGTGGGGTCGATGAGCCAGACAGAGGGGTCCTTTTCGGCAAATTTATTTTCTCCAAATATGGCTTTTATATTGTAGTCTGTTATCTCGTTGGAAGATAATTCATTATATTGATACCTGTTGATATGGGTGATGCCATCTTGAAGAAACTCCTCTCTGTCCAGCTTGGCTTTCTCATAAGACCAAAGAATACTCTGCATGGTCTGTCCCTCAGGCAAGGCAGCCTTTCCATCCAGAATGTCCTGATAGCCTTGGATGGTTTGATCCCATCCCTGTAACTGTTCCTTGAAGTCAGAAATTTCTTGCTCATTCCTCTCAGCTGCGGTTAAGTGCAGTCTGGCAATACCTAAATATAGTTCTAACACATAAGTTGACCGTTCCTCATCTGGAGTATCTTCCTTGGTTTTCATATAGGTATCTTTCCAGATTTGTGCAGTTTTTGACTGTTCCTCTAACTGTTCATCCCTTGTCTGATTGGATACAATCTGGTCTGAAATAGTTTGAAGTGCGATTTGGGGTTTTTCGGCAGGGGAAGAGAGACCAGCGTTTGCAGAAAACAGAGTGCGGTTTTGAAATATGCTGTTGTAGCTTAAAAATGGGGATGTTGTGTTTGACAAATACATAGTATGCACCTCCGCAAAGGGATATTTACAGTCCGCCCCACTGACCATTGTGACAAATACTATTTCCAATCCTTGGTTCTTTTGAATATCCTACTTCGCAAGTAACACGCTCAGAGTGGACAAGCTGGTCTTTTACAAATACGCTTATTGTGGTTGGATAGAAGAAACTGGTTCCAAGGTCAGTTGAGAAATAAATATATTGGGTTTTATCTCCCAATCGATCACCAACAGACAAGAAGTCAATTTGGTCAGGATCCTGGTACATGTTTGTATCAAGCCAAAATTGGGTTGCGGTTGGTTCATAGGAAAAATAACCATTGCTATCTGTATAAACAGTAGCATAAAAAGTTGAAAAGCTTAAAGGCATCTTGATATTGACACCTGTATTTGCAACTGGGGCACCAGATGCAGTGGTTACCCTACCCGAAACCTCTATGCTGTTATCAAACAACATCTTATCGGGCAAAGCACTGGGATAGCTATGAGAGCCACACAGTTCAGCTAACTTAATAGCATCCTCTTCACATATTGCGCCGCTATCAATACTTTTTGCCTTGAAATTATCAACCCAATATCCTCTGGAAGTAGCTCCTTCATAAGTACCCGTAACTGTAACATCAGCTTTGACATTCTCAACTGTAACAGTAAAGACAAACCAGTTAGACCAGGCATTATGTGAATCACAGACACGAATCCAAATTTCATAAGTGCCAGTTTCTTCAAATTTAACAACACAACCGCTACCATCGTTTTCTACCAGATAATCGTTCAAAGAAGTAACTGTGCCATCATCTGTAATAATCTTGCTTCCAACGCTGGTCAGTGCATCACCGGCATCATTATCGTATGAGTTTGCCCAAGAGATCATCATCAACTGACCTGGAATCAAAGTATTTGAAGTAATTCCAATCTGGCAAACTGGTCTTGTATTTCCATCGGCTGGCTCAATGCTAAAAGTATACTTGGCTACATTAGACCAAGCACCTCTTGAATCCTGCACTTGGAAAGTCAGTTGATATTGCGCCGCAGTTTGGAATTGGGTGACAAAACCAATGTTGCCAGTCAATGTGCCAACTAGGTCGCTATTGGAAATACCTCCGATGCTCATATTGGTGATAGTATCACCATCTGGATCATAGGTAAAATTCTCACCATTATAAGACCACAACCAAGCAATTTGTGTTTCAGTTGTAAAGTTACCATTCACCATAGAATCAGGATTTAAGACTGTCACACGCAGGTCAGCAACAGGAGCTTGATTGTCATCCATAATGGTAATATCTTGGCTTATCGTTTGTGTGTCAATGCCTGCACTTACAAAGTTTGGCTCATCAGGTATTGAAATCTTAGAATAATCCTGAAGTGTTGCAGCATTGATGGTCTGTTCTGCGATGGATGATTCTATTTCGAGAGGATTTGATACACCAATTGTATCAGCAGCAAAAACAGTCATTGTACTAAGTAAAGTTAGGCTCAGTAAAGAGACCATAAGTTTTATAAGTAATCTTTTCATTTTGACTTCTCCGTTTTCGCTGAACAAGTATACATTACAAACATCCGGTTTATTATTACGAAATAACTCTCCCTCTTTAAAAATTCTGCTAGTGTATTTATGCCTTGATTGTGTCGGAAGTTATTGTCTGGGTTTCGGAATCGGTGCCACTCCACACAGTAACCGTGGTAACGATTCGATACGACTTCCCAGAAGTAATTCCCTGGGAAGCATTCAGCTCAGCACTGCGTCCATACTCGGTTGTATCCCAACTGTTCACAGAACTCCAAAAAAGTAATCCTTTTTCTTGCAGTTCCACAGTGACCTTACACTTAGTTGCTTTAGATGAGTTGCCTCTGACATAGGCATATACTATGGCTTTTTCATTAGAGATAGAAAGTGTATGGTCAGCATCATAGATACATTCCATCAATGGCATAACTTCAGCACATTCAGTCACTATAGTAACATCAGTAGCTATAACCTGTGGGACGGGGAATGCTATCAAACAAGTAAGCATACACAGGAACACAATCAACAATCTTTTCTTCATAGACATACAAACACCTCCTTTCTTTGTACCCATAAATGAATACGAATGAGGAGGTGTAAATAGGGACACTTACTCCAAAAATTTTTCCAATTTTTCTGCCACAGTTTTTAGTTCATCCATTTCAAGATTGCCATACACATTGTAAATCACATTCCCATCAATCCATATAATACTACTATCGCCATCCTTGTTGTTGAAATATGCCTCACAACCTTGGATGAATCCAATGGAATCATTTGAATTCTCTGTATCAAGAATCTTTTCATATTGATCCTCTTTCCCCAATGTTTGCTGTATTAGCTCAAAAAAATAACCTGCATCATTCTCATAAATGATATGGCATCGACCTGTAGGCATAAGTTCATTCTTTGTCTCCTGCATCCCTTCTGGAATATAGCCAAAGGTAATCTCTGGAAGGATGATGTCGTCTGCATCAGAGGCATGGGATGAAAAGCGATATTGTGTTAACTCATGAAACACTTCAATTACAAGTTCAATGACCTTGGCACGATAGGCATCCACAGTCATGAGCCCGCCAAAGGTCAATCGCTGTCCTCTCAACGATGAGAACGGTTAAGCTTTTCGTTTTGGGGCCCTTTGGATACTCAATTTGACCAATGATTTTTATGATTTTTAGAAATGACTCATGCACCACATCTTCCGCATCTTGTTGGTTATGTAAAATCCCATTGGCTATGTAAAACATCAAGTCACAATACTCCAGATAGATCTGTTCAAATTTTGACTTCTCCTCTGGAGTTTCCAGCATTTGCAGGTAGACGATCAAAGTGCAACCCCCAGTCCATATTCTCTCTCTTTCCGATTGTACCACACCATAGAATCCTTTGACAATCACACCCATTTGGAATCAAAGAAAGCAGGTAGGGGTATTACAGCTATTTGCTATCATACACCTGCCTGCTTTTGAGGATTGTATTTTATGATTGATTTTTATCGGTAGCTCAAAAGGTCCGATACCTCTTTGCGTTTGGGGGCTGGGGACTCTGCGGCAGGGTGTCCCACAGCGATGAGAGCCATCAGTTCCTGTTCTGGTGGAATTTGCAGATACTCTTGTAGAGCCAGACGGTCAAAGACACCCAAAATCACAGAGCCAAGCCCAGCTTCATGGGCAGCCAGGCAGAAGGTCTGAGCGGTAATACCACAGTCATAATACTGCCAGCCCTCTCCGCGGTCGGTATCATAGGTACCTTCCCGAGTGAAGCCGCTGCGGTTTTTCACAAAAGTCTGTGCAATTAACAAGGGACTCCCTTTGATGATATTGGCATTGTGGGAAAAGGACATGCAGAAGTGGTCTGCAATATAGTCCATAGTTTCTCTGGTTTCAATGGCTATGTAGCGGCTGATTTGGGTATTTTTCCAACTGGGGGCATAGGAAGCAACGGAAATAATCTCCTCCAGCAGGGCGTGGCTCACAGGTTCCTCTTTGAAGCTGCGTACACTGCGGCGTGTGCGGATACAGGTATTGGTGTCCATTGGCTAAATTCCTCCTTATAGACTGGTTTATCTTTATGGCAGACAGATTTAGGGGTACTGTCAAGAGAAAAATCGCCTCTTTCCAAGAGAAGAAAAGTGTGGTACACTGTACTCGTATCTTTGTTTGTGTAGGAGGTCTCCATGCGGATTTTAGGCATTGACCCGGGGGTTGCTACCATTGGGTTTGGGCTGATTGAAGCACAGCGGCAGAAAAACACTCTGTTGCAGTATGGGGTCATCAGTACCCCGCCGGGGATTCCCCTTGCCAGCCGTCTGTTGCAGATTTCACAGGATATGCAACAACTGTTAGAGCAGTTTCAGCCGGAGGAGCTGGCCATTGAGGAGTTATTTTTCTCTAAAAATATTACAACTGGTATTTCCGTTGCCCACGGCAGAGGGGTTATTTTGCTGGCAGCCGAGGAATTTGGGGTGCCCATTTATGAATATACCCCCATGCAGGTAAAACAGGCAGTGGCAGGGTATGGAGGTGCAGACAAAAAGCAGGTCATGAAAATGACCCAGCGGTTATTACATATGAAGCAGATTCCAAGACCGGATGATGCCGCAGATGCACTGGCTATTGCAATCTGTCATGGGCGGGCTGCCACCTCCCTTTTGAATCGGGAGCGGGAGTTTCACCCTGAACAATACCAGACGAGATAGGGAAAGGAATCGAATTTATGTTTTATTACTTGAAAGGTATCGTGGCACATCTGGACGCAAATCTGGTGGTCATGGACTGCGGTGGTGTGGGATATGCCTGCCGTACCACCAGTTATACCCAGTTAGCACTCAAAGTTGGAGAGCAGGCCAAAGTGTTTACCCACCTCTATGTGAGAGAGGATGCCATGGAACTGTTTGGATTTGCCACACAGGAGGAGCTGAATCTATTTCAACAGTTGATTTCTGTTTCCGGTGTGGGACCAAAGGCAGCACTATCCATTTTGTCAGCCAGTACACCGGCAAATCTGGCACTGTCCATCATCACAGGGGATGAGAAGGCGTTGACCTGTGCGCAGGGAATTGGAAAGAAAATTGCCCAACGGATAATTTTGGAACTGAAAGACAAGCTGGCAAAGGGACAGACCATCTCCATGCAGGGGGAGACCTATGGCGGGACAGGAATTACCATTATTCCAGAAAACAAACGCTCGGAGGCTGCCGCAGCCTTGGCAGTATTGGGCTATTCCCAAAGTGAAATTAACATTGCACTCAATGGAATTGCATTGGACGGTCTGACCTTGGAGCAGGTGATTAAGCAGGCATTGAAAAAAATGATGAAGCCATAAGGGGGGAACGCAATGGCGATTGATTTTTCTGAAGTGGAATTTGAACCAGAGGAGGAACCTCTGGTTTCCACCAGCCATACACGGGAGGACGATGGAGAAGGCTCCCTGCGTCCCCAGACTTTACGGGAATATATTGGACAGGAAAAGGCAAAAGGGAATCTGGAAGTTTTTATTCAGGCTGCAAAAATGAGAAGTGAACCTCTGGACCATGTGCTGCTTCATGGACCCCCTGGGCTGGGAAAGACCACACTATCCTGTATCATTGCCAATGAAATGGGGGTTAATGTACGCATTACCTCTGGACCTGCCATCGAAAAGGCGGGAGATTTGGCTGCGTTATTGACCAATCTCAATGAAAATGATATTCTGTTTGTGGATGAAATTCACCGCCTCAATCGGGCTGTGGAGGAAGTGCTGTATCCAGCGATGGAGGACTATGCCATTGATATTATCATTGGCAAGGGACCATCTGCCAACTCAGTGCGGCTGGATTTGCCTAAGTTTACTCTGATTGGAGCCACCACACGGGCAGGGCAGTTGTCTGCCCCTCTGCGTGACCGCTTTGGCGTAACCCTGCGTCTGGAGCTGTATACACCAGAGGAGCTGGCAAAAATCGTCACACGCTCCGCTGGAATTTTGGAAGTGCCCATTGAACAGGATGGAGCTATGGAAATTGCCAGAAGAAGCAGAGGAACCCCCCGTATTGCCAACCGAATGCTGCGCCGGGTGCGGGATTTTGCACAGGTACGGGCAGGGGGCGTGATTACAAAAGAGGTGGCAGATGCGGCACTGACTGCCCTGGAAATTGACCCACTGGGACTGGATACCATTGACCACAGAATGTTGTTGAGCATTATTCAGAACTATCAAGGTGGACCAGTTGGATTGGAGACACTGGCAGCCACCATCAATGAGGAGTCTGTCACATTGGAAGATGTGTATGAACCCTATCTGATGCAGTTGGGATTTTTGACCAGAACCCCAAGGGGTCGCTGTGTGACCAAGAAGGCATATGAACATCTGGGGCTGCGTGTGGCAGAGGGACAAAGTGGATATGAGCAACTGACCTTCTAAAAAGAGGAGTGTTGGCATATGCTGTTTTGGATTTTTATGGTGCTGATGACTTTACTCATTCCGGCTGTCATGGTGGGCTGTGGCTGGCTGTTTTTGTATCACCCGCCAAAGACAATCAATGGATTTTATGGCTACCGCACTAAATGGTCAGGAAAAAGTCAGGAGACGTGGGTATTTGCCCATGCCTACTGCGGCAAACTTTGGATGAAACTGGGCTGGTTTTTGGTGCCCATCTCCATTTTGGCAATGCTCC
>CALWON010000008.1 GCA_944383165.1 uncultured Oscillospiraceae bacterium
AATATTCGCATGTTGTATGACGGTGCATTTTCTTCCAATGAAGTGGTATTGTGTTTCAGTGAAGTAGAGGAGGAAAAACAGCATCAGATGCGAGAACGAGCTTTCATGCAGGAGGCATTGGAGCGGGCAAGGCGCAGTGAGAGTACAAAACAGGCATTTTTTAACCATATGTCCCATGATATGCGTACCCCATTAAACGCCATTTTGGGGTTGTCTGACTTGGTGCAACAGCATAGACAGGAACCAGAACAGGTGTCAGATTATATACAGAAAATTCAGTATTCCAACCATCAACTGCTGGATTTGGTGAATGATATTTTAGATATGTCCCGCATTGAACAGGGAAAAGTGATACTCAACCAGCAGACGTTTGATATCTGTCAATGTATTGAGGAATGTGTAGCAACCTTCCGATTACAGGCAGAGATGGAGAAAAAAAGATTTCATGTGGAGTATGACATACAGAGTAGCTGTGTGCTAGGAGATTCGTTCCGTATCGCACAAATTCTCAATAACCTTCTATCCAATGCCTTTAAGTTTACAGAAGAAGGAGATGAGATTTATGTGGGAGTACGCCAGTTTGAGGAAAAGACCTGTTCTCAGTTCCAATTCATTGTACGAGATACGGGAATTGGCATGTCAGAGGAATTTTTACCACAACTGTTTGAGCCATATGCCCGTGAGACACAATTTTCTTCCAGACAAATTACTGGGACAGGTTTGGGGATGCCCATTGTAAAGAATCTGGTAACACAAATGAGTGGGCAGATTCATGTACAGAGCAAATTACAAGAGGGTACAACCTTTACCATCACAGTACCATTTACAGTGGTTGGGTCTCAAAACGAGGAGGAGAAAACCAAGCAAAAAGAAAACAAACACTTCTCTTTAAATGGATACCGTATTTTGTTGGCGGAAGATAACATGATTAACATGGAAATTGCCACAGAAATTCTGACGATGCACGGAATTCAGGTGATACAGGCATGGAATGGCAAAGAGGCGGTGGAACTGTTCCGACAGTCAAAACCATTTGAATTTGATGCAATTTTGCTGGATATGCTGATGCCTCAGATGGGTGGCTGTGAGGCTGCAAAATATATTCGTGAAATGGACCGTCAAGATGCCAAACAGGTGCCGATGATTGCGGTCACTGCCAATGCCTTTTCTGAGGATATTGCAGCCACTACCGCAGCTGGCATGGATGCCCATATCTCAAAGCCAATTGATTTTAATATTCTCTGTGCAACCATGCAGGATTTGCTCCAGCAAAGGGAGAAATAAAAGCAATCCGGCAATGCAAGTGGGAAAAATTCCCTCTTGCATTGCCGGAGTTTTATTTTTTAACACGTCGAATGTCTATGGCTTTTACGGGACACATCTCATGACAGCAAAAGCAAGAGATACAGGCAGAATAGTCAATCACCGCTTTCCCATCTTTGACCTGGATGGTACTAGGAGGGCAACTTTCGGCACATTTTCCGCATCCAATGCAGTCATTGGTACGGATGACGGGGCGGTTCACCCAAAGCCCACGCAGGAACTTTGCCAATGGACGGAGGAAACAAGGGATATGGTCAGAAAAATCCAAGGATTTACTTTGGGGCATCTGAAAATCAGTGATTGGATTCCAGCCGTTGCCCAAATGGGTGAGCTGTTGGGGAGAGGCAGGGATCAGACCTGCCTCGATGCTGTAAGCCACTGTTTCAACCTGTGTTGGCTCTAAGCCCATCAATTCACACAGGGCCAAGTCAGCAGCAAAGGGGGAGGCGGAGCCGATGAGCCAACCAGCCTTTCTTGGAGTTCCACCAGATGGTCCATCCCCCTCCATTGCCACTACACCATCTAAAATGGTCAGCTGTGGCTGTACTGTCTGGGCGAGCTCTACCAACATACGGCAGAAGGCACGGCTGTCTGGAAAGCGGTAGTGGAGCTGGGGTTTTTGTAAGCCTGGGATACAGCCAAACAGATTTTTTACCCCTCCGCTGAGGGTGGTCATGCTGTGTGTTTTCACCTTTCCAATGGAGATGACCACATCGGCATTTAAAATGGGGTTGATCAGGGCGTATTCCGAAAGGAGAGAACCAGAAGGGGCGGGGCGGTGCCCATAGCCAGTATCATAATTGAGAAGTTCTGTGCCCAGTGCTTCTAATCCACAGGTTTGATAGATGCCATGCAAGGCGGAAGCGGTATAGGGTCCCCCAGGGGAGTCAGCAATGGTAATCTGAGTGATGCCACGAGCACGCAGCGCATGGATGACCGCCTGTATGATGATGGGGTGGGTGGTGGTTGCCTGTTCTGGGGTGCGGCGCATCAGGAGATTTGGTTTGATGGTCACACGGGTATCTGGGTTCAAACAATCTCCAGACCAGTTGGAAAAAATGGTTTCCACCGCAGCAATGGCAAAATCCAAATGGTAGTGTTCCAGATTCACCACAGTTACAGTTGAAGATTCAGATGGTGTCATAAGTTGGTTTCTTCCTCCAAAGTCAATAAAAGTCCGTTGGGTCCTACATCAATAGAGCCATCCTTGAGGGATATGAAGGGGGAGAAGGTAGAAGTGGTTCCCTCATAGTCCAATTGAATGGTGGCATCTGCAAAAATGTCACTGACATTGCATTGTACAATAAAGGGCTCACAATCTGCTTCCTGATAGATGAGGGTAGAATCGCCCGTTGTGATGTCGTTCTGATAGAGAAACAGTTCCATATTCCCATAGCGTGGGATAATCAAATAGTAGTCACCAGGGGACAGATAGTGGATGGGCAGCTGGTCGCTGTCCAGATACTGTTCTGCATAACCACTGAGGTTTTCAATTTTTTCATAACCCAAATGGGCAACTGCGTAGGTCTGATGGGAAAGATAGGGGATCTTTTCCTGTCTTGTTTGGTGTGTCTGGCACCCAGAGAGACAGAGAGAGCAAAACAGGAGTGTAAAAATGGCTCTAATCTGTGCTTTCATTTCAATCACCTCAACATAGCCCAATTATAGCATACTTTATTCTAGTTTCATACCCCAGCAGAGAAGAAACCGCTAGAGTACGCCCCATAAATCACGGAGATGAACCCCCTGTGCATGAAGTGTGACAAGATAGAGCACAACCCCAAACAGGCTAGTCAAAATACCAGCGGAAAGGGAGTTGGTACCATAATCAATCAACCGATTCATCAAAAGATTGGAACATAGAGCCATCAAGAGAGCAGCCAGAGCAGGGGCAGTGAACCAGGAAAAAATGGACAGGTGCATTCCAGTGGCTCGTATCACAGACCAGATACAGAACAGGAAACCCAGCGCAGAGGAGACAACTGCACCAAGTGCAAAACCTGCCATACCAAATTGCGGTAATTTGACCAGAGAGGCAGTGAAAAAGAGCTGCACCACATCACAGAGAATGGAGATGAATGCAACCGTTCCCTGATGCCCAATCCCGTTGAGTGCAGAAGCTAAGGTTGCCTGATAACAGGAGAGAATCATGGCAACAGCCAACATGGGAAGATGTCTGCCGACTTGGTCATTGTGAAACAACAGACAGCCTAAATCTTCTCCCACAACAACCATAAGCCCCATAGCAGGTAATGTCAAGATGGATACCACAGACAGGGCTTTGGATACAATGTGAGCAATATGCCCAGTGTGTCCCAGTGCTTTGGCACGGGAGAGGCGTGGAATCATTACAAGGCTCATGGCGCCCAAAAATACGGTGGGGAGGGCAAGCATGGGCATGGTCATGCCACAGACTACACCGAATTCAGAGACTGCCTCCTGTTGGGATAACCCACTTTCCACCAGTTTTTTGGGAACCATGGCGGCATTGACTGCATGCATCAGATTACCAGCCAGAGATGTGAGTGCCACAGGCAGTGCGATGGTGAACAGTTGCATTGTAAGCCCACGTTCTGGGGTGCGAACAGGTCGCCATAGATGGAGACGAAATAAAAGGGTGAGGGTCAGGGCAGAGGAGACTTCGCACAAAATCATCCCCAGCACTACAAGCCCAAGAGCCCGTTCTGGGTATTGAGGCAGAAATAGAACCAGCAAACCCAACACAGCCACAGCCCGTATGATTTGCTCTAATAATTCGGTGGTAGCAGGGATTTTCACAGAGTCTGCACCATAAAAGACATGTTTTTGAATGTTTTCTATCCCAGTCAGGGCAACACAGGGCAACAGTAACAAAATACCAAGCTGTGTTCTGGCATCTCCCAGTAGATACACAGAAATGGGATCACTCCATAGAATGATTACACCACTGACTGGAATCATCAATAGAATCAGCCAGAAAAGGGCTGTTTTTCGCAGCTGTGATACCGTTTCCGGTTTTCCCAAAGCCAGAAATTTGGGGGTTAAGTTGGACATGGCAGCAGTCAATCCAACCGCAGTCAGAGAGAGCAGCACAGAGTAAACTGGCATAATCAGCTGATAAAGCCCCATAACCTGTGCCCCTACCATTCTGGATAGAAGCACGCGATAGCCAAATCCCAGCAGTTGTGTCAAGGTTCCCATCAGGGTGAGAAACAAAACCCGTTTTCCTGTTGTCAGTTCTTTCATAGCTCAGCCCCCTCTTGTCTCTAAGCTATGAGAGTTGAGGCTTGCCTATGACGAAAAAAATGTTTTATACTTGCTCCTGTCCCCGTTCTATTGTATAATGGGGAACAGCAACAAACCCTGATTCCATTTACATAGAAAGGGAGGACGTTTTTATGTCTTTTGTAGAGCTTGAACAGAAAGGTCATGTTGGTATTTTGACCATGAATCGACCAGAGGCCCTGAACGCACTCAATGAGCAGGTTTTGAAGGATTTGGATGCTGCACTGGATGCTGTGGAGAGCAATGAGGAGATTTGGGTCGTGATTCTCACAGGTGCAGGACGCTCCTTTGTAGCAGGTGCAGATATTGGTCAGATGAAAGATTTTAGTGCGATTCAGGCCAAGAAGTTTGGTGCCTATGGAAATCAGGTATTTTTGAAGCTGGAACATCTGTCTAAGCCAGTGATTGCAGCAGTGAATGGATTTGCTTTGGGTGGTGGCTGTGAGCTGTGTATGTCTTGTGACATCCGCCTTGCCAGCGAGAAAGCAAAGTTTGGTCAGCCAGAAGTTGGTCTGGGCATTACTCCTGGATTTGGCGGCACCCAACGGCTTGCCCGTATTGTTGGCACATCCAACGCTATGGAACTGATTCTCACCGCTAAGGTGATTTCTGCCGCTCAGGCAAAGGAACTGGGGCTGGTGAGCCATGTGTATCCCCCAGAGGAGCTGATGGAGCAGGCAATCCAGTTGGCAGAATCCATTGCAGCCAATGCACAGATTGCAGTCCGTCAGTCAAAGGCAGCCATCCGCAGAGGATTACAGACAGATATGTACACAGGAACAGCTTATGAGACAGAGGCATTCGGTCTGTGCTTTGCCACAGAGGACCAGAAAGATGCTATGACCGCCTTTGTAAACAAGGAGAAGTTGGAAGGGTTTAAAAACCGCTAATCAATCAGGGAAACAAACAGACCGCAATTTTGCGGTCTGTTTGACTGTCTATTATAAGATAGAGAGAGGTGAAAGGATGTTAGACATTGGAGAGGTATTTTCTGCATTATTGGGGCTGTTCCTCCTGATCGGGGTTGGCTTTGCAGGTGCAAAAGTGGGTGTGTTATCCACAGAGCATACCCCACAGCTCAGTCGGCTTTTGATGAATATCACCATGCCGGCAACCCTGTTTTCTGCTCTGGTACAGCCATTTGATGCTGCTTTTATGAGAGAAGGGGTGCTCATTGTCCTGTTAGGAAGTGCATTTATTTTACTGGGTGGGGCAATTAGCTGGGGCTGTTCCTATCCATGTCAGGTTAAAAGCAGCCGCAGGGGCTGCTGGGTTTTTTCCTGTATGTTCAACAACAATGGATTCATGGGATTTCCCATTGCATTGGCACTGTTTGGGCAGGAGGGACTGGCGTTGGCAGCTTTTTTGAGCATCCCATTCAGTATACTCGCCTTTACGTTGGGTGCAAAACTCATGGTATTGGATGGGCAGAGGACAGAACAAACAGAAACCATTTCATGGAAATCTATTTTGCTTACACCAGTCAATGGGGCAATGGTGTTGGGATTGTTCTTTTATATTCTTCAAATTCCATTGCCATCAGCGTTAAGCACACCCATTACCCATCTGTCCAACGTGACAACCCCACTTTCTATGTTGATTACTGGGATTACTCTGTCTGGAGGGGAGGTAAAGCAGATTTTCTGCAATCGGGATGCAATCACAGCAAGCCTGATGCGGCTTTTGATTTTGCCGCTCCTGACCGTTGCAGGGTTGAGGCTGGTTCCGATTGACAACCCAGTTTTTGTAGGTGTCATGGTTGTGATTATGTCTATGCCTGCGGCAGCAGTGGGAACCATTTTGGCAGATACGTATGGGGCAGATACTGAATTTGCCGCTGAGACGGTCTTTTTGTCCAGTATCTTATGCCTGGTCACCATCCCATTGATGACACTTTTGCTATAAAAAAGAAGTAACCCTTGACCTGACGACCTACCGACCGCACCAGTCAAGGGTTACTTCTGTTGCTCCTTGTTATCTAACATCAATTGTTTACCTCACTTTCTACAGATTCACATCCACCACCGCGCCGAATTACAGGTACCAACTGCCCCACGCAACCTTCTCAAACGCCGCTACTTTCTGGCTTCTCCCTCATCTATGAGGTGCTACTCTGTTGTCAGGCGAGTCCGAATCCCGCATCCTTCTGTGATGTCTGTGTGGATTAGATACCGTGTCCTGTTGAGCAGCGAGTATGACAAACTACCTTTCTTCTCCACCTTGGCTGAACCATCAGCAGGGACATCTATGTAAATTTGCCACCCAACTGGGTATCTATTGGGGGAAAGTTCCTTACCACATTGGTATCACCCTTTCTGGCTATAATATACCATAAGACAACAGGAAAGTCAACGATAATTTATTGAAAATTTACAATCATTTTCAAAATAAATGAAAATAAATTCCAAATATAGTAAGGGCTGCCCATATTGGGCAGCCCTTAGTGGTTTTATAGAAGAAGTTCATCAGCAGAGACAGAGTGCAAATAGAGATAATAGGGGATGAGGAATTCAAAACCCTCTATGACCTTTTGAGACAACTCTGGCTGAAAGAGCAGTCCTTCACAATTTTCGTCATGAATGAGGGCGATGCGTTTTCGGTTGTACCAGTCTTTCAGGATACCATCCACCGCTTTTTTGGGGCGTTTATAGCAGTCACCATCTAGCTGAAATTCTGAGTGAGATAAATGATGAGCTAGCTTTTCCAAAGGTTTGGGGTTTTGGTCAATCCGTCTGCGGAATGCCTCCATAAAAGCAGGTGTGGCATCGTAGCACCCCATCCCATAACTATAATATTCAGGGGCAATCTCAAAGTAAAAAACTGGTTGTGTCCGTATGCTGTCCTTTGGCTTCCGTAAGGTGAACCAGATGTGGTCTTTGTAGGGACCCCTGCCATGAAGGCGTCTTGCGTCCCGGTAAATGCGGCTCACATGCAGGGTAAGCCCCAGCTCGGGATGGGTTGCCTGAATGTTCTGGTGTACCTGTTCACCCAATGCCTGCATGGGTTGGATGATTTGAGAGAGGTAAGTTTCTTTATGTGCCTCAAACCAGCTTTTTTCATTGTGAAAACGAATGCCCCACAGAAAATCAACAGCATCTTGTGAGAATCCAGTAAACATAGGGTGTCCTTTCTGCGTTAAGTTTTGGATTGTGCCACATCAATGGGGGAAGATGCTTCCTGTGTCGTGTTACTTGTGGTTTCCTCTGTGACAGATTTAGGGGGAGTTCCGTTGACCCATGTACTGGGATCCCCATCGGCAGGATTGTATAAAATGGTTTTTGGGCGCATCTTATAGTTGCTGACACCCATATCCTGCTTTTCCAGTAAATTCCCGTTTTTATCATAGATATAACGGGTGGTGCGGGCGGAACGACCGGTATAAGGGGTCTGCTTGCTGTCCACTACTGTTGTGCCACGGGGCACAGATTCACTGGGCTGATATTGGACTGTGGGTGTAATGTAGTCATATTGGACACGTTCTGGCTGGGCATAACGGCCATCCTCGTTGGTGCCATAGATGGCTACACTTAAATAACGTTTTCCATTTTGATCATAGCTATTGGTCACAATCTTGATGGGATAGTTTGTGTTGTTTTTGAACTGAAAATCCAGAGAACCAAAATAAACGGTGGCGTCCATACCATCTGGTACATATCCGACAGCATACCGATGGGCATGGCGTTCCACAATTTCAAGGGTAGAGTGGAGGACAGCATAGTAGATGGTGGAGGAGGTTTGGCAAATGCCACCGCCAATTTCGTCTACTGATGCACCGCCAACATAGGCAGTGGCAGGCAAATAGCCCTTATCTGTGGTACGGCTGCCAGTGGTGTTATTGTAGGAAAATACCTCGCCAGGCATAAGAATGATACCATTGCAGGCAGAAGCTGACAGTTTGACATTGCTTTTCCGGTTGGATGAGCCGCTGACAGCGCTGGTGGCTTCTCCCAGCACATCCCGGAACAGCTTTGCTTCTAATGTCTCGGTTGTTTCCTCGGGTTGTGTCAGGGTCAGGGGGACAGCGACCGTTTCCCCATCCCCTGCCTGTTCATAAAGGGCTTTTGCCTCATTCACATCAAAATCAAGACCTATAACATGGGGAACCACCTCATGGGTTTCTGGGTCAACAGTGGCATTTTCTGCCACCCGATAGAGTTGTTGGTGCATATCCTCAAAATCGGGAGCCCGTGGTCCGGATTGGTGAGAGGGGAGTGTGACAGAAACTGGCTGTTCAGTACCACTGCTGAGAGACTGGGTCAGCGCATCCGCAGCAGACTGTTCTAGCAGTGTTTTTGCCTGCTCCCGGTCAATTGTTGTACCAGTCACACCTTTGGTCAACATCAGTTGGTCTCCCTCCACTGCATAGGAGGCATGGGTCAAACCGCCACCAACCTGTAAATCTGCCTCATCCATCTGCTGTTCAAAAGAGGACAATCCCTCCTCTGTCCACTGTAATACTGCATCTACCTGTTTTGATTTTCCCAGTAGATGTGCCAGATAGAGAGCACCTTGGGTCAAAAAATGTTCACGTCCCGCTTTCCATGCCAACTGACTGCTTTCCTCTGCTTGTAGCTGCCATGCTGTCTGTGACAGTGTATTATTCCATGTACCATAAGACAGATCCAGGGCAAAGGAAGCCTGTTCATAGGCAGAAGACAACTGCTGGCTTGTTTGTTGTCTGGAGAGACCACCTACATCTACACCAGATACAGAGACATTGGGCATCACCTGATCTGCCTGTCCCACCCATGCACATACTCCTAGATATCCACCTAACAATGCAGCAGATATACCAATACCAATCAGTAGTGCAGGGTTGCGCTTGTGTTCTGGTGGCATACTTCTATTTCCTTTCATTGGGTTCCTCCACTCTCCCCTCCCGTATGGGTTTTTTTCTTTCCTTGACGGGTTTTATGTTTTAAAATGTCGTAATATGAAATTTATTATACCACTTCCAGTGTATGCTTACAATTACAGAACAGTTACAGAGCAAATAGCACCTTTACTTTTCCATGAAAAAACAGTATAATAGAGAAAAATTTTCTTTATCGAATTGGGAGGTCCTTCTATGGCAAACCCATTATATCAATATCATGCAAACCCAGTGCCCCCAAACCGCCCCCCGGTTTCGGACCGTAATTTCTGGATCCTTGTAGCCATTTTGTTTTTTATCTTTACACCTGCGGCAGTGGTTTTGACTGTTTTGAAACTTTCCGGTGTTTTGGATAGACCATCAAGAAAAAACAATCAAGGGCTATATGGAAGGTATGGCGCACGCACCACAAGTTATGAAATGAATACACCTGATCAGGTTCAAAAGGTACCTTCTGCCACTGAGCTGACAGCACTGGAGCGGAAGGCAACCCGTCTGACTATTTTAGGCAGCGTTTTCACAGCTCTGGGTGGCGTTGCAACAGCTTGGGCTTTGGGTGCTGAACTGAGTTATGGTCTGTTTTCTGCATTGCTAGCAGCTTTGGCACCAGCCAGTGTACTGGCTGGTGGATTGGCAGTTTTAGGGATTGGGCGGTATAAACAAAAATATGTGCGGCAGTTCCGGACCTACCTTGCCATGATTGGCAAACGTGATATGGTGAGCATTGCCTCTCTGGCAGCAGCCACTGGAACATCCCCAAAACAGGTGCGGGATACATTGGAACATATGCTGGCAGCAGGGCTGTTTCCTGTGGGATATTTGGACTATAGCAAGGATTGCCTTATGCTGTCAGGGCAGGCAGTGGCAGAGCCTGTACAGGAACAGGAGAGTAAGACAGAGGATGACCCGCAAGAGCAGGTTTTAAAAGAGATTCAATCCCTCAGTGGGGAGATTGACAATCCAAAAATAGCAGGGCAAGTAGAAAAGATTGGATATATTACAGCCCGTATTTTTGATTATCAGCGCAGTCACCCCAGTGAATCCACACAATTGCGCAGTTTTCTAAACTATTATTTACCCACAACCCTGACACTATTGCGCGCCTATGAGCAGTTGGAAGACCAAAAGGTACATGGGACCAACATCAACACAACTATGGAGCGCATTGATAAGATGATGGACAAAGTAGTAGATGGATTTGAAAAGCAATTGGATCAACTATTCCAAGGTACAGCCATGGACTTGACGTCTGATATAGAAGTTTTGGAGCAGATGCTCACCAAAGATGGGCTGTCCAGTTCAACAGAATTTAAATTGGAACTGTAAAAAACAAGGTCAAGGAATGTTTTGGATTCCTTGACCTTGTTTTTTATGTGGTACGGCGATAGGTGACAAAATGATAGGCAATGCCATCCTGTTCCAGTGGGGCAGATTCTTCACTAATGCCCCAGTCAGGTGCTATATCCAAATTGGGAAAGTAACAGTCAGCAGGAAATGTGGCATGAATTTTGGTGACATAAACGGTATCACAGTAGGGAAGGAGTTGCTCATAGACAGAGGCACCACCAATGACAAAATCGTCGTCCTGGACTGTTTGCAAAATAGAGTCAATGGTGCGATGTACCACAGCTCCTTCCAGTTGAAACTGGGGATTGTGGGACAAAATATGGTTGAGACGGTTTTTGAGAGGCATTCCGTTTGGAAATGTAGCAAGGGTTTTGCGACCTAAAATCACGCCATGACCACTGGTGAGTTGACGGAAATGCTTTAAATCCTCTTTTAAATAGATGAGTTGATCCCCATCTCTGCCAATAGCCCAGTTTTCATCTACAACAACAATGGCTTTCATCACAGTGTTCCTCTCTCATTCACTTAAATTGCAACAGGAATTTTTTCATCCAGAGGATGGGACTGATAGCCCTCCAGACGGAAGCTGTCTACTGTAAAATCATAGAAATTCTTGACAGAGGGGTCTATCCAAAGTGTGGGTGCATCAAATGGGGTTCGCTGAATCAGTTGTTCCACAATAGGCACATGGCGATCGTAAATGTGGGCATCTGCAATCACATGGACCAGTTCCCCAGCCACCAACCCGGAAACTTGTGCAAACATGTGGAGTAAAATGGCATATTGCATCACATTCCACCCATTTGCAGTTAGCATATCCTGAGAACGTTGGTTTAAAATGCCATTTAGTATATTGCCACTGACATTGAAGGTCATGGAATAGGCACAGGGATAGAGTGCCATTTCGCTCAAATCATGGTGATTGTAGAGATTGGTCATAATGCGGCGGGAACCTGGGTCGTGGGTCAAATCCCACAAAACCCGGTCCACCTGGTCCATATCCCCCTGTGGGTAGTGGTGTTTCACCCCTAGTTGATAACCATAAGCCTTTCCAATGGTACCCTGTTTATCTGCCCAGGCGTCCCAAATATGGCTGTTCAGGTCAGCCACTCGGTTGGATTTTTTTTGCCAAATCCAAAGCAGTTCATCAATGGCGGATTTTAGGTACTGTCTGCGAATGGTGATAATGGGAAATTCCTGCTGCAAATTGTAGCGGTTGACCACGCCAAACAGTTTTATGGTGTGGGCAGGGGTGCCATCCTCCCAACGAGGGCGAACAGAGCGGTCTGTATCCCAGACACCTTTGCTTAAAATATCTTTGCAGGTTTGGATGAATTGTAAATCGGCATTGCTCATCGTTATATGCTCCTTGTTGTGTCAATGTTATATGTGGTTATCTCTTATGTATCATTGTGTCTGTTTAAAGAATAATACCAATCATCGAATTTTTTTCTTTGATTTTCATACCACTGGCTTGTTACAAAATATTGTTTACCACATATGGTGTATGGTGTTTTCCAATACCGATTATATCCATTTATTTTTATTTGTTCTGTTGATGGTTTTGTTGTGTCACGTTCCTTCAACAACGGGATAGAAAAACCAAAGGTTTTCAAAGTCCAATCACTTGATTGCATTGCAAGAAGTTCATTAGGTGTGAATGGATAATTTTCAAGTGTGTAAAAACATGATTGCACATACTTTCCTATCTTTTCTGAGTTATCTAATGTAGTAGCACTATGTTTTTTCTGAAGACATGAATTTTTGTGCAAGGTAGTATAATCAGCTCGTAAATAAATTTTGAAGTCATTTAACTTGTAATTGTATTTTTTAATGACACGTCTAATCACATTTCTAATCTGATTACAGCTTAAATTTATCCAAACATATATTTCAGAATCACCAATTTTTTCATTTTTCACAATGTCATCTTCGATTATCATATGATTGCTGAAATAAGATACTTTTCTGCCCTTCATTGTGGGGTCATGTACAAAATCTTGCATTTTGTTCTTATCTTCCATGATGAGAATTTCACATAGTGCTACAAGCACACCTCTCATGTTCTTGGTTTCATATCGAACACCACAAAATTCAAAACCACATGCTTTGGTATGTGTAAAATCTTCATAAAGTGTATGAGGAATTGAGGTATCTACACAATAATCGCTATAATTCGGACAATTCCTAGGTTCTATATTGTCATCTGTATATTCTTCTGTTATGACATTTTCTTCTTCCAGTTCATCTATCAACAAATCTTTATAGTTTAGAATTATATTTTTAATTTCTAAGGTATCCTTTGATTTTTCTATTAGGTTAGAGACATCAGTTAGATTTTGAGCTATGTGATATTCATTGAAACGAACCCTTATTAAATCGTAAATATCATCAAAAACCATATTTAGAATATCAAGGGCATCAGCTAGTTCAATAGACTTTTCTGGAAAACTTCCTTTTATAAATTCGACAAATTCTTTTAATTTGTGTTCATCCATCATGATAATGTGTATCCTCCCAACAATACAATAGGAAGTGAGCAACTAAAATTTTGAATCTTTATAAAAAAGTCATAGATTATATTGCCATAGTTTTTTTAAAATTTCTTCCGAATAATGGTGTGATTTGCTGTTTGACGGAGCTGTTCCACCAAGGTGGTATCTGTACCTTGTGCAGATTCATAGCACTGGATGGCACAGTCTACAAGTTGGATGGAGGAGGAGACCAGGTACAGGTGTTTTTGTGCCTGAAGTGCTTCCAGAAGTCCCTGTGCAATTTCATTCGTTGGGTCACAGATGCATTGTTGGGCAAATGCTTTGACTACATTGTGTTTTTGCAGACTAGCTGAACCCAAAGACACTAACACAATTCCAATCAGGAGCAAAAGAAGATTGAGTTCGGTGGGAATGGCGGGCAGAAAACTCCAAAATAATAATCCGAAGATGCAACACAGTCCACCACCGGCTACAAAACGCAAGGCTGCATAGCGATATCTTCTGTAAGTGGTTGTATGTTCTGACTTCATAGAAACCTCCCAATGGTTTAGCTGGAATGGTTACAAAATGCCTGCAATGCTGCTCTGTTTCAGCAGCATGGAGAGAGCAGAGTTGCGGGAATGGATCAGATGAATTTCCATCGCAGTGGCAGCTTGTTCCCATTCTCCATTGAGACATGCGTCTGCAATCTGAGCATGTTCAATCATTGTATCTCGAATACGGGAGTCTATGGTTTTTCCACTGAGAATACGCAAGCGGAAATTCTGTGTTTGAATGCGGGCTGAAAGCTCCTGAAGGTAGTCATTTTCCAGAGAACGCATAATCAGGGCATGAAAGGCGTCATCTAACTGATAAAAATCCTGAAGACAGGTATCTTCACAGGGCAAAGCATGATTATGAAAGGAATCAGAAAATTCCTTCATTTCTTCCAGAGATATGTTATTGTGGTAGGTGCGTAATGTATATGGTTCCAATAGACTGCGCACTTCAAAAATTTTATGGACATCTCCAATAGAAATGCCAGATACAACAATGCCACGTTTTGGAAACACAGTTAGAAGCCCTTCCTGAACCAGACGGCTCACAGCTTCCCGTACAGGAGTGCGGGAAATGCCAAGTTCATCTCTCAACTGGGATTCACTGAGCATCTGGTTGGGGGCGTATTCGCAGGTGGCAATTTTTTGCCGGATATACTGATAAGCCTGAGATTGCAAAGAATTTTCTTGCTCTTTAGGCATATTTTGGAAACTCCTTTCGCTCAATTTGTGCTTTCAGTTTATATTACAGTCTTTCCGATTTGTTTGCAATAGAAAAAATGACTTTCCAATGGAAACAGAAGAAGAAAGCAGGATTTATGGTTAGAATGCCCATATTTTAGAGAGTGAAATTATTGCACATGACGAAAATAAGGTAAAATAGAAAACTCTAATTGACAAATATGTCATAGAGAGCTAGAATGCAGCTATAGAACATCATGTATACAAGTTGTACATAAGATGCGTATGATGTGTATATCAGATAGAATTGTGTGCTTGGAGGGAAGAAAAATGAAAGCAATTTGTATTGAAGCTCCTGGTCAGGTTGTGATCAAAGAGGTCGAAAAACCCGTGCGTAAGCCCGGTGAAGCATTGTTGAAAATGCTCTATGGAGGCATCTGTGGAAGTGACCTAGGTTCTTATCGCGGTGCCAATGCCTATGTGTCCTATCCTCGTGTACCAGGGCATGAGCTTGCCGCTGAGATTGTGGAAATTGATGAGAACGACCAGGGGTTAAAGCCGGGTATGATTGTGACTTGCAATCCCTATTTCAACTGTGGTTCCTGTTATTCCTGCAAGAGAGGGCTGGTGAATGCCTGTACTGATAACCAGACTATGGGGGTTCAGCGTGAGGGTGGTTTTGCTGAGTATATCACAATGCCCATCAAGCGGATCTACGATGGCAAAGGGTTGCCAGCAAAAGTGCTGGCTCTGATTGAGCCTTTCTGCATCAGTTACCATGGAATTTCCCGTGCCAATGTCCAGAAAGGGGAGAGAGTGCTGGTGGTAGGTGCAGGCACCATCGGTGTGTTGGCTGCTGTGGCTGCCAAGGCAAAGGGTGCTGAGGTTACCATCTGTGATGTGGCTGAGGACAAACTGGACTACGCCTACAAGACCTTCCAACTGGACCACAAACTGCTCAACAGTTCCCCTGAGGCATTCGAAAAAGGGGTGGCTGAGCTGACCAACGGGGATGGTTATGATGTGACCATTGAGGCAGTTGGTCTGCCAAATACCTTCCAGAACTGCATTGATGCCGCTTGTTTTGGCGCCCGTGTGGTACTGATTGGCGTTTCTAAGCGCAACATTGATGATTTCTTCTTTACCATCATTCAGAAAAAAGAATTGAATCTCTACGGTTCTCGCAATGCCATGAAGAAAGATTTTCTGGAATTGATTGATTTGGTCAAAGCCGGTGGTGTGGATCTGGAGAAGATTGTGACCAATACTTATAAGATGGATAAGGCACCCAAGGCATTTGAGGAGTTTGCAGCAAATGCTGGTAAGATGCTGAAAGTGGTAATTGACTTTACCTGATGGTTCAGGAAAAATGAAATTTGAGAAGAAGAGAGGAAAAGAAAATGACTACTACTTGGAAAAGATTAACAGCAACCCTGATTTGTGGCACTATGGTTGCAGGGCTGGCAGCTTGTAGCGGCGGTACTACAAGTGCAGGAAGTACCAGCAGCACTGGTAGCACCACCAGTACCACATCTGAGAGTACTGGCAGCACCGGTGAAGTGATTGAGTTACAGATTGGGTTTGAAAACTCCATTTCTGAGCCACTTGGGCAGGGCATAGAGAAGTGGGCAGAACTGCTGGATGAAGTTTCTGGCGGAACCATGAAAATCACCCCCTATCCTGACAGCCAACTGGGCAGCAAGAATGAGTTAATTGACTCTATGTTGCTGGGTGAGCCTGTGTGTACTTTGGCAGATGGTGCATTCTATGCAGACTATGGTGTACCTGATTTTGGTATTGTGTTTGCCCCATTCCTGTTTGATAACTGGGATGAGTGCTGGACTCTGATTGAGTCTGACTGGTATGCCGATCAATCTGCTCAACTGGAGAGCAAGGGTCTGAAGATTCTGTCCTCCAACTGGATGTATGGTGCCCGTCATACCCTGACTAATACACCGGTCAACACTGTGGATGACTTGGCAGGTCTGAAAATCCGTGTACCAAACAACCAGATTCAATCCTATGGTTTTGATGTGCTGGGTGCTGTGTCCACTGGTATGGATTTGGGTGATGTGTACTCTGCCCTTCAGACAAAAACCATTGATGGCGCAGAAAATCCTCTGGCTACCCTGTACGGACGTAAGCTCCACGAGGTTGCAAAGTATCTGATTTTGGATGGTCATGTGCTCAACTTTACCACTTGGGTTTGCTCTGCTGATTGGTTCAACTCTTTGACCGAGGAGCAGCAGAACTGGCTCATTGAGACTGGTGAAGAAGCAGGCTTCTATAATAACACAGTCCTTGAGGAGCAGGAAGCAAATTATTTGCAGATGATGAAGGATGAGGGTGTCACAGTTGTGGAGCCTACTGAGGAAGTCATGGAAGGATTCCGCACAAAGGCTCAGGCTTTCTATGAGATGGGCAGCACCTTTGGTTGGAGCGACGGTCTGTACGAGACGGTCTGTGAGGCTATGGGCAAGTAAGCCGTTACAGTGTACGATTGCGCCAAATTAGATTGATAGAATCACGACCGGTGACAGCTTTGTTACTGGTCGTGATGTGCAAAAGGAGGAAATCTCATGAAGCAGGACAACAAGCTCAAAGCAATCCTTGGAAATCTGGATGTTATTGTGGCGGCTGTTGTGTTGGCAATTTTGATTGTTCTGACCTTTGCAGGTGTGCCATTCCGCTATGTGTTTAACAAGCCCTTTACATGGTTGGAAGAAGTGCAGCTTGCCTGTATGGTTTGGATTGTATTTGCTGCGGCTGGTGCTGCATTTCGTGCAGGAAATCAGGTTGCCATTGAAATGGTGGTTGATATGCTGCCAAAGAAGATGCAGAAGATGGTAGAAATTTTTATTTCTGTTGTAGTGGTTGCTGTACTTGGCTATCTGATGTATCAGAGTTTTGGTTATCTGGAGATTTTTATTCGTAGTGGTCGCTCTACCCCTATGTTGAAAATTCCATATGTAGTGATTTATGGTATTGCACCAGTTTCCTATGTACTGATGGTGATTAGCTATTTCTACGCTCTGGTGACGGGTGTTAAGTCTGAAGCAAAGGAGGCAATGGAAGAATGAATGAAGTATTGGCGTTGGCATCCATTGTGATGCTCCTGTTGCTGTTTTTGAAAGTACCTGTATTTATTTCTGTGCTAGGTGGTGCAGCAGTTTATTTCCTGCTGAACCCCAATGTGAATCCTGTGGTATTTGCCCAGCAATCCATAGTTGGCGTAGAGAGCATCTCTCTGTTGGCGATCCCGTTCTTTGTATGTGCTGGTATTATGATGAATTACACCGGTGTGACAGCCCGTATCATGGATTTCTGTGAGGTGCTGACTGGTCGTATGTTTGGCGGTCTTGCACAGGTGAATGTGTTGCTGTCCACATTGATGGGCGGTCTGTCTGGCTCTAACTTGGCGGATGCTGCAATGGAAGCAAAGATGCTGGTACCTGAGATGGAGAAGAAGGGATTCTCTAAAGAGTTCTCCACTGTGGTGACTGCTGCATCTGCTATGATTACCCCTTTGATTCCTCCTGGAATCTCCATGATTCTCTATGGCTGTATTGCCAATGTGTCTATCGGTGATTTGTTCCTGTCTGGTTTGACTGTGGGTGCCATGCTGTGTGTGACCATGATGCTTTTGGTGCGGTTTGTATCTAAAAAGCGTGGCTATGCACCCCTTCGCACCACTCCTGTCACTGGTCAAGAGTTTGCAAGAGCCATTAAGCCTGCTTTTACCCCTGCTGCTTCCCATTATTATCATTGGTGGTATCCGTATTGGCGTGTTCACCGCAACAGAAGCAGGTGCTGTGGCAATTATCTATGCCATGCTGCTGGGTCTGATTTACCGTGAAATGCACTGGGCAGACCTGAAGCAGGGCTTTAAGGAAACTGTATGCACCACATCTTCTATCATGCTCATTGTGTCAGCTGCCAGTGTGTTCTCCTGGGTACTGACAAAGGAGCGGATTCCCCAGATGCTGACTGAGTGGATTGTAGCAACCATTGACAACAAGTATGTGTTCCTGCTGATTGTGAATATTTTCCTGTTGATTGTTGGTATGTTCATTGAAGGGAACGCCTCTATGATTATTCTGGTGCCTCTGCTGCATCCCATTGCAAAAGAGTATGGCATCAATGAAATCCAGTTTGCCATGACTTACATCTTTAACAATGCCATTGGTGCATTGTCTCCCCCTATGGGAACCTTGATGTTTGTCACCTGTGGTATCACTGGTTGTAAGACTGGTAAGTTCATTCGGGAGGCTGTCCCATTCTATCTGTTGCTGGTGGTCAACCTGCTGCTTATTACATATGTACCTGTGTTCTCCACTGGTATTTTGACTCTGTTCGGTTGATGGTATCGGTTTGAGTACGGTGGACTGGTTCCACCGTACTTGTGTATGAAAAATTTGAGGTGAATGTGATGGAAAAGCTCAACTATGAAGTGCTGAAAAAGTCCGGTTATGAGGGCTATATTCTGGAGAACGCACCAGAAAAGATTTTGCAGTTTGGTGAGGGTAATTTTCTGCGTGCGTTTGTAGACTACTGGTTTGATGTATCCAACGAAAAAGCAGGGTTCAATGGAAAGGCTGTGCTGGTGCAGCCCATTGCCCCCGGTCTTGCGAAACTGATTAACGAGCAGGAGGGACTATACACCCTGTATCTGCGTGGTCGTGAGAACGGGGAAAAGGTAGACCGTAAGAGAGTGATTTCCTCTGTCAGCCGCTGTCTGAATCCCTATGAGAAGGCAGATTATGACGCTATGATGGAAGTGGCTGTATCTGACGATTTGGAGTACATTGTATCCAATACCACAGAGGCAGGCATCGTCTATGACCCAGCCTGTCAAAAGGATGACTGTCCCCCTTCCTCTTTCCCTGCAAAGCTGACTCAGGTGCTGTATCAGCGTTGGAAGGCAGGAAAGAAACCTGTTGTGATTCTCTCCTGTGAGCTGATTGACAACAACGGCAAGGAATTGGAAAAGTGTGTGGGACAGTACATTGATCAGTGGGCACTGGAGACAGAATTCAAGGCATGGTGTGCAACTTGTACCTTCTGTTCCACTCTGGTGGACCGCATTGTACCCGGTCGGATCAAGGATGCTGAGGAAGTGAAGCGTCTGGAGGAAGCCAATGGCTACCACGATGAACTGATTGACGTGGGCGAAGTGTTCGGTGTGTGGAACATTGAAGGACCAGAATGGCTGCAAGAGCAGCTTCCCTTCCAGAAGGCAGGGGTCAACTGTATTGTAGTTCCCGATGTAACCCCATACAAAAAGCGTAAATGCGCATTCTCAACGGCGCACACACTGGTTTTGTACTGGGTGCTTATCTGGCAGGGTTTGACATTGTCCGTGACTGTATGCAGGATGAGACGGTATGTGGATTTATGAACAAAATGCTCCATAAGGAGGTCATTCCCACCCTACCTCTGGACAAGCAGGATTTGGAGCAGTTTGCCAGTGCAGTGGAGGACCGCTTCAATAACCCATTTATCGACCATGAGCTGATGAGCATTTCCCTCAACTCCACATCCAAATGGAAGGCACGCAATATGCCCAGCTTTTTGGAGTACATTGAGAAAGAGGGCAAGCTGCCCACTTGCCTGACCATGAGTTTGGCAGCTTATATTGCATTCTATTCCAATGATATTCAGGAGTTGACCGACGCCGGTCTGGTGTGCCGCCGTGCCAAGGGCAACACCTACACAGTCAGTGACGACCGCTGGGCACTGGAGTTCTATTGGAAACACAGGAATGACAGTGCAGAAGCACTGGTACATGCTGTTCTCACCAATGAGCAGATGTGGGATCAGGATTTGACCCAGATTTCTGGTCTGGAAACTGCTGTACTGGCAAACCTGAACACCATTCGTACAGAAGGCGCAAAGGCTGCATACGCATCCTGCCTGTAACAATCAAAAACGGGTCTGCACCCATGGGGTTGGCAGACCCGTCCCCATTTTGTCACAAAAAGAAAAGGAGATTGTCCTATGCCTGAATTGATTCATATTCACCCCAAGGATAATGTAGCAGTTGCCCTGAAGCCTATCCCTGCTGGGACTGTGTTTGAGGGTGTGGCTGCAAAAGTGGACATTCCACAGGGGCATAAAATGGCACTGTCACCCATTGGAGCAGGAGAGCAGGTCATAAAATATGGTTTTTCCATTGGTCACGCCACAGAACCCATTGAAGCGGGCGCATGGGTACATACCCATAACATGAAAACCAATCTGTCGGGAGAAATTGACTATACCTATAACCCTTCGCTACAGTTTCCCACCCATGTGGAGACTGCCACTTTTCAGGGGTATCGCCGCAGAGATGGCAAGGTTGGTATCCGCAATGAAATTTGGATTTTGCCCACAGTAGGCTGTGTGAATGATGTGGCAAAAGCATTAGTACAGGAGAACAAGGATTTGGTGTCCGGTTCCATTGATGGACTGTATACCTTTCCCCATCCCTTTGGCTGTTCCCAGACAGGGGAGGACCATGCACAGACCAGAAAATTACTGGCTGCACTGGCACAGCATCCCAATGCTGGTGCGGTGCTGGTGCTGTGTCTGGGCTGCGAAAACCTGACTTTGGACCAGTTTAAGGCAGAACTGGGCAACTATGATGAAGAACGAGTGAAATTTCTGGTGTGTCAGGAGGTAGAGGATGAACTGGAAGCAGGACGAAAGATGCTGGAACAGTGCGCCAGTTATGCCGGGCAGTTCAAGCGTGAGGCAATTCCGGCTTCTGAGCTGGTAGTTGGTATGAAATGCGGCGGTTCTGATGGGCTGTCTGGTATCACTGCCAATCCCACAGTGGGACGTTTTTCTGATTTGCTGGTGGCACAGGGGGGCTCAACTGTGCTGACAGAAGTGCCGGAAATGTTTGGTGCAGAAGGATTTTTGATGGACCGCTGTGTGAATGAGACAGTATTTCAGAAAGCGGTTGCCATGATTAACGGCTTTAAGGAGTATTTCATCCGCCACAATGAGGTGGTGTATGAAAATCCAAGCCCTGGAAATAAGGCAGGCGGCATTACCACGCTGGAAGATAAGTCCTGTGGTTGTGTGCAAAAAGGCGGCTCTGCGCCCATTATGGATGTGATTGGCTATGGGGAGCAAGTGACAACCAAGGGGCTGAATATGCTCTATGGACCTGGAAACGATTTGGTGTCCTCTACAGCCTTGACGGCTGCTGGTGCCCATCTGATTCTGTTTACCACAGGACGTGGTACTCCATTTGGTGCACCTGCACCCACCATGAAAATTTCCAGTAATACACCACTGGCAACGAAAAAATCCGGCTGGATTGATTTCAATGCTGGTGTGGTAGCAGATGGTACAAGGACACTGAATGAAGCTGCACAGGATTTGATGGCATTGGTGCTGGAAGTGGCTTCTGGAAAACAGACCAAGACCGAAGAAAAGGGATTTCGTGAAATTTCCATTTTCAAAGGTGGCGTAACACTGTAAAGAGCTAAGAGCAATATAAATACAGAACATCCCAACAGGAAGTAGGCATAAGATGCTTCCCGGTGGGATGTTTTGTTTGTTTTTATTTATGTGTAAGATTTTATATAGGCAAATAAAATTTGAAAATAATATAGGTTTTATGGGAAAAATCTAAAAATAGATGAAAAAAACATAAAAAATGTTTTATAAATAAAAATATAGAAAGCGTTGTTGGATAAGGGCATAACCATTTAAATGATAGATTTGAAATTTATGAAAGGATGGTTTCTTATTTTTTTGAGAAAATGGCCGATGTAGATTGGGATGGGTGTTTCCATAGATGGGTATGGCAACATGGACCCTTTTTGTATGAGGTGTCTTTGTACATATCAGGGAAACGGTCTATAGCGACCAACAGACTGGATGTGCATAGGGACAGTTGTGGTCGATGTATCAGAAAGGAGAAATGGAACATGAAGAAAATGAAGCTGGCAACGAAACTCTCGATTATGCTAGGCAGTATCCTAGCGATCATTTTGATCATTTTGGTGGTGAGTACTTCCATCATGACCAGTGCTGCAATCAGGCAGGGCGTTTCAGGGGAGCTTTCTGCCATTGCGGATTCCAATGCAGCACAGATCCAAAATTTCTTTCAGGAAGCGGACTTTGCAGCCACAAGCCTGAATAATTATCTGGAGACAGCGTATGAGAGAGGACAGGAACACCCAGCAGACAATGTCCCCTCTACTGACCCTGTTGTGGCAGCAATGTGCCAAAGTGTGATATATAACGCAACCCTTTCTTCCATTGGCTATGATGTTGAAAACTTTATGGTAGAGACTGCCCGCAACACAGTCAAAAACAATGCTGTGATTGCAGGTATAGGCGTGATGTTTGAACCATATCAGTTTGAGTCCTCTATTAAGGATTATGCATTCTATATTTCAAAAAACAATGTAGATGAACAGGTTCAGCCATTTGGGACCTATGAGGAATACTCTATGGAACCTTGGTATGCTGATGCAATCAAGGCAAAAAAACAGGTTGTGTCAGAGCCTTATGAGTACGATGGGATGTTGATCCTTTCCTACGCCAATCCCCTGGTGATCAATGGGGTAGTCCAGGGGGTTGTTGTTGCAGATATTGACATCAGTGCATTTAATGATCTGAGTAGTTCCAATGAAAAATACCCTACTATGTGGAGTAATATTTACAGCGATGAGGGCAATATCATTTGGGGCAGTATCAGTTTGGATGATGTGGGGAGAAATGTGGCTGACTTTACCCCCAATCAAAAGGAATTACAGCAAATTCAAAATGGGATGAGTAGCGGAACTTCCTTCAATGTTCAAAAGGTTCGAGAAGATGGGTCCAAAACCTATTGCTATTATAGCCCCATTCAAGTTGGTGATAATGTCTGGTGGTCAATGATAGGTGTCTATGCTTCTGATGCGGATACAATGCAGACACAGACCTTGATTGCTCTTGTGGTTTGCGCTGTGATTGCCCTACTGCTGGTGATTGTGGAAACCATTGTTTTGATTCAGCGTATGCTAAAGCCCATCCAGGAGATTGCCTATGCTGCGGATGAAATTGTGGGCGGTAATCTTGATATTGAGATTAACCTGAACTCAGAGGACGAAATTGGGAAACTGGCTCACGCATTCCGGACCATGGCACACAATTTACGGGAAATTATTTTAGATATTGACTATGTACTGGGAGAAATGGCAGGGGGCAATTTCCAAGTACATACACGGGCAGAAAAGAGTTATATTGGGGCCTATCAAAATGTCCTGGTGTCCATGCGTAAAATCAACCGGTCTTTGAGCAGTACATTAAGCGAAATTAACAGTGCAGCAGATCTGGTATCTTCTGGATCAGAGCAGGTATCCAGTGGGGCACAGGCATTGAGCCAGGGGGCCACAGAGCAGGCAAGTTCCGTGGAGGAGCTGTCTGCTACCATACAGGAGATTTCTGGCAAGGTGAATGTCAGTGCCCAGCAGACAAAGACAGCCAATGATCAGACCAGACATGCAGGTCAGAGACTTTCTGAGAGTCAGGAAAAGATGATGCAGCTTGTAGAGGCAATGGAGGAAATTAAGGAGACATCCAGCCAGATTCAAGGCATTATCAAAACCATTGATGACATTGCGTTCCAGACCAACATCCTGGCACTGAATGCAGCGGTAGAGGCAGCCAGGGCAGGCACAGCAGGAAAGGGATTTGCGGTTGTGGCAGATGAAGTGCGTAATCTGGCTGGAAAATCTGCGGAGGCGTCCAAGAATACACAGGAACTGATCTTGCGGTCCATCGCTGCGGTGGATAAGGGCAGTGCATTGGCAGTGGATACAGCTGAGGTACTGAAAGATACAGCAGAACAGGCAAGCAAGGTGGTATCTGCTATCACAGAGATTACAGAAGTCTCTATGGAGCAGGCTAAGGAGATTATGCAGGTGACAGAGGGACTGGACCAGATTTCTGCTGTGGTTCAAAACAACTCCGCCACCGCAGAAGAGAGCGCAGCAGCCAGCGAAGAGCTGTCCAGCCAGGCCAACGTGCTGAAATCCCTGGTGGGCAAGTTTAAAATTGCTGGAGAGAGAGAAACCTATACTGCACAGCCTGAGCCTAGCTATGATACATATGAAATGGGCGCAGATGTAGAAGTAGGTTCCGGAGAAAAATATTAAAGAAGCAGGCCTGCCTTTTTGGCAGGGGATAAAACAACAACCCAGACAGGGAAGGGGATAGAGCCCCCTTCCCGTCTGGGTTGTTTTTGTAGGATTGGGTTTAGATGGTTAATGCCTGGTTTTCGTCTGTGGCTCTCTGGTGGCTAGAGCAAGCAGTTCCAGCTGTGTTTGGATGAGTGTTTCGATCAGATGGTGGTATTCTGGCGGTATATGGGATAACCGTTCAGACAGGTCTATGGTTCCTTCCGTCTGTTCCCACAGGAGGCGGTCGGCAGAGACCCCCAACACTTCGCAGATTTTCTTTATATTTGTCAAAGATACCCCTACAAAACCTAATTCAGCATCAGCCAGAAAACGTGGTGAAATGCCAACTAATTCAGCTAAAGTTTCTCGACTCATACCAATCTTTTCTCTATAAAAACGAATATTATCACCAACTAAAATGTTGATTTGCTTTTTTTCTTTTGCTCTCAAAGAGTACCCCCCCAGCAAATTACGTTTATTACTATCATTTTATATGTAGGTAATAATAGACAAAATGGAGTATTAAAAGTATAATTAGAATGAGTAATAAACGAGAGATTATACTTCAAGGTGTTGATTCTATGATTTGTAGAGAAAAAACAGTATGCTTTACAGGGCACAGAGAATTGAGAGAACATACAGACACACTATTCCCAAAACTTTATGAGACGGTAGAACTGCTGATTCAGCGTGGTTATTGCTATTTTGGTACTGGTGGTGCAAGGGGATTTGATGCCCTTGCCGCAGAAGTTGTGCTTGCGTTGAAAGAGAAATACCCACATATCCATTTAATTCTTGTACTGCCATTTAAAATGCAGTATTCCTATGAACAGGGGTGGAGTATAGAAGATGTAATACAACATCAACAGCACAAAAAAAGAGCCTCCAAAGTGGTTTACACACAGGAGACATACAGTGCAGGGTGTTACTATAAGAGAAATCGGCATTTGGTTGATTTTTCTGGAATTTGTATCTGTTATCAGTACAAAAATACAGGTGGAACTGCTTATACCACAAAATACGCAAGGGAGCAGGGCGTAAAAATCATTCAGATATAGAACAAGGTGGGTGTTGATACACCCACCTTGTTTCATTGTATGAGAGAATTTATTGTAAACCATAAATATATTAGGGTTGACAATATACATGGATTGTGTTACATTTGCATGGAAAAACAGGGAACCACATCCAAATACAGAACAGGAGAATGAGAAATGAAACAAAACCATACAAGAAACTTAATATTGTGTTCGCTTTTTGCAGCGTTGACCGTGGTGGGGGCATTTATCAGAATCCCAATCCCTGTCGTTCCGTTTACCTTACAACTACTATTTACAATGATGGCAGGGCTTTTGCTTGGTGGAAAACTGGGTGCTGCTTCCGTTTGTGTATATATTGTAATGGGGTTGATTGGGCTGCCTGTGTTTACAGAAGGTGGTGGCTTTGCTTATGTCTTAAAGCCAAGTTTTGGGTATATTCTGGGCTTTGCGGTTGCCTCCTATGTAACCGGTAAAATTGCAAATCAGACAGTGAACCCCAGTTATCGGCGGTTACTGGCTGCAAATTTTGTAGGTTTGGGCATTGTCTATCTGATGGGAATGGTTTACTACTATGTGATGAGTAATTTCTATCTGGGCAGCCCCATTGGTCTGTGGCCACTTTTCCTGTACTGTTTCCTTTTGGCTGTACCAGGTGATATTTTGTTGTGTATCCTTGCAACAATCCTTGGAAAACGTCTCATTCCATTGATGCACCATCAAAGAATGGAACGATAAAACGATGAGGGGAGAATCTGTTATGAGTCAGAATCTGTTTGTTACTGGAACTGGCACAGATGTGGGTAAAACCTATGTGACAGGGCTAATCGTCAAAAAATTGGCACAAAGCGGAAAAAAGGCTGCCTATTACAAAGCGGCTATGAGTGGGAATGAAAGACAGCCCAATGGAGAACTGATTCCCAATGATGCCCTCCATGTAAAAACGATTGCTCAAATTTCTCAGCCATTGAAGAAGATGTGTCCCTATGTTTATGAAACCGCCGTTTCTCCCCACTTAGCATCAAAAATGGAAGGGAACCCGGTAGAGCTGGAACAAGTGCTGGAGAAATTGGATGACTTATGTGGGCAATATGATTATGTTACAGTAGAAGGGTCTGGTGGAATTGTGTGCCCACTGCGCTATGATACACAGGAAATTTTTCTCAAAGATTTGATAACCGCCAGAAAAATGGGCTGTCTCATTGTTGCCCATGCTGGACTTGGAACCATTAACGCTGTGGTTTTAACCGTAGAATATATGAAGTCCAATCAAATTCCCATTCAGGGTATCATTTTGAATCAGTATGAGCAGGGCAACCCACTCCATGAAGATAATCAATTTATGTGCGAATGGATGACAGGGATTCCCGTCCTTGCCTGTGTGAAAAACGGAGATACAGAACTGGAACTTCCAGTGGAACAGTTGCAGTCACTCTATGAATAAAATGGGGGATTTGTTATGATTTGGTATCCATATACACAGATGAAAACCATGAAAGCACCTTATGAAATTATAGATGCACAAGGGGTCTACCTCTATACCAAAGACCAAAAACTCATTGACTCTGTGTCCTCCTGGTGGAGTGTCATTCACGGCTATAAACATCCAGAACTTGACACAGCCATTGAAACACAGCTCAAAACCTTTTCCCATGTGATGCTGGGAGGGCTTACCCATCAAGCAGTGCAAAAGCTGTCAGACAAGTTGCAGAGCTGGCTTCCCGGGGATTTGGATTACTGCTTTTTCTCCGATTCTGGCAGTGTAGCTGTGGAAGTTGCCCTGAAAATGGCGTTACAGTATTATATCAATCAGGGAGACACCAAACGAACTATGGTACTTGCATTGGAGCACGCCTATCATGGGGATACATTTAAGACTATGGAAATCGGGGATGATGAGGACTACCATTTTGTGTTAAAGGCATATGGAAAAAGTAAAAATGTCATCCACATTCCAACAGAGATTGAGGCATTGGAAAAGGCATTTCAAGAATACCATGATTGCCTGAATTGTTTCATTGTGGAACCACTTCTTCAGGGTGCAGGCGGTATGCGTATGTATGACATCTCCTTCCTGCAACGTGCCAGAGAGCTTTGTGACCAGTATGGTGTGTTTCTTATTTTTGACGAAGTAGCCACCGGATTTGGTCGCACAGGAAACCGGTTTGTTTCCGATTTGGTTTTACCAGACATTCTTGTGTTAGGAAAGGCACTAACGGGCGGTTATATAGGGCACGCTGTTACTGTGGCAAATCATAAAGTGTATGATGGATTTTACAGTGATGACCAAACACATGCCTTTATGCACGGTCCCACCTTTATGGGAAATGCACTGGCTTGCAGTGTGGCATTGAAATCCATTGAACTGTTTGAAAGTCAGGATTATCTGTCCAAAATCCAGAGAATTGAACAGATTACCCGCCGTGAATTGGAACATTTTTCTGACCCCCGTGTCAAAGAGGTACGTATCATGGGTGGTTGTGTGTGTATGGAAGTTTATGATGCTGATACAATCAAGGGGTATCAACAGTTCGCCTATAAACGAGGTGTATTTAGCCGACCATTCCTAAATTATCTCTATGCAATGGTTCCTTATGTCATCGGTGAAGCAGAATTGGTTCAGGTTTTGGACACAATGAAAGCATGGTTTCGGTAAAAAAGGGAGCAGGTTCTATGCTGTTTTTTTGGATAGAAGGTCAATTGTTCGCTCCAGTGTGCCTTCTGTCTGAGAATGCAAAAAGACATCAAGGGTCAATTCCACCGCCGAAGAATCAGGTTGAAATGTATAGGAGGTATTAGCCGACCATGTTTCTTCCTCTAAATAGTGGAGACTGCGGCTAAAGCCATCTTCATAGACAGCACGACCTGCAATGTGTATATCCCATTCCCCTTCATCATATTCTGGTATGGTGAAAGAAACGGTATTCCCTTCGTAGACTACATTGTTCTCCAATTGTAACAAGGCATCTTCTGCCGTTAGTGTGTATTTTGGATTTGTCAGCAAACAAATTGCTGTCACAATACAGACCACAGTTCCCAGAAGAATCACCCAAACGGCAGGCTTTTTCCAGTTTGCCAAATTGCGAATCCGTTCTTTTGTATCGCCTTTGCCAAATGCTAGGGGCATTCCTGCAACAATGTGTTTGCCAGTGGCAAGACTGAGTAAAGATGCTGTATAGTCTGCCAGAACACCATCCCCCATTTTTTTGACAACAGCCTCATCACAACTCATTTCCATATCTTTGGAAGCAGTGATAAATGCAATCCAAACCAAAGGATTAAACCAGTGGATGCACAACGCCACATAAGCAAAAGCCTTTATGATATGGTCCCATCTATGGATATGGTGTTGTTCATGTAGGATAATATAGGGTTGTTCTTGTTCTGACAGGGAAGAAGGAAGATAAATTTTGGGTTGAAATACTCCCATCACAAATGGAGAGGTAATCTCATCTGCCAGATATATGTTGTCTCTCAACCGTGATACAATCAAAAGTTTTTTATGAAGATTTAGGAAAGAAACTGCTGTATAAATTGCCATGACCATGACACCCACTACCCATACATAGGTCAAAATTGCCATAGGGGCTTCCAGTGGATCTGCCACCAGTTGTTCCACTCTTTGTGGCAGAGATTGGTTGATGAGTTCTCCTATGGCTGGTACAGGAAGTGTGATAGATGGATTTTCTGTATGAACAAGATCAATGGGGATATAAGCAATGCGGTTCGTTATGGTGCCATATTCTGCAACTGGAGTACCCAACAGACTGAACAGGGAAAAACCAGATTCTATGGATACAGGGCAGAGCAACCGAAATAAAACAGGGCTCCATAGTGCGTATGAGATAATCTTTGGTGATTTTAGAAGCAGAAGTCGCAAAAGCAGTACAAATATAATAACCACGCTTGCAGTCAGGCTCATGTTCCATAATTTAGGTAGAAAAGTGTAAAAGAACATACCATTCACCTCCTAAATCCATCAATTATCCTTTTTAGTTCCATTACATCTTCCTCTGTTAGTTTCTTTCGTTTGCTAAATGCAGCTAAGAATGCAGGGAGTGAGCCATGAAAAGTTTCCTCTACAAATTGCTCACTTTGCATGGCATAGAAATCATCACGGGAAATCAGGGAAGTGACAGCGCCTTTCTGATTTTGAAAGAGCCCTCGGTTGCAAAGCCGTTTCAAAACAGTATAGGATGTTGTAGATTTCCAGTTGAGTTCCTGTTCTGCCAGTTTGATTAGCTGCCCAGACGGGATTGGTTCATAGTTCCAGATTATGTCCGCAAAGCGAGATTCCAGTGCCCCCATTTTTTGCATTGCCATTCCTCCTCTACATATTGTAGTGCAATTAAAGTCTACATCATGTAGAGGGTATTTGTCAACTACATTCATAAAAATACTAAAAAATCCGTCAGTACCATTGTATAAACTACCTTGGTGCTGACGGATTAAGTCATGAAGAAAAATGAATGATTAGAAGTGAGTTTCTTTATTCCATAGTCGAATGGTTTTTGAAAAGTTGAACTACCGTCTCCACATGTGCCGTCCTAGGAAATAAATCCACTGCCTGTACCTTGTGTACTTGATAACCAAGGTCGGCAAGCCGTTTTACATCACGGGCAAGGGTGGCAGGGTCACAGGAGACATAGACGATGCGTTTAGGCTGCATAGAGGTCAAAAGCTCCGGTACTTCTGGTGCCAGACCTTTTCTGGGTGGGTCTACACAAATGACATCAGGGGTAATTCCATCATGGGCAAGTTTTGCGGCAATTTCTCCTGCATCACCACAGAAAAACTGTGTATTTGAAATCCCATTTCTTTGGGCGTTGGCGTTGGCATCCTCAATGGCTTCCGGCACAATTTCGCAGCCAATGACGGTTTTGGCTTTTTGTGCCAGCGCAAGGGAGATGGTACCAATGCCACAATATAAATCCAAAACGGTTTCCGTTCCAGTGAGCTGGGCAAAGTCCAGCGCAATTTGGTAGAGCCGTTCTGTCTGTGGGTGGTTAATCTGAAAGAAGGAGGGAACAGAGAGACGGAACAACATGCCACAAAGAGTTTCCTCTAAATAGGGCTGCCCCCACAAGGTTTCATAGTGTTCTCCCAATATGACATTGGTGTCTTTGGTGTTACAATTCAATACAATTCCCAATAGAGCAGGGTATGCACCACACAGGGATTCAATCAAGGCGGATTGATGAGGGATTGTGTGACCATTGACTACAAGACACGCCAGAGCCTGCCCCTTTTGATTGGTCCGTACATAAAAGTGACGGACTAGCCCACTACAGGTGGTTTCCTCGTAGGCAGGAATTTGGTAAGTTTCCATCCATGTTTTCAAAGCGTGGCGCAGTTGGGTGACTGGTTCTGGCTGAAGCAGACAGTCTGTAGTATCAATCACATCATGACTGCGTGGACGATAGAAGCCAATGGCAAGTCCCTGTTTGGTCTGCGAAACTGGGAATTGAACTTTGTTCCGATAGCGGAGAGGGGACATTGCACCCAAAACGGGAGGAATTTCCAAGGATAAACCGCCCAGTCGGGTTAGAGCATCCTGTACCTTTTGCCGTTTTGCGGATAGTTCTTCCTCATAGGACATGTGGCGATACTGACAGCCCCCACATTTTGTGCTGTATGGGCAGTCAGAAGCAATTCTGGCAGGGGATGGGGTCAACAAATTGATACCACGCCCCCATGCCACATGTTTTGTGACCTTGAGTAATTGGATTTCCCAAGTTTCTCCTTGAATGGTATTGGGAATGAATAGTACCAGTCCATCCAACCGAGCTACACCCATTCCCTCTGCGGTATATCCAGTGATTTGAACGGTATGGATGCTGTTTTTCTTCCACTGTGTCATGGGGTTTCCTCCAAGATAATCAGAAATTTTATGTTTGTGTTCTGTAATGAATATGGTCAACGCTTTAAATAGGCAGGGGGACGGTATTGCAGTGCTTCTGCCAAATGGGGGACCTGAATTTCTAATTCCCCATCTAAGTCAGCAATGGTGCGTGCTACACGCCGGATGCGGTCGTAGCTGCGTGCAGTTAGCCCCATACGTTCATAGGCCCCTCGCATCATGCGTTGGCAATCATCATTCAGATGACAGAACTGGTCAAGATAGGGCTGCATCATTTGTGCATTGCATTGCCCATACTCCCGTTTGGTTTGAATGGAGCGGGTCCAGTTTACCCGTTCCTTTACCTGTTGAGAGGATTCAGAAGGTGTTTGACCCGCTAAATCTTCAAAATCCAGGGAGGACACTTCAATAAACAAATCAATGCGGTCTAACAGGGGACCAGACAAACGGGAGAGGTATTTTTGGACTTCATGTTCAGAGCATTTGCACCGACCAGATGGGTGCCCATACCACCCACATTTACAGGGGTTCATAGCACACACCAGCATAAAACGGCTAGGGTAGGAGACAGAGCCAGACGCACGGGAGATATGTACCACGCCATCTTCCATAGGCTGTCGCAACACCTCCAGTACATCTTTTTGAAACTCTGGCAGTTCATCCAAAAATAGAACCCCATTGTGTGCCAGTGAGATTTCCCCCGGCTTTGGATTGGCACCACCACCAGACATCCCAACAGCGGAGATGCTGTGGTGTGGGGAGCGAAAGGGGCGCTGATGAATCAGAGGATTTTGGGCAGAAGTCAGCCCCATCACAGAGTGGATTTCTGTGGTTTCCAGTGCCTCTGTCTGTGTCATATCAGGTAAAATACCGGGCAGACGCTTTGCTAGCATGGATTTTCCAGTGCCAGGAGGTCCAACCATCAGGATATTGTGCCCCCCAGCGGCAGCAATTTCCAGCGCACGTTTCACAGCATCTTGCCCCTTCACATCGGATAGGTCGGGACCTGTAGTAGATATAGTAGATGCAGGGCAGGAAGGGGCAGGAGAAATGGGTACTTCACCAGTCAGGTGCTGGACCAGTTGGGAGATGTGCTCCACAGGATAAATGAGGGGACCGTCTGCCAGAGTGGCTTCAGGTGCGTTTTCCTTTGGCACAAATAGGTGCTCAACGCCAGCACGCTTTGCCGCCAGTGCCATAGGGAGCATACCAGTTGTGGGGCGCAAATGCCCAGTGAGAGACAACTCCCCTAAAAAAGCACAATGTTCTGTCTGTATGCTCAGTTGATTACTGGCTACTAAAATACCAATTAAAATGGGTAAGTCATAGAGAGTGCCGATTTTCTTTAAATGGGCTGGGGCAAGATTGACTGTGATACGGCTGACTGGAAAGCGAAAACCACAGTTTTTGATGGCAGCACGCACACGCTCCCGGGCTTCACTGACTGCAGTATCAGGCAGCCCCACAACCGTGAATGCGGGCAGCCCATTGGAGAGATCACACTCCACTGTGACAGGGTAGCCCATGATCCCATGAAGCCCCAAGGATTGCACAGAGTAGACCATACCAGTTCCTCCTGAAAAGAAAAGAGAAATAGGAGAACTGGAATGAAAAGAATTTTCATTCCAGTTTTGCTTATTTTTTGTGTATATTTGAAAAAACAATACAAATATCAGAATATGGGTGGACAAATTCCAGTCTATTTTAATCGGATATCAGAAAGATTTCAAGGGTATCGCATAAATTTATCCAGAAAAAACGGGAAAAAAACGGTGGAATCAATTTACAAACCAAAGAGAAAGTGTTAAAATAAAGCCATGCTGAGATATGCAACCATTCTGTATGCCCAGAGGATGGGCTGTTTTTCTGAAGTATAGCAAAACAGTTATAGTGACTATAACTGTTTCAGTCATGTGCTTTTTTCAGGAAAAACAGTAAAATAGGGCAGTAGCTTATGGAATGTGGGGTAATTGGGAATACCCCATTACCAAAGAACCATTTGAATAAGGAAGAAAGTAGGGAACTCTATGGCAAGAAAGTTCAAAACCATGGACGGCAACAATGCGGCAGCATATGTAAGCTATGCCTTTACTGAGGTAGCTGGCATTTACCCCATTACTCCGTCCAGCCCCATGGCTGACTATGTAGATCAGTGGGCAGCTCAGGGTCAGAAAAACATCTTCGGCACCACTGTCAATGTGGTGGAGATGCAGTCTGAGGCCGGTGCAGCAGGTACTGTACATGGCTCTCTGGCTGCTGGTGCTCTGACCACCACTTACACTGCATCTCAGGGTCTGCTGCTGATGATCCCCAATATGTATAAGATTGCTGGTGAGCTGCTGCCCACCGTGTTCCATGTGTCTGCCCGTACTGTGGCTGCACAGTCTCTGAACATCTTTGGCGATCATTCCGACGTTATGGCCTGCCGCCAGACTGGCTTTGCTATGCTGGCTGAGGGCAATGTACAGGAAGTGATGGATCTGGCTCCTGTTGCCCATCTGGCAGCAATTAAGGGTCGTGTCCCATTCATCAACTTCTTTGATGGCTTCCGTACCTCTCACGAAATTCAGAAGATTGCCATTTGGGACTACAAGGATTTGGCTGAGATGGTTGATATGGATGCAGTGGCTGCATTCCGTCAGCGTGCACTGAATCCTGAGCATCCCACCATGCGTGGTTCTCATGAAAACGGTGATATTTTCTTCCAGCACCGTGAGGCATGCAACCCCTACTACGATGCTCTGCCTGAGATTGTAGAGGAGTATATGGGCAAGATCAATGAGAAGCTGGGCACCAATTATCAGCTCTTCAACTACTATGGTGCTCCAGATGCAGACCGTGTGATTGTTGCCATGGGTTCCTTCTGCGATGTGGCTGAGGAAGTCATTGACTACCTGAACGCTCATGGCGAGAAGGTTGGTCTGGTGAAGGTACGTCTGTACCGTCCTTTCCGTGCAGACAAGCTGATCGCTGCCATTCCTGCCACTGCTAAAAAGATTGCTGTTATGGACCGTACCAAGGAGCCTGGTGCTCTGGGCGATCCTTTGTACCTGGATGTGATCACCGCTCTGTCCACCGCTGGCATCCATGATAAGGTTGTTGTTGGTGGTCGCTATGGTCTGGGCTCCAAGGATACTCCTCCTAAGAGCGTATTTGCTGTGTATGAGAATCTGGCTCAGGCTCAGCCTAAGGATCATTTCACCATCGGTATTGTGGACGATGTAACCCATACTTCTCTGGAGGAGAAGGAGTCTGCCAACACTGCCGCAGAAGGCACCATCGAGTGCAAGTTCTGGGGTCTGGGCGGCGACGGTACTGTTGGTGCTAACAAGAACTCCATCAAAATCATTGGTGACCATACTGACAAGTATGTACAGGCTTACTTCCAGTATGACTCCAAAAAGACCGGCGGCGTAACCGTAAGCCATCTGCGCTTTGGTGACAATGCCATTAAGAGCCCCTACTATATCAACAAGGCTGACTTCGTAGCCTGCCATAACCCCTCCTACATTGTGAAGGGCTTCCCCATGGTGCGTGACGTAAAGCCCGGCGGCACCTTCCTCATCAACTGCCAGTGGTCTGCTGAGGATCTGGACAAGCACATGCCTGCTGTTGCAAAGCGTTATATCGCTGCCAACAACATTCAGGTCTACACCATTGACGCCATTGATCTGGCTGCTAAGATTGGTATGGGCAAGCGCACCAACACCATTCTCCAGTCTGCATTCTTTGCTCTGGCTAAGGTTATGCCTCAGGAGGAGGCCATCCAGTATATGAAGGATGCTGCCACTAAGTCCTACCTGAAGAAGGGTCAGGATGTGGTTGACATGAACCACAAGGCCATTGATGCTGGTGCAACTGCATTCAAGAAGTTTGAGGTTCCTGCTTCCTGGGCTACTGCTGAGGATGTGAAGGCAGAGAACACTTTGACTGGTCCTGCAAAGCTGGTGAAGATGGTTGAATCCATTCTGGAGCCTGTGGACCGTATGGACGGCGACAGCCTGCCTGTTTCCGCATTCGTAGAGCATGTGGATGGTACCTTCGAACAGGGTGCTTCTGCTTACGAGAAGCGTGGCGTAGCTGTGTCTGTACCTACATGGGATGCTACCAAGTGTATCCAGTGTAACCAGTGCTCCTTCGTCTGCCCCCATGCTACCATCCGTCCCTTCGCTCTGACTGAGGAGGAGGCTAAGAACGCTCCTGAGGCAGCTAAGATTGTGGATGTGAAGGCAGGCAAGGGCAAGGATGTTTACAAGTTTGCCCTTGCAGTCAGCCCCCTGGATTGTATGGGCTGTGGCGTCTGCGCAAAGACATGCCCTGTCAGTGCCCTGACTATGGTACCTCAGGAGCAGGAAGCTGCTCAGCAGCCTGTATTTGATTACATGGTTGCCAATGTGGCTGCTAAGAGCGATGTAACCGACCTGACTGTGAAGGGTAGCCAGTTCAACAAGCCTCTGCTGGAGTTCTCTGGCTCCTGTGCAGGCTGTGCTGAGACTGCTTATGCCCGTCTCATCACCCAGCTGTTCGGTGATCGTATGTATATCTCCAATGCAACTGGCTGTTCCTCCATCTGGGGCGGTCCTGCTGCAACTTCCCCCTACACCACCAATGCCGAGGGCAAGGGTCCCGCTTGGGCTAACTCCCTGTTCGAGGACAACGCTGAGCATGGTCTGGGTATGTATTTGGGTCAGAAGGCCATCCGTGACCGTCTGATTGGTCAGCTGTCCGCTATGGCTGAGGCTGAGGCAACTCCTGCTGAGGCAAAGGCTGCTATCGAGGCATTCATTGCTACCAAGGATGACGGTACTGCAAACCAGGCTGCTACTGCTGCTCTGGTTGCTGAGCTGGAGAAGGGTGCTGCTGCTGGCTGCGATGCCTGCAAGGCAATCCTGGCTGAAAAGGAGTACCTGAACAAAAAGTCCGTGTGGATCTTCGGTGGTGACGGCTGGGCATACGACATCGGCTTCGGCGGTGTTGACCATGTTCTGGCTTCCGGTGAGGATGTCAATATCTTCGTATTTGATACTGAGGTGTACTCCAACACTGGTGGACAGGCTTCCAAGGCTTCCAACATTGGTCAGGTAGCTCAGTTTGCTGCTGCTGGTAAGACTGTGGCTAAGAAGAGCCTAGCTGAGATTGCCATGACCTATGGCTATGTCTATGTGGCTCAGATTGCTATGGGTGCCAACATGAACCAGACGCTGAAGGCCATTGCTGAGGCTGAGGCTTATCATGGTCCTTCCCTGATTATCGGCTATGCTCCCTGTGAGATGCACAGCATCAAGGGCGGCATGACCAACTGCCAGAGCGAGATGAAGAAGGCTGTTGAGTGCGGCTATTGGAACCTGTTCCGCTTCAATCCTGCTCTGAAGGCTGAGGGCAAGACCCCCTTCACTCTGGACAGCAAGGCTCCCGCTGGCGGCTATCAGGAGTTCCTGATGAACGAGGCCCGTTACTCCAGCCTGACCCGCTCCTTCCCAGAGCGTGCTAAGGAGCTGTTCGAGCTGAACGAGGAGACTGCAAAGGCTCGCTATGAGAAGCTGGTCCGTATGCAGGAGATGTATAAAGTCTAATCCTTCTCATCTGCTCTCATCAAAGAGATGATAGAATTTGCCCCTGTGGGTTCCTGTTGGAACCCACAGGGGTTTCTTTTTGAGATTTTATGTAATTGTTTATTTGCTCAAAATAGGGATGGGAATGGGAGTGCGCTGAAGTGCCATGACAGTGACTGTGGTACAAATCAATCCTAGCGTGCCTTGCAGGGCATTGACTGGGATGTTCACTGCAACACCATATCCCATACCCAGCACAAAACATTCAAATACAAAATAGCCCAGTACCATGACGAGTTCAGCCAGAATGCCACCGAGTACCACAGAAATCACAGGAAATTTCCAGCGGTGGGACAGTGCAAGAAAGCAGGAACCTGAAATCATCGCCATGGTTGCCTTAATGAGTAAGGTGGCAGGTGCATAGAGGGGATAACCCAGTAAATCGGCAAGACAGGAACCCATACCAGCAGCAATCCCACCATAGAAGGGACCAAGCAAAATGCCAGAGAGTAGCACAGCACAGTCACCCAGATTAAAATATCCACCCATAGGGGATGGAACTTGTACCATCATGGTGAGAAGGGTACAGAGTGCACACATCAGACCGGTGGCAGTGAGGGAATGGATGGAAACTTGTTTCTTCATAGAAAATTCCTCCTTGACAAGTTGACCTGTTCTGTATTATACCGTAAACTGACCTGATTGATAGTATCAATAATAGAAAACTTTATCAGACCAGATGGCGGAGGAAACCAGATGCTGACCTATGAAATGAGTAAGCGTGGACAGAGGAGTTTATATGAATATTTGTACCAATGTATTCGGGATGATATTGTAAAGGGAACCTTGAAGGCAGGAGAAAAATTGCCATCCAAGCGTATGTTGGCACGCCATTTACAAGTCTCTGTTGTGACAGTGGAAAATGCCTATCAACAGTTGGTAGCAGAGGGATATGTGTATGCACAGGAAAAACGGGGATATTTTGTCGGTTCCATAGAGACTTTTGTACAAGGGGAAAAAACTGCCATAGCATACCATCAGGAGGCAGAAAAGCAGCAATGGCGATTTGACCTGTTAGGAGGGAGAAACACAGAGGGGTTTCCCTTCTCTCTTTGGGCAAAGTTGATGCGCCAGGTGCTTACAGAGCGGGGAGAAACTTTATTGGAGAGTTCCCCATCTTGTGGTGTTTTGGAGTTGCGAGAGGCGATAGCCCAATATCTACTACAATTTCGAGGGATGCGTGTACATCCAAGTCAAATTGTCATAGGAGCTGGGGCAGAATACCTCTATGACCAAATCGTGCAGTTGTTGGGCAATCACTTGTGTTACGGGGTAGAGCAGCCGGGGTATCCAAAAGTACAGCAGGTTTACACCTTGCATGGTGCAGGCTGTGCCAGGGTCCCACTGGATGAGGGAGGGATGCAGGTGGAGGCAGTGCGCCAAAGTGGGGCGCAGGTGCTGCATTTGTCCCCTTCCCATCAGTTTCCAACGGGTGTAGTCATGCCTATTGGGAGAAGACAGGCACTGCTGAAATGGGCAGAGGAGAAACCGGAGAGATATATCATAGAGGATGACTATGACAGCGAATTTCGCTTTATGGGTGCCGCCATTCCAACATTACAGAGCATTGACCAGGCGCAAAGAGTGATTTATATCAATACCTTTTCCAGAACACTGGCTCCCTCTCTGCGTATGGGCTACATGGTGCTTCCACCTGTTTTGATAGAGCGGTATCATACAATGATGGGGTTCTATTCCTGTACCGTTCCAGTGATGGAGCAATACACATTGGCACGATTTTTGTCTCAGGGATATTTTGAACGGCATTTGAACCGTATGCGTGGTTTGTATCGAAACAAGCGGGACAGGATATTGGAATTGTTGCAGAATAGCCCACTGGCTGGGCAGTATACAGTGCAGGGGGCAGAGAGGGGACTGCACTTCCTGTTAAAATTACCAACTCAAACATGTGACAGAGAATTGAAGCAGCAGGCAGAGCAACAGAAGTTGCGGTTGTCTTTTTTATCTGAATATGGTGGAGGGGAACAGCACTGGCTTTTGATGCACTATCCAGGTATTCCGTTGGAACAGTTGGAAGAAGGGCTTGCACTGCTTTCCAAACTATTGTAAAATGGAAAAAAGAGCGGAGAGGTGAAGAAAGATGGGGTGGCATTTTCTGATATTCCCCATAAGGGGAGTTTCATTTATACTTCCAATGGCGCTATTGGTACTTCTACAAGTGTGGTTGTGTCGAAAAGAGAATCGATGGCTTGGGTTAATTTTGCCAGTACTTCTCTTTTTGCTGAGTTTGGTTCTCACATTTGCAGTAGCTGTGGGGTATTTTGTGACACAGGGACCCACTCCACATCTGGGAGGACCTGGGCATCATGGCATATTTGTGGTTGGTCGTAGTCTGTTTGAGCTTTTATTTCTTGGTGGAAAAACCTTTATTTTTACCAATATTCCCACTATCATATTGGGCTATATCTGGTTTTACCACCAGAGACGACCATAATAAGGAAAAGAAAACACAAGCAAATTGTGCATTACAAAGCACAGCTTGCTTGTGTTTCTTTTATGGATTCCAATTAAAAAGAGGCTATTAGGCTTTCATTGATTTCAGAGAGACTGTGTACTCCACACATTCCCATGGTGTCCTCCAGTTCTCCCTTCACTTTTTCTGTCAACAGGTGCACCCCTTCTTCTCCGCCACCATAGAGAGCGGTGACATAGGGGCGAGCCATCAGAACAGCATCTGCACCCAAAGCAAGGGCTTTGCACACATCCACACCATTGCGCAGACCGCCATCTACAAAGATGGTCATTTGCCCCTTGACTGCCTTGGCAATTTTGGAGAGTACCAATGCAGTGGGTAGGACACCATCCTGAACACGACCACCATGGTTGGAAACAACAATTCCAGCAGCACCAGCATCCAGGGCTTTTTTGGCACCGGTGACCGTCATCACTCCTTTTATAATGAAAGGGATCTTGGCATATTCAATCACTTCACGCAGTTCTGCCACGGTTTTAGAACCAGCAGGTGGAATCAATCCTTTGAGGAAGGGAAGCCCTGCTGCATCAATGTCCATCGCAAATACCTCTGCGCCGGAGGCTTTGGCAGCATCCAGTTTTTCAAATATGGTGTCCTGATCCCATGGCTTTACTGTGGGGATACCAACGCCACCAGCATTGCCAATGGCTTTGGCAGCAGAGAGGAAGACCTGGGGATTGGCTCCATCGCCGGTAAAGGCTGCAATACCTGCCTTTTCACAGGCTGGAACTAAAATGTTGTTGTATTCCAAATCGTTGTATTTGTCACCGTAGTGGAGGTTGACAGCACCCACAGGACCAGCAAAGACAGGGATGGCATAGGTTCGACCTGCAAATGTGAAACTGGTGTCCACTGGTTTGTTTTCACAAATGGTATCCATATTCAGGTAGATGGATTGCCATGCCTCATAGTTGGCAATGGCAACACGACCGGTTCCTTTGGCACCAGGTCCAGGCATGGTGCTGCCACAGGCTTTGCCGTTACAGACAGGACAGGCTTTGCAATAGGGACCACTGCAAGTGCGAGCTTGCGCCAGTACATCAGAATAATTCATACAAGAATCCCTCCTCTATTTCTAATCTGTATTATTGTAGTAGGAAACATGGGGAAGGTCAAGAGAAACATGAACCTTTATACATGTGCTTCCAGCCAGTGCAAAAGGTGGATAAGCACTTCCTGTTTGTTTACCTCGTGAAACATCTCATGCCGCCCTCCAGGGTACAGGTGAAGTGTCACATCGGTGCAACCAGCCTGACGAAAGAGCTGTACCACCTTTTTCACCCCTTTTCCCATGCCACCCACTGGGTCATGGTCACCAGAGAAGAAATAAACAGGGGTATGTTTGTCCATTTTAGAGAGGGCTTTTGGGTTTCCTATCCACTGAAGCCCACCCATCATATCACGAAATAGAGAGGCAGTAATGGGGTATTGACAGAGAGGGTCAGAAAGATAGCGGTCTACTTCCGAAGGGTCACTGGAAATCCAGTCAGCTGTTGTACGGTTGGGGTGGAATTTGCGATTGTACCCACCAAGGGACAGAGAGGAAATCAGAGGACTGACTCCATGTACCCCCAACCGTTTGCATTCCAGAGAAGCAAGGGATTTCCCCAAAGCTACAAGTTTAGAAGATTCCTGTCCAGTACCAGATAAAATAGCACCAGATACCACACCGGGGTATTGGATGAGATAAGTGCGCACAAGAAAAGAACCCATAGAGTGCCCCAGTAAGAAATAGGGAAGGGAGGGATAGGCGTGGCGCTGTTGTTGTAGTAGGGCATGGATGTCCTGCACTACCATATTCCAACCATTTTTTGGGGCAAAAAAACCATACTTACCATCTTCTACAGTGAGCCCATGCCCCAGATGGTCCTCCCCACAGACCAAGAAACCGTGGGAACAAAGAAACTGTGCCACTTCTTCATACCGACCGATATGTTCTGCAATGCCATGCACAATTTGTACAATACCCCTGGGTGTTTGTTCAGGAATCCATTCCACTGCATAGATGGAATGCCCACAGAAAGCAGACGGATAACAAAACGTGTTTTTGACTGCCATAAAACAATCCCCCTTTTACATAGAAATCAAAAACAGGTATCAGTTGAGAAAAGGTTCGCCCTATGATAGAATACAGAAAACAGGAGGAATTGTACCATGAAAGATTGTATCGTGATTTTAGATTTGGGCAGTGAAGAAAATGAAAGAGTTCTGAATGATATTCAGGCATTGGGTGTGGATGCTCAGATACGGGAACATACCATTACATTGGAGGAACTGCAATGTATTCCCAATGTAAAAGGAATCATTTTAAATGGTGGAGCAAGAGGAATGGAGAATGGGCAGGAGTGGGAGGCAGCACTGGAAATTTACAACTGTGACATACCAGCATTGATGGTGGCACACAAAGGGGACGATCCCTGGCCAGAAGATCCAGACATCAGAGATATGGTACTGCGGGCATTTGTATTCAGTATCTGTGGAATACAAGAATAGCCACAGAACCTAGAAATATGCCTTTATTTTGATAGGGCAGAGGGATTCTATCTGAAAGGTTTCAAAATACTGCTGTTCCAAAGGAATCCACAGAGCCTCAAATCGAGCAAGCCCATCCTCACCACAGCGTTTCAGCAGCCGCTCCCTACGTATGGTCCAAGGGGCATCAATATAGCAACAGATGGAGTAGTAGGGTTGTAGGTCAGGGCGCAGAGCATAGACCCCTTCAATGATCGTAAGGGCAGAAGGTGGAACCTCCAGCCATTCCCCAAAGTCATCTGTATGGCAGTGGTAGGGCTGGTATTTGGCAGGTTTTCCACAAGAAACAGGCAGTAAAACCTGTGTCAGAAACCGCTCCGCATCAATATTGCCACCAGCCTGGCTGAGTTGGGCTGGTGTTTTTTGTGTTTGAGGAAGAAAGAAGTCATCCATATGTACAAGAGGACAGCCATAAAGCTGGGAAAGAAGTGCACCTATGGTGGATTTTCCAGCAGCACATGGACCATCTAAGGCAACAATCGTTCTGGGATTTTGCGCCATATGACGGTCTATGGCGGCACAGAGGGGCAATAGAGAAATATCCTGTTCCAATACAAGGCGATAGGCTGGGGTATAGGTATCTCGATAGGTTTGAGAATGGCTGACCATAGGCATACCAGCCTGTAAATACCGTTGAATGTCGGCAATCTGGTCAGTGTGAGGAAACAGGGAGCAAAGTTGAGGAAGCAGTGTTTTTAATGTGGCTTGACTGGGAGAAAACAGTTGGTTGGCACGCAGAAACAGGGCAAATAAGGTATGGACAGATAACCCCAATTCTTTACAGCCTGCAAGGGATAGGCGGCATAGACCATTTCCAAGAGATTCGGTCAATGGTGCAGTGTGGCAAACGGGTGTTTCCTGCCATTCCTCCACAAGATAGTTCCAAGCGGCTTCCCTGTCTAACATCAAGTGCCCATTGCCCATACAGCCCTGGTATAAAAACTTAATGGCATCACTCAATTCCAAAGCGGGATGGGTTTTCATATGGAGTTGCAATTGGGACAGGATATCATTCATGATTTGTGACACCTCATAAAGTGATGAGATTGGATTTTTGCAGGGACAACACAATGGCAGGAATCGCCACTAATTGCAGGATGATACCAGGGATGGCAGAGGTGACTGCACCAACCCAAAACGCCTGAAGGGTAAAAGGAGAAGTGCCAAAAGCCAGAAGAAGTGCGGTAACAGCTCCCCATACCAGACGACCACCAACCATAGCAGAGAGCAGGGATACATAGATACTGGTCAGGTTCTTTTTGGGTAGTTTAGAAAAGAGAAAACCAGAGAGGAAGCCATATGTAGCCAGTTCAAAAGCCATTGCAACCGCAGTGGGGAAAGGAGGGGGCATACCCAAAATAGCAGAGCGCATGAGAGGGGCAATCAAGCCAACCACAGCGCCCCAGGGACCACCACATAAAAAACCACATAGCAGGACGGGCAGGTGCATGGGGAGCAGCATAGAGCCAATCTGTGGGATATTGCCTGTGAAAAAGGGGAGTACATAGGCAAGTGCAAGCATCATGGCAGATAACACTAGATTGCGCAGAGAGATGGTACGAGACGTTGTCAGATTCAATGAAATACACTCCTATCATAAAAAATACCGCGTTGGCGGTGCTGCCTCAACGGAGAGACAGGACATACCTTCGCGGTACTATTTCTGTTAGGATTTCAGATAGAACAGATTGTCAGCATCAACTGACGGCTATCTAACATGATAACAGATTACCAAACAGAAGTCAATAGATACCCAGACCGTTGTTCCACTTCCAATTACGAATTTCTGGCATATCCTGACCATATGTTGTGATATATTGGTGATGTTCCACCAGTTTGTCCTGCATCTCCTGGATCAGATAAGAGGCAGTGTTCCCCAACTGGGGGAGACGTTTGACCGTATCAATGACCAAATCAAATCGGTCAATGTCATTTTGTACCCGCATGTCAAATGGGGTGGTGATGGTGCCTTCCTCTTTATATCCCCGCACATGGAGATTTTTATTGTGACGTCGATAGGTCAACTCATGAACCAGAGTGGGATAGCCATGGAATGCGAAGATAATGGGTTTATCTTTGGTAAAGAGGGCATCATAGTCCTCATCCGTCAAACCGTGGGGATGTTCAGTATGGGGTTGCAGTTTCATCAAGTCCACCACATTGACCACACGAATTTTCAGGTCAGGCAAGTAGTGGTGCAGAATGGTCACAGCTGCCAGTGTTTCCAGTGTAGGGGTATCACCACAACATGCCATCACCACATCAGGCTCCACTCCTCGGTCATTGGAAGCCCACTGCCAGATTCCAATCCCCTGTGTACAGTGTTTCACTGCCTGCTCCATGGTCAGCCACTGGGGGCGTGAGTGTTTGGAGGCAATAACCACATTCACATAGTTTCGGCTTTTGATACAGTGGTCTACACAGGATAAAAGGCAGTTGGCGTCTGGGGGGAGATAGAGGCGTACCACATCCGCTTTTTTGTTGGCTACATGGTCCAGAAAACCAGGGTCCTGATGGGTGAATCCGTTGTGGTCCTGCTGCCACACATTGGAAGCCAATACATAGTTTAAAGAGGCAATTTTTTGCCGCCAAGGGAGCTGTGTACACACTTTCAGCCATTTGGCATGTTGTGCTACCATAGAGTCCACAATACGGACAAATGCCTCATAGCTGCTGAAAATACCATGGCGACCAGTGAGCAGATAACCCTCTAACCAGCCTTGGCACAGGTGTTCAGACAGCATGGCATCCATGATACGACCGTCATGGTCTAAAGATTCATCTACTTTGGAATCAATCTCATCCACCCAGCGTTTGCCTGTGGCTTCCAGAACAGAGGAGAGCCGATTCGCGACCGTTTCATCTGGTGCAAAAATGCGAAAGTTTCGGGCTTCTAAATTGCGTTTGGTGAGGTCACGCAAATAGCCACCTAAAACAGCAGTATCTTCTCCTTGACAGGCTCCAGGCTCTGGAACAGAAATGGCATATTCTCGAAAGTCAGGAGTACGCAGGTCACGGAGTAACAGTCCACCATTGGCGTGTGGGTTGGCACCCATGCGACGGGTGCCCACAGGGGAAAGTGCCTGTAAAGAGGGAATTAAGGTTCCATGAGAGTCAAAAAGTTCCTCTGGGTGATAACTTTTCAGCCATTGTTCCAGTTGCTCCAGACGCCCAGGCTTTCCATCGTGTACTGGAATGGGGATCTGGTGGGAACGCCAGCTGCCTTCCACTGGTTTTCCGTCTACAGCCTGGGGACCCGTCCAGCCTTTGGGAGAGCGCAGGATAACCATAGGCCACCTGGGACGGGTGGTGTCTTTGGTGGAGCGGGCATACTCCTGGATACGCTGGATTTCACGCACTGCCCAATCCAGTGCAGCAGCCATTTTTTGGTGCATCTGGTAGGGCTCACTGCCCTCTACAAAACGTGGCTCCCATCCACATCCTTTGAAAAACATCTCCACTTCTTCATGGGAGATACGGGAAAAAATGGTGGGATTTGAAATTTTAAAACCATTGAGATGGAGGATGGGCAGTACTGCACCATCCGTCATGGGGTTAAGAAATTTATTGGAATGCCATGCTGTGGCAAGCGGTCCTGTTTCTGCCTCCCCATCGCCAACTACACAGGCGGAAATCAGTTCAGGATTGTCCATAACCGCACCAAAGGCATGGGCAAGGGAGTAACCCAATTCTCCACCTTCGTTGATGGAACCAGGTGTTTCAGGTGCAGCGTGGCTGGGAATTCCACCAGGAAAGGAAAACTGACGGAACAGTTTTTTCATACCCTCCTCGTCCTGGCTAATGTTGGGATAAATTTCACTATATGAGCCATCCAGATAGTCCTGTGCTACAATGGCATTTCCGCCATGCCCAGGACCGGATAAAAAAATCATATCCAGATCGTACTTCACAATAGTACGATTGAGATGGGTATAAATGAAGTTGAGACCGGGACAAGTTCCCCAATGCCCAACAATGGTACTTTTCAGATGTTCTTTTTTCAAAGGTTTTCGCAACAGTGGATTGTCAAGCAGGTAAAGCTGACAGGCAGAGAGGTAGTTGGCAGCACGCCACCAGGCATGAATATCCTGTACCTGCTCACGAGTAAGGGGATCTTTTTTGGACATACGAGCCGGAGCTTTTATCACAGTTTTAGACGGCTCAACTTGTTTAGGCATGGGACATAGCCTCCTCAGAATGGTTATTTTATGTTTAGTATACAGTAAAGAAAAAATATGGTCAATGATTTATGCAAAACTTATGAAAAAGAATGGATGATTTAGCCTAGGATATGGAAAAGGAGCTTAAAAAGAGGCTTACCAGTCAGGTAATAAACGCTAAACTGGTAAGCAGACGATTATAAAAATTGCTTTAAATCTTGAATGTGTTGTTCTTCGCTGCGCAAGAGGGTTTGTCCCAATGCTGCCAGATGAGGGTCGATGTGTTGGGCATAGTGATTGAGGGAGCGAGTCATCTGCACAGTGCCCATAGTGCTGCCTTGAATCAGATGCTCTGCCAGTTTGGATGGGGAAGCATTGATGAGGGATTGCATACGCATGGTCAGCGAGGTCATGAGCAGAACAGCAGAACTGGGTTTTTTCAACGTATGTGCGTGTTCTTTGGCGTATTGCTGAGATTGAGCCGCAATCTGTCGATAGGTCTGTAGCTGCTGTTGAAGGGTATGGGTCATGGCTTGGTTGCGGGAAAGTGTGAGGGCAGTTGGAATAGAAGTAACTCCCATGGTAGCGTTTTTATGAATCAACTGAAGAAATAACTCATTTTCATTCATGATAGTATCACCTCAGATTTAGTATGACAAAGAACTGTGGAACCATGCAGAAAAAGATGCTTGTCGTCAGGGAATTTGTGGGATATAATAAAGAAAGGCTAATGGATAAGGAGGCAATTATGGGATGAAAGATCAGAATTGTGGTTACTGTATGGGTGGAGCAGTACTAGGGGAATTTGGAATTCCTATTTGTGAACTGAGTGTAAGCAGTTTGATTTTATTTAAAGAGCAGAGTAAAAAAGGGCGCTGTATTGTGGCATATAAAGACCACATCAGCGAGCTGGTGGATTTATCAGATGAGGAAAGAAATGCCTTTTTTGCCGATGTAGCAAAGGCGGCAAAAGCCATTCACAAAACCTTTCACCCAGATAAAGTCAATTATGGTGCCTATGGAGACACTGGTTGCCATCTTCATTTCCATCTGGTACCCAAGTATAAGGATGGCGATGAATGGGGCGGTGTATTCCAGATGAACCCTAGAAAAACCTACTTAACAGAGCAGGAATATGAATCCATGATTGATGCAATACGGAGCAACCTGTAAAGAAAAAACCTTGAATGGAATTTCCAT
>CALWON010000009.1 GCA_944383165.1 uncultured Oscillospiraceae bacterium
GTTTGGTATCAAAACGTAATCGTAATAACTCAAAATAGCAGCCCTACACAACCTGTAGGGCGTTTTGTATTATAGAAGCGAAATGCCAGAAAGTCAATGGTATTTTCTATATTTTTTCTATTAAAAGGGAAAAACTCTAATATTCTCATTGATTCTCTTATATTCTTTTAAAATCTAAATTTTGATTTTAAAATTGAAAGAGAGAAAATAGAAAAGAAACCCTTGAAAAACCACGATAATTGAAATAGAATGATAAGAACCGTCTATGAAAAATGAGAAGTAAAGACGAGGTTTGTTTTGAAGGAGGAAATTTGTGATGATCTCAATTGGATCTGATCATGGTGGATACCGTTTAAAGGAGCATATCAAAGCCTATTTGACTGCGAAGGGAATAGAGGTACTGGACTGTGGCTGTGACAGTTTGGATAGCTGTGACTATCCTGTGTATGGGAAGGCAGCAGCAGAAGCAGTTGCAAATGGTACCTGTGAAAAGGGGATCGTCATTTGTACCACTGGCATTGGTATTTCTATTTCTGCTAATAAAGTAAAGGGCATTCGTTGTGCATTGTGTGCAGATTCCTTTTCTGCTGAAATGACACGCCGCCACAATGACGCCAATATGTTGGCAATGGGGGCAGGCATTGTGGGAACCAATCTGGCAGAACGTATGGTGGATGTGTTTTTATCCACTGAGTTTGAAGGTGGTCGTCATGAACGCCGAGTCAACCTGATGATGGAGATTGAAAAATAAGAGGAACCTGTGCTGAACGCAACAGCACAGGTTCTTTTTTGCACAAAAAACCAGCAACTCCCATTCCTTTTCTTTTTGTTCTGTGGTATGCTGTAACTATGTGTGGACCATACTTTTGACACAACTCATGGAGGAATTGTTTTATGAGTAAAACTTATGATGTAGTTATTTTGGGCTGTGGCGAAGCTGGTATTTTTGCAGCCTATGAATTAGCCAAACACCGCCCTGATTTGAAGGTGTTGGCGTTAGACCAAGGACGGGATATTTATCACCGCAGCTGTCCCATTGTAGCAGGAAAGGTGCGGGAGTGTATCCACTGTTCTGTATGTGATACTATGTGTGGATTTGGAGGAGCAGGTGCATTTTCCGATGGAAAATTTAATTTTACCACCCAATTTGGCGGCTGGTTGACTGATTTTATGGATGCTGGGCATGTGATGGAGCTGATTGACTATGTGGACAGCATCAATGTGGCACATGGAGCCACAGAACATGTATTCTCAACAGAGACACCAGAGGCAAAGGCACTGGCAAAAAAAGCACTAGGCTATGATTTGCACTTGTTACAGGCCAGATGTAAGCATCTGGGTACAGAAAATAATCTGCGGATTCTGCAAAATATCTATGAAGGATTGAAAGATAAAGTGGAATTTTGCTTCCAGACAGAGGTAAAGCAGATTATACATGAGGAAGAAGGATTCCATCTTGCATTGGCAAAGGGAGAGGAGATTTGCTGTAAACGGCTGATTGCAGCCCCCGGACGGTCTGGTGCAGAGTGGTTTTCCAATCAGTGTAAGGAACTGGGTTTGGAGTTGCTCAACAATCAGGTGGATATTGGTGTCCGTGTGGAACTGCCAGCGGCTGTATTTGAACATATCACAGATGTGGTGTATGAGTCAAAACTGGTGTATCGCACCAAACAGTATGGAGATCAGGTGCGCACCTTCTGCATGAATCCATATGGGCATGTGGTGGCAGAAAATGTGGAGGGAATCAATACGGTCAATGGGCATTCCTATGCCGACCCAGCTCTGCGCAGTGAAAATACCAACTTTGCGCTATTGGTTTCTAACCGGTTTACACAGCCATTCAATGAACCATATCGGTACGGAAAACACATTGCATCCCTAAGTAATATGCTGGCAGGTGGAGTATTGGTGCAGCGGTTTGGGGATTTGGTGAAGGGAACCCGAACCAATGAACATCGTATGAGCAAGTCATTCACAAGACCTACGTTGACAGCGGCTGTGCCTGGGGATTTGTCTCTTGCACTTCCAAAACGGCAACTAGATGATATTATCGAAATGATTTACGTGTTGGATAAAATTGCCCCAGGAACTGCCAACCATGATACTCTGTTATATGGTGCAGAAGTGAAATTTTATTCTGCCCGCCTTCAGCTCTCACAGGATATGGAGACTGCCATTCCTGGTCTGTTTGCAGCAGGAGACGGAGCAGGCGTCACCAGAGGACTGGCACAGGCTGGGGCAGCTGGTGTACAGGCTGCAAGAGCAGTGTTAAAGCGTGTGGAAAATGACTGAGGATAACCCCAGATGAAAGTGGTGGAATTCCTGCAAATTTTCAGGGGCTGTCATTGACGAACTTTGTCGAATGGTGTAAAATGGCGTCGATTTTTGTCAGATATGATAAAACACAGAAGATGAAGTTTGAGAGAGTTCAGTAAGCTTATCCACATTCTCCACATAGTTTTCCACAAGTTCTAAAGGAAAGTATGGGGAAAGAAATGGAGGGTAGAACAGGGCATATCTCACCAAAAAAGAGACAATTTGCACAAAAATAATTTTGCAAGTGGAAGCACGTCATCCGTCGGATTTTTGAGTTTTCCACAGCCACAGAAGGGATAGAGAATTGTGAGCCATAAAGCCGATACCATTGCAGCAATCGCCACACCAGTTGGAGCGGGTGCGATAGGTATATTACGTTTGTCAGGAGAGAGGGCAGTTGAAATTGCCTCTGCCTGTTTCCGACCACTGGGGCGTGCCTCTCTTTTGGAGCGGCAGGAGCGCACCCTTGTCTATGGAGACCTGTTAGACCAGGAGGGAGAGGTAATTGACCGAGTTCTGTGTACCTATACAAGAGCTCCCTCAACCTATACAGGGGAAGATACTGCCGAAATTCACAGTCATGGTTCTCCGGCGGTGTTGACACTAGGTTTGGAAGCACTGTATGCACAGGGGGCAAGACCTGCCAAAGCAGGGGAGTTTACCCAGAGGGCATTTTTGAATGGTCGACTGGATTTGGCACAGGCAGAGGCGGTGGCAGACTTGCTGGAAGCCAGAAGCCGGGAGGGAGCCAGACAGGCAGCAGGGCAGCTATGTGGTGCACTGAGTCGCAGAATTGAGCAGATTTACAGCGGATTGGTGGATATTATGGCACATTTCCATGCAGTGCTGGATTACCCAGAGGAGGACATTGCACCGTTCACCATGACAGAATTGGAACAGCAGCTTTCTCATCAGGAGTTGGAGTTGACAAAGTTACTGGCAACCTATCAGAGGGGCAGACAGATGAATCAGGGAGTACAGTGCGTTCTGGTAGGTCGACCCAATGCAGGAAAATCTTCTCTTTTGAATGCGTTGGTAGGGTATGAGCGTGCTATTGTCACAGATATTCCTGGTACCACCAGAGACACCATTGAGGAACAGATTGAACTGGGTGGCATTCCACTGCGAATCATTGATACAGCCGGTCTGCGTGACAGTCATGACCCCATTGAGCAGATGGGGGTGGAGCGCAGCCGTGAAGCTATGGAGCGGGCAGAGCTGATTCTGGTACTGTGGGACTCTACGACACAGGTGCAAGAGGAGGACAAAGCACTGCTGAACGAGGCAGTGCAGCTTGCCCCCACCATTTTGGTGTGGACAAAAAAAGATTTATCACATGTGTCTCCGCCTGCTTTGCCAGATGGGGCATCTGTTTCTGTTGTGGAGTTAAGCTCCAAAACCGGGGATGGGATGGAACAGCTTGGAAAGGCAGTGGCTGCTCAATTCCCCAAACAGACGGGAGCCAGCTATGGAGCAGTTTTGACCAATGTGAGACAGGCACAGGCAGCACAACAGGCGTTGGAAGGTGTGAAACGCAGCCGAGAAGCCCTGTTGGCAGGTATGACACCAGATGCCCTCCTGACCGATGTGGAACAGGCGTTGGAGGCATTGGGAGAGCTGACAGGGCAGTCAGTCCGGGAAGATGTAACAGCCCGTATTTTTGCACGCTTTTGTGTAGGAAAATAGGGAAAAGCAATAAGAAACCCCAGAAGAAGGTGGAAACACATTCTTCTGGGGTTTTCCAGTTTATTTTACCACAAAAAGTCAACCTGTGTATTGGTATAGTACCATGTAAGAATTTCATCATAGGTACTGCCAGACTGCGCCATGGTATTGGCTCCATATTGGCTCATCCCAACACCGTGCCCATAGCCTGTGACGGAAAATGTGAAAGAGGTGCCGTCCCATGAGACAAGAAAGCAGGCAGAACGAAGCTGAAACAGAGTACGGATTTGGTTTCCTGTTAATGTAACCCCACCCACCAAAATACTGGAGACAGTACCACCTTGATTGGTTACAGGGGAACCAAACCAGGTAGAGGGGTCTCCTGTGAGATTTGCATTGGCATAAGTGTTGAGAATCAGGCTTTTTACCTCATCAGCAGACAGAGTGACAGTACTGCGAAAATTGGGGACTTCATCTCCTTCAGGGCTTTCTACACTTTGCAGATATTCCACCTGATTGCCCCATACCTCCACAGCATCCACAGTATAGCCAGGAGCGGAGGAGAAGAAAACAGCCTGAATGGGGGAACCATTGTAGAGGACGCCCAAACCATCGGTCTCAGCAACTGCCTGTTGTATCTTTTGGGTGTAGCTTTCAGCAGAACTCCCCCAGCGTTGGGCAGCATCGGAAGGGGACAGGTATGCCTGACAACAACCAATATCGGTACATACATCAGCATCAGGATGCTGGGCAGTTTCAAAGGATTGTTTTCTCACTGTATAAGTACGGGCAGCGCATGCCTGTGCTTTGAGTGCTTCCAATTCAAAAGAAGCGGGCATTTCAGCCGATACCACACCCAACAGATACTCCTCCATAGAAAGTTCAGAAATGGTGCCATCAGGCATCAGGAGTTTTACCACACGTCCTTTATCTCTGGCAGAGGTAGGGATGGCTAAGAACTCATTGGGGGAAGTGGGGGTTGTTGTGTCCCCCTTTGGTGTTAAAACCGCCTCTCCCCTGACAGTCAAAACAGGGAGCAAAAAGACAAATAAAGAAAGTGCAAGGCTGATACCAAGCAGATATCTAAGGGAGTAAGAGGACGGCTTTTTTTGTCTTGGCATGGGAGAGACTCCTTCCTGTTTTGGATGGAGTATTGTATGCAATATGGACATGAGTTATTCCTTTTCAATGGACATAGTAGACATGGTTTCTTTGGTTTGCCCATGTTTTGCACCCATGGTAAGCCAGTATTTTGTGGATGCAGATAGGAAAATAGACTTTGGCAGGGGCATTGTGACAGATTGACATAAGGGATTGTGTGTTTGAATCGAGGCAGCCAGTTTGCGAATGCGTCTTTTGACCAAGAAGGAAAATGGAGTATTCAAAATGGCTTCTCCACTGCCAACCATCAACACAGAACCGAAGGAAAAACCGAACTGTTTGGCATAAAACTGGAGCATTTCTACTGCGATGATATTCTGTTCTGGCTCTAAAAAACCACAGTTGATAAGTACATGGATGGTGGGTTGGCGTGTTTTAGGGGACTGAGACATGATTTTTAAAAATGTCATCAGTGGAGTGGGAATACTGTCTGCATAGAGGGGAAAAACCAATAGGATATCAGAATAGTCATCCACATTCACAGTAGATTTAGAATAGTTTAATGCCTGTAATTGGTCATAAGAGCCAGTAAAAGATTGAGTAAACAACTCAATGTATCGTTTGGAATTAGAGCGTGGAGCACGGGGACTACCGTTAATGATTAAGAGTGATTCCATTGACTGACCTCCTCGAGAATGGCTTCCTGTAATGTATCTGGGGAGAGAAAATGGATTTTCCAAGAAGAAAAGGACATATTTTTGGCGTTTCTCTCTACAAGACGTTTAAAAAGGGTTTGTTCTTCCTGTGTGTCTGCACCATACGCTAAAATAATTGCTTCTTTGGGAACCACTGCACGCTGTACATGGTGGGTTTCTCCTTGATGGATGCGAATAAAGGCTTGCTGAACTGGAATCGAACGCTCCATCAGTGTTTTCATAGGGGTGTCAAAACCGCCACACCAGATATGGCTGATATACAGAATACGCTCTGACGCTGCAATTTTTGGATAGATGTTGGGGGCATCATCTCGAATCACACATTTGCCAGGGGTTTTTGTCCAACAGCCAAAACAGCCGACACAGGGATGGATGGTCTGCTGGGATAAATCATAGACAACTGTGTCGGATGGCAGAGATGTGAGAAAGTGGAGTGGCTGGTCGCTTAAAATTAAATTCATATCAATGTATTCCTCTTTTTTAGTTGGTTTCTCGAATTTTTACGATTGTAACACGAACTCCACGGAGAAACAAGAACATTTGCTAGAAAAAGTCTTTGCGATTTTCTGGAAAATCCTCTATAATGGAGGAAATGAACATCCGAAGGAGGAACGATGCTATGCTGCTTCAAATCCTAGCAGTTGGAGATATTGTGGGTGAGGGCGGGCAAGATATTTTATCCCGTCGCTTGCGCGAGATGAAACAAACATATGACATTCATTTTACTGTTGTCAATGGAGAGAATGCCTCTGGAGTTGGGATTACCCCGAAACAGGCGAAAGGACTATTTGATGCAGGGGCAGATGTGATTACGCTGGGAAACCATACTTGGAACCGTATGCAGATTACAGAATTTTTGGATAGGGAACCCAATATTTTGCGTCCTGCCAATTACGCAGGCAAAGTTCCTGGACGTGGGTTTGGTGTATTTGATGGTCCCAAAGGGTTGAAAATTGGGGTTATGAACTTAATGGGGCGGTTAGAGCTGAATCCCAATTTAGATAGCCCATTTAAAATGGCAAACAATATTTTGAAAAGTGCAGAGTGTCAGCAGTGTGATGTGGTTGTGGTGGATTTCCATGCTGAGGCAACCAGTGAAAAGGGAGCCATGGGGTGGTATCTGGATGGAAAAGTGCAGGCAGTTTGGGGTACGCATACCCATGTACCAACCGCGGACACACAGGTTTTGCCCAATGGCACAGGGTTTGTAACTGACTTGGGTATGACTGGAGCACAGAGATCCATTTTGGGAATGAGACCGGAAAACTCCATTAACATTTTTATGGGTGGCTTGCCCCGTCGGTTTGAGGAGGCAGAGGGAGTTTGTAAAATCAATGCATGTTGTTTTTCCATTGATACCCAGACAAAGCAATGTGTACAGGTCAAGCGGGTGGATCTGTTGGAATAAGAAAAAATACAGAGAGGGATCCTGTTATGTTAACGTTTATTCATGGAGCAGATTTTCATTTGGACAGCCCATTTTCAGGATTAGACCCACAACAGGCCATCCAACGGCGAAAAGAGCAGAGAGAGTTGCTGGAAAAGCTGGTACAGGTGGCGCAGGAAAAACAGGTGCAATTTGTTTTGTTATCTGGAGATCTGCTGGATGGACAGACCACCTACCGGGAAACAGCCATGGCATTGGCAGAGGAATTGGGAAAACTTACATGCCCTGTGTTTATTTCTCCCGGAAATCACGATTACTATCACAGAACATCTCTGTATGCAGGGAGCTTTTGGCCGGAAAATGTACATATTTTCAGGAGCAGCAAAATAGAACAGGTGGCACTGGGTGCACAGAACTGTGTAATCTATGGCAGGGCATTTCAGGCACAACAGGAAACACAGTCCCCACTGCAAGGTTTTTCTGTTGCTCAGGATGGACGGATGCACATTATGGCGTTGCATGCTCAAGTAGATGGAAAAGGGAACTATGCACCCATTACAAGAGAGCAAATTGCGGAAAGTGGATTGGACTATCTAGCCCTTGGGCATGTACATCTCTATGATGGGTTGCAACAGGAAGGGAAAACTCATTGGGCTTACGCAGGCTGTCCAGAGGGCAGAGGATTTGATGAGACGGGGGAAAAAGGCGTTTTACTTGTGACATTGGATGAACAGGATGGCTGTCAGGTGGAACAAATCCCCCTTGCCAAACGGAGATATCATGTACAGACTATTGATATCAGCCATGCAGATGATCCAGCCGCTGCCATTTGGATGGCATTGGATGGGGAACCAAAGCAGGATATTTATCGTATTTACCTGACAGGCACCAGAGAAGGTGGTCTGAATTTGAATCACCTGCACCATGAGCTGGCACCTCTTGTCTATTCTGCGGTACTCTATGACCAGACAAAGACGGAACAGATGGTGTGGAGTCGCATAGAGGAGGATACCTTAACTGGTCGCTTTTTACGCCAGATGGCGATTCTAATACAGGCATCCCCAGAGGACGAGACATTACAACAGGCAGTGCGGTTTGGGCTGGCTGCTCTGGAACATGGAGAGGATGTGGCACCATGAGGATTAAGAGCATGACAGCCACCTTTGGTACTTTACAGGGTGCAACCCTCACATTGGGAGAGGGGTTTCAGGTGATATATGCATCAAATGAAGGGGGAAAGTCCACATGGGCTGCCTTCATAAGAGCCATGTTTTATGGGATTGACACCAAAGACAGGGATAAGAAGGGACATATTGGAGAAAAAAACCGCTACCAGCCCTGGTCTGGTGCCCCTATGGAGGGCAGCATGACCCTAGAATGGCAGGGGAAAGACATTACCATTCGGAGAGGGCAAAAAGGAACGGTACCATTTGGTGCCTTTTCTGCGGTCTATACAGATACACAGGAGAAAGTGCCGGGATTAACAGGAGATAATTGTGGTGAATTGATTCTGGGTATTGGGCGTGAGGTCTATGAAAGGGCAGCATTGATTGGTCAAGGTGGAACCCTAACCATCACTTCTGCACCGGAGCTGGAGCGCAGGATTGCTTCTATTGTGTCCTCTGGGCAGGAGGAAGTGTCCTACAGCCAGGTGGAGCGGCAGTTAAAAGACTGGCTAAACCGCAGAAAGGTGAATAAAAGTGTGGGGCTGATTCCAAAATTAGAGGAGGAATTGGTCACATTACAAAGAAACTACATAGAAGCAGAACGAATTAATGAAACCATCAACCAGACCACAGTGGAGCAGTCGGAACTGCTGGCACAAAAGAACGCATTAGAGCAGGAAATGAGATTGCACAAGCAATATCAACAACAGAAGCTCAATGAAAAGTTTGCAAAAGCAAAAGGGGAGCTGATGCAGGCACAAGAGCAGTTAGATACCTTACACAGGGAACAGGCACGGTTTGGCTCCATCCCAGATAAGGCATTCCTAAAAACGGCACAGGGTGAAATGGCGTTTCTGAAAGCCATTAAACCTGAAATCAGACAGGGGGAGGAGGCACTTGCACAGGCACAAACCGCTTTGGAACAGGCACAAAATGAAGCCAAGACCCCCTATTTTCCTCAATTCACTGGAGAGGAAGCCATCCGTCAGGCAACACAACAGGTGACATTGTGGCAGCAGACTAAGAACAGGGAGAAAAAAACAAGAGTTCTGACCCAGTTGACAGTAGGTCTGGGCATTGTGGCAGGTATTGCAGCAGGTGGAATCCTATTGTGTGCCCCTGAACTGGTACCAATGGGGATACAATCCCCACTTTGGATTGGTATGGCAGCAGGTACTGCTGTGCTGTTGATTGCAGGAGTGGTGAGCGGCATTCGGACCAGTAAGTTAAAAAAATCTGCGGAACAGATTTTGATGCAGTACAATGCAGAGAAACCGGAAGAAATTACTGCCCTGGCAAAGGATTACTATGAAAAAATGGAGGCAGTAGAACGGGCGAGACAGCATATGCAGTATATCTATGCTGGGGTTGAGGAAAAGAGAAACCGCAGGGATGCCTGCCAAGAGAAGCTATTTAACTTTGTCCACTCCTTCGCCCCAGAGGTAAAGGATCTGTTTGGCTGTTCGGCGGCTGTTTCCCGTGCGCTCAATCTTGGGGAGCGGGAATTGGTAGTGCGCACCAGATATGAGAGTACGAAGGAGCTGTTCGAGGCATTAAAAGCACAGGGTGGACAGGATGTACAGACATTGGAGTACATAGCCCCACCACAGAGGCAGCCAGAGGAAACAGCTGCCAAACTTGGTATGGTGCAGAGCCAACTGGAACAGGTGGAGCGGGAACTGCATACAGCCATTGGAAAACAGAGCAGTGCAGGAGACCCCACAGAGTTAGCTGCCCGTCAGGAACAAGTGGAGCGGGAGTTGAACCGACGCAAGCAGGAGTACCATGCTATTACCAAAGCAATGGAGGCATTAAAAGAGGCAAACGCACAGTTACAGGCTCAGTTTTCCCCTGCGCTCAACCAGAGAGCAGGGAAGATTTTGGCATTTTTGACCAATGGAGCCTATCGGGATATTTCTCTCGACCGGGAAATGGAAGCAATGGCAGCCAAAGCAGGGGATGTATTGCCCCATCGGGCGTTACAGCTGTCCAAAGGTACCATTGACCAGCTCTATCTTGCAGTTCGTTTGGCACTTTATGATCTCTGTGTGGGGGGAAATCCCATCCCACTGGTTTTAGATGATGCACTGACAGCGTTTGATGATGAGAGAATGGGACGGGCATTGGATTTGTTACTGGAGCGGGCAAAGCAGGGGCAAATTTTGTTGTTTACCTGTCAAAAGAGAGAGTGTGACTATCTTGAGAAACAGGCTGGGGCGGTTCACTGTACTTGGCTATAAAAAGAGAGGCAGCCTTATATGAAACGAAATCAGATTTTTCATCCAGAAAATGAATTTTTTAAAACCATCAGTCGTATGGTAGACCTGGTGGGATTGAGTTTATTGTGGATGATTTGTTCCATTCCCCTTGTCACCATTGGAGCCAGTACAGCTGCACTGTATGTGGCAACCTTTCGCTGTGTCCGTCAGGAGGAAGGTTATACCTATGCCCATTTTTTTCAGTCTCTGAAAAAAAATTTCAAACAGGGCATTCTTGTCACCCTCTGTTTCCTGCCTGTGGTGTGCCTGTTCTATTATGGGTTGCCTGTACTCCAGTTTATGGGGAGTCAGGGAGACAGGGTGGCAGGGATTCTGTTTTACACATGGCAAATCCTAATTTTTCTTGTATTGACTTATGCAGGGGTTGTGTGTGCCCTTCTGGGACGGTTTACCTTTCCCATTGGAAAACTGTTTCAAACTGCCTTGATGCTTCTATTGTGTCACCTGCCACTGGCTGTTTTGTATGGATTTTTGCTCTATTTGGCAGTGGTTTTGTGTTTCAATTTCCTGTGGCCCATCTTCTTTTTGCCTACCCTTGCGATTCTGTGGGGGTCATTTCCTTTGGAGAAAATGATAAGCTATCATATACAAGACCATCAGGAGTGAATCCATTTATTTTGGTTTCTTTTGATGAAAAGGTCTGTTTTGTATAGAAAGTAAGGGGAAAGAAGACAGTGCCCTTGTCAATGTGCTTAAATTTATCAAATTATTTTCGCTGTTTTCACGAATTTAAAATTATTTTCAAAATAAGATTGACTTATGATATATTCCCTTGTACAATCTAAACAGATAAGGAAGGCAGATTTTCAAGAAAATTTGCAAATGTGTCTTTCTGTACAGACTCAGTGAGATGAGAAAATCTGAACTTGAACCTTTGGACACCAATGAGGAGGTAGAATTGAACATGAAAAAGTTTCTTGCTCTAACCCTGTCTGCCACTATGGCACTGTCCCTAGCTGCCTGCACAGGAGGAAATACAGGCAGTACTACATCTGGCAGCACCACTTCCAGTGGCAGTACCACTTCTTCTGGCACATCCAGTACATCTGGTACTGGAACCACATTGAAGCTGTGGAGCTTCAATGTAGGTACACTCAATGAGAAGGCAAACTGGGATTCCCTGATTGCAAAGTTCAATGAGACAAACCCAGACATTAAGGTGGAAGTGGAAATTATTACTTATGCAGATGGCGATACTTCTCTGAGTTCTGCAATTCCTGCCGGTTCTGGTCCCGATATTCTGTTTGAAGGTCCTGAGCGTCTGGTTGGTAACTATGGACGTGCTGGTCTGATGGTTGACCTGTCTGACCTGTGGGCAGAGGGTGGTGCTGACATTGCAGAGGGCATCAAGTCTGTGTCCCAGTTGGATGGCAAGTACTATATGTATCCTCTGAGCGTGGCTGCCCACTGTATGGCAATCAACTATGAGGTGTTTGAGCAGGCTGGTGCATTGCAGTATATTGATCAGGAAACCCGCACATGGACCACAGACAACTTTGTAAAGGCAATGGAGGCAGTTCGTGATTCTGGTCTGGTGGCCACTCCAGGTATTGTATACTGCGGCGCACAGGGCGGTGACCAGGGTACCCGTGCACTGGTGAACAACCTGTACTCTGATTATTTTGTCAATGATGATGGTACTTCCTACAATGCCAACAGTGCAAACAATGTGAAGGCACTGACTTTGCTGGATGAGATGGTGGGCAATGGTTCCCTGTCTGCAAATGCTGGTTTTGCTGCCGCTGAGGAGCTTCAGGCATTTGCAAACGGTACCTGTGCAGTTACCTTCTGCTGGAACTACTCCAACTATACCCAGTATGCAGCCCAGACCCAGTTCACTCCTTATGCGGTAGCATTCCCCTCTGATGACGGTCAGCCTGAGCTGGAGATGGCAGGGCCTTATGGCTTTGGTATCTTCGACAATGGTGATGACGCCAAGATTGAAGCCGCTAAGAAGTTCGTCAAGTTTGTGTGTGATGATGTCACTGCTGGTACTGAGGCTGTGAAGTACACTGGTTTCTTCCCTGTCCATGCCGATTGGGGCGATATCTATGCCGATGCTGAGGATGCCGATGTACGTGCTCCCTTTGCAATGATGAGCAACTATCTGGGTCGCTACTACAACCTGACTGGTGGCTGGACTGAGCAGCGTGCTCTCTGGTGGAACATGCTGGCTGAGATTCTGGTTGGTGGAGCTGATCCTCAGACTGCCGCAGACAGCTATGTTGAGCAGGTAAATGCGAATATTGCCTAAAAGCAGTGTAGTCTGATGTAGGTTTGCTGTACCCGCTCCCTGTATGAGAGGGGGCGGGTGCAGTTTTTTTAAACAAATTACCATTTTTTTCAAAAAGGGGGAGACTTCTATGGCACAGGCAACAGCCACTGTGACACAAAAGCCAGGAGGCAACAAGCCCAAAGAGACTTCTGGGATGAGTCGGGCTCTGGTGCGGCGAGAGACTATTTCTGGGTATCTCTTTTTATTGCCAAGCCTGATTTTTTTCATTGGATTCGTTGTAGTTCCAATGGGAATTTGTGTTGTGTACAGTTTTCTGGACTATGGAATGGCTGGTGTGGAAGGTTTTGCTGGTCTGGATAACTATTTACGCATGCTGAGTGACAAAACATTCCACAAAGGATTTATCAATACTGTACTGATTGTTGTAGTGGCAGTGCCCACTGTCACTGCATTTTCTCTCTGGGTCAGTTCAGCTATCTATCAAATGAGTTCATTTACACGCTCCTTTTTCCGCTGTGTTTTCTATCTGCCAGTGGTCACAGGTACTGTAGCAGTTACCGTGGTGTGGAAGTGGATGTTTAACCCCTACAACGGTCTTTTGAATCAGTTGACCGGTAATGTGGGATTTGACTGGTTGGGCAATCCCAACACAGCCATTTGGTGTATCATTATGATTCTGTTCACCACATCCATCGGTCAGCCCATTGTGCTTTATGTGGCAGCCTTGGGTAATGTGGATAATTCCATCATTGAGGCAGCCCAGGTGGATGGTGCCACAAAATTACAGGTATTCTGGAAGATTAAGTGGCCTGCCATTATGCCTACCACTCTGTACATATTGGTTATTACCACAATTAACAGCTTCCAGTGCTTTGCACTCATCCAGTTGCTGACTTCTGGCGGACCATTCTTCAGCACCACCACCATTATGTATCAGATTTTTGATACTGTGTACAAGTACAATGATTTTGGATATGCCAATGCAATGGGCGTTGTACTAGCCATTATCATTGCTATTTTCTCCGCAATCCAGTTCAAACTGGCAAAGACAGACTAAGAAGGAGGGGAGATTATGAATAAAAAGGCTGATTTATCCGGTACCTCTACAGGTTACAAAATATTTTCCATTGTTATTTTGATTGCGCTGGCTATTTTCTTCATCTTTCCTCTCTACTGGATTGTAACGGGTTCGTTTAAAGATGCCATTGCCATCAATGCCCGTGAACCACAGTGGTTCCCTGTGGCACCCATTCTGGATAACTACATCCGCCTGTTTAGTAAGCCTGCGTTCCGTTGGCTGGCAAACATTGTCATCATTGCTGTGTCTGCAATGGCGCTCACCTGTTTAACCGCTTCCCTGGCTGGCTATGCACTGGCAAAAAAACGGTTTATTGGTCGCAATATCCTGTTTACCATTATCATTTGTGCCATGGCTCTGCCTAAGCAGGTGATTGTACTTCCTCTCCTACAGGAAATGAATTTTCTGCATCTGTCTGACAATCTGCTGGCAGTGATTCTGCCCACAGTAGGTTGGCCATTTGGTGTATTCTTGATGAAGCAATTTTCAGAGACCATTCCAACGGAAATTTTGGAGGCTGCCAGAGTGGATGGAGCTGGTGAAGTACGCACCTTCTTTACAGTAGTATTTCCTATGATTAAGCCTGGTATTGGCGCACTGGCAATCTTTACTTTTGTAAACACATGGAACGACTACTTCCTGCAACTGGTTATGTTGACCAGTGAAGAGAATTTCACCCTACCTCTTGGTATTGCCAAACTACAAGGTGAAATGTCCAGCGATTTCGGATTGATTATGGCTGGCGCATGTCTTGCTGCATTGCCCATTGTAGCAGTATTCCTTGCATTCCAAAAATACTTTACACAGGGTATTGCAATGGGCGCGGTAAAGGGCTAATATAGTAACAAAGATTTTAAATTCTTAAAAATGGAGTGAATCAACATGGGTGACATGAAAAAATATCAGGGAGTCATTCCTGCTTTCTATGCCTGTTATGACAAAGAAGGTCACATCAATGCAGATGGCGTACGAGCTTTGACCCGTTACCTCATTGAAAAAGGTGTCAATGGTCTATATGTAGGTGGTTCCTCTGGTGAGTGTATTTATCAGAGTGTTGCAGAGCGTAAGCTGGTGTTGGAAAATGTGATGGCAGAGGCAAAGGGAAAAGTCACCATTATTGCCCATGTAGCATGTAACAACACAATTGACAGCCAGGAACTGGCAGCCCATGCAGAAAGTTTGGGAGTGGATGCCATCGCAGCCATTCCTCCCATCTACTTTAAACTGCCCCCCTATGGCATTGCCCAGTATTGGAATGACATTTCTGCGGCAGCTCCCAATACCGACTTTATTATTTATAATATCCCTCAATTGGCTGGTGTGGCCCTGTCTACTGACCTTTTGAAAGAGATGCTGAAAAATCCCCGTGTGATTGGTGTAAAGAACTCCTCTATGCCTACACAGGATATTCAGATGTGGAAAGATGAGGGATGCATTGTATTCAATGGACCAGATGAGCAATTTATCTCCGGTCTTGCAATGGGAGCCATTAGTGGTATTGGTGGTACCTATGCAGTGATGCCAGAGCTGTTCCTGAAAATTTATGCCCTCACCCAAGCGGGTGATCTGGCGACTGCCCGTGAGATTCAAAATGAAGCATGTCGCATCATTTACAAGATGTGTAGTGCAAAAGGCAATCTGTATGCAGTGATGAAAGCAATTTTGGCAAAGAAGGGTGTTGACTGCGGTTCTGTCCGCAAGCCTCTGCCTGCTCTGGTTGACAGCGATATGGCTGTTGTGGACGAGGCAGCAAACATGATTGACACTGCGGTGGCAAAGTATTGCTAACCTTTAGTGTGAATAAAAATTGACGGGGAGAGGGCTACTCCATTTCTATAGTTCTCTCTACTGAAAAAAGGAGGAAAAAATCCGCTGGTCGGCGGTGCAGCAGTGTGGAGACCTGTTGTAACACAAAAAGAAGACTCTCTTTTTGCAAGGTATATCTGCGGAGGCAAGTATACCACGACCGAGACTATGTCAACAGTTAGTTTAAAGCACATCTACAAGATCTATGATGGCAATGTAACAGCAGTCAGTGATTTCAATCTGGAAATTGCAGACCAGGAGTTCATCGTACTGGTTGGTCCTTCTGGATGTGGTAAATCCACAACCTTGCGCATGGTAGCAGGTCTGGAGGAAATTTCCAAAGGTGAGTTGTACATTGATAGCCGTCTGGTCAACGATGTGGAGCCCAAAGATCGTGATATTGCCATGGTGTTCCAGAGCTACGCCCTCTATCCCCATATGACAGTGCGGGAGAATATGGAGTTCCCCCTGAAGCTGAGAAAAGTGGACAAGGCAGAGATTGATCGTCGTGTCAACCAGGCAGCAGAGATTCTGGGCATTACCCAATATCTTGACCGTAAGCCAAAGGCACTGTCTGGTGGTCAACGTCAGCGTGTTGCCATTGGTCGAGCCATTGTGCGTGAGCCTAAAGTGCTGTTGATGGACGAGCCTCTTTCCAACTTGGATGCAAAGCTGCGTAACCAGATGCGTGCAGAGATTATCAAACTGCGTCAGAGAATCCAGACTACCTTTATCTACGTGACCCATGACCAGACTGAAGCTATGACATTGGGCGACCGCATTGTCATTATGAAAGATGGCTTTGTGCAGCAGATTGGTACCCCTCAGCAGGTGTTTGATATGCCATGCAACCTGTTTGTGGCAGGGTTCATTGGCACACCTCAGATGAACTTCTTTAAGGCACGTCTGGAAAAGAAGGAAAATACTTATGAGATCCACTGTATGGGCGCTGTGATCCCAGTTACAGATGAGATGGCAAGTAAGCTGGCAGCCAAAAATCAGGGCAGCATGGAGATTATTCTGGGCGTACGTCCTGAGCATATCAGCATCCATACCGAGCAGAGCAACGCCATTCGTTCCACAGTGGAAGTATCCGAGCTGATGGGCAGTGAGTTCTATCTCCATGCTACAGTGGGAGAAGGTGCCGATGCACAGGAGGTTGTCATGCGGATTCAGACCACAGACCTGCCTGCACAGTACCGTTCTGGTGTGCCATATGGGACCAAGATGGACTTCACATTCCCAAGTCAGTTGATTCACCTCTTTGATCCATCTACTGAGAAAAACCTCTTAGCAGATTGATGAGACTTTGTTAAATACTTGACAAAAAGATTAGACTGGAGTATAGTGATTTTGGAAATCCAAACAATGGGAACGTCCTGACGGACACCTATACCAAGGAGGAACGTATATATGAATCGCTTTACACTTCCCAGAGATTTGTATCATGGTAAGGGTGCTTTGGAGGCACTGAAAACCTTGGACGGTAAGCGTGCCATTGTCGTCGTAGGTGGCGGCAGTATGAAGCGTTTTGGCTTCCTAGATCGGGTCACAGTTTATCTGAAAGAGGCCGGTATGGAGGTTGAACTATTTGAGGGCGTAGAGCCCGACCCCTCTGTTGACACCGTCATGAGGGGAGCTGAGGCGATGCGGAAGTTCCAGCCCGACTGGATTGTATCCATTGGTGGTGGTTCCCCCATTGATGCTGCAAAAGCCATGTGGGCATTCTATGAGTACCCTGATGTCACATTTGAGCAGTTGATTACTCCATTCAGCTTCCCCAAGCTACGTACAAAGGCTCGTTTCTGTGCAATACCTTCTACTTCTGGTACAGCCACTGAGGTCACAGCATTTTCTGTGATTACTGACTATACCAAGGGTGTGAAGTATCCTCTGGCTGATTTTAATATTACACCAGATGTGGCGATTGTGGACCCTGCTTTGGCTGAAACTATGCCCAAGAAACTGACTGCACACACTGGTATGGATGCTATGACCCATGCCATTGAAGCCTATGTTTCTACTTTGCATTGTGACTACACCGACCCTCTGGCTTTACATGCCATTAAGATGATTTCTGAGGAACTGGTGAAGAGTTACAATGGTGACATGGAAGCCCGTGACCGGATGCATAATGCACAGTGTCTGGCTGGCATGGCATTTACCAATGCGCTGTTGGGTATTGTTCACTCTATGGCCCATAAGACGGGTGCTGCCTATACAGGTGGGCATATTGTGCATGGCTGTGCCAATGCCATGTATCTACCAAAGGTGATTGCATTTAATGCCAAGGAACCAGAGGCTGAGAAGCGGTACGGAGAAATTGCCGCCTCTCTGGGTCTGGAGCCAACCAGCAAGGCACTGATTGCACACATCAACGAAATGAACAGGGCTTTGGATATCCCCTCTTGTATCAAAGACTATGAGGGTGGTATCATTGATGAAAAGGAATTTATGGATAAGCTGCCTCAGGTGGCTGAGCTTGCTGTGGGCGATGCCTGCACAGGGTCCAACCCCAGACAGATCAACCCAGAGCAGATGGCAAAGCTGCTGAAGGCTTGCTTCTATGATGAGGAAGTTGACTTCTAAAATTTCTACTTAAATATCGCAGAGAACAGGAGCGGATAGTCCAGCTCCTGTTCTCTGTTTTTATGTACCAGAAAAAATGGTTGTAACATATTCATCACAAGTAATAAGACTTATTTTAACAGAAACAGTATAGAAAAGAGGCTCCACAGACTGTGGAGCCTCTTTTGTGCCTATTGTAGTTGTTCCTGATTAAACACACCACGCCAAAGGGTCATAATAAGAATTTTGATATCCAATGTCAATGACCAGTTTTCGATATAATAAATATCGTGGCGAATTCGTTCTTCAATAGAGGTATCTCCACGCAAACCATTCACCTGTGCCCAACCTGTAATTCCAGGACGAACCTGATGTTTTACCATATACAGGGGAATTTCCTCTTTAAATTGTTCTACAAAGTGGGGAAGCTCAGGGCGTGGACCAACCAAACTCATATCTCCTTTTAATACATTGAAAAACTGTGGAAATTCATCTAAGGAGCATTTGCGGATAATGGCACCAAATTTTGTTTTGCGGTTGTCATGATTGGTACTCCAACTGGTGTCAGAGCCATTATTTACTCGCATGGAACGGAACTTGTACATATAAAACAGCTTTTTGTTCAGTCCTACCCGCTGTTGTTTGAAAATAATGGGACCTGGGGAACTGAGCTTTACACCAATGGCAGTAATCAGCATAATCGGGGAGCTACAGATAATCAAAATGAGAGAACCAATGATATCCATAGCACGTTTCATAAAGGCGTTACCCAAGTTATCCAGAGGAATGCGCCGCAAATTAATCATAGGTAGACCGTTGAGAGAATCAAACTGGGGATTGGAAGGCATATACTGAGCATAAAAGGGAATCAGGCTCAGTTTTGTACCACTGCTCTCACAGCCTCTGATAATGGTGGGCATTTGAATATATTCATCAATATCAAGCCCTGCTACCGCTTCGTCCGGTTTATGAGAGTTGAGAATGTCGGTCAGGTCGTCAAAAGAGCCTAGATGGGGGATACGACTGATATCGGGTCTGTCTGCAATATAACCTACTACCTCAAAGCCAAGTTCTGGGCTACGCTCAATTTCCCGTAAATAATCGCGGGCAGCCTGCCCACAACCGATCAAAATCACGAATTTTTGGTTATGACCGAGCTGGCGTAGGCGGTGGAGGGACTTGCGCTCTATAATCCGCTTGATGCCCAATGAGCCATTGACACAGGCAAAGAAAATCAACAGAGCCAGTCGGGAGAAGTGAACATCTTTGAACAGAAAGAAGAACATCTGTAACAGGATGAAGTCAAAAGTGTTTGCCCAAAACAGTTTCCCCAGTTGGCGGTGTAGTCTGACGCTGCGCTGAGATTGATAGAGACCAATAATACTGTAGGTAAATAGATGGATAGGGACAAGTGCCAGTGCTACCATCAGATAGGATGGAGCAGGCATTGTCATGGTACCGCCAGGTAAGATATAGAAGCGAACGACAAAGCCCATCATAAAGGATAAAAAGACCAAACATCCATCTAAAAAAATGTTGATACGGTTAAGTAAATCCTGGTTTTCACGAATCATGATATGACCTCGCTGTTGTGAAATTGTAGTAAGTCATTCTATCATCATACCATGGATTTGTCAAATTCGGCAGAAATTTGACTGGGTTCCCCAACAGGTACCAAAGCCCCATACTGTGCCATAACCTGTGGAAACACCACCTCAAGAGAGAGAGATTCTGCCACCTGATGGGCATTTTCCCCAAGAAATTGACACAGTTTAGCATCTTCAGCCAGTTGGGACATAAGAGTGGCACAGGTAGTATAGTCTCCATAGGGAAACAGCAGACCAGTTTCCTGATGGGAAATCAAATCTTCATGCCCTTTTACCTGTGAAGCGATAACAGGCAGACCACAGTACATAGCTTCCATAATATTGAAGGGGAGCCCTTCACTGCGGCTAGATGAAATGGCGGCATTGGCAGCAGCATACCAAACAGGCATGTCTACATGCCCTGGAAAAACAACACGATGGGAAACGCCAAGTTGGTGGGCTAGTTCTATACAGAACTGTTTTAAAATACCCTCCCCAGGAAGCAACAGAATGATGTGTTCTGGCGTTTTTGAAAGGGCTTCAATTAAGTGGGCTTGGCTTTTTCGTTTGGAAAATTCAGCTGCATAGATAAAGAGAAAATGGTGGGTGTCAAATCCCAATTCCTCCCTTAATGTCCGCCCCTGTTGTGTGGGGAGAGGGGTAAACCGATGAAAATTAACACCCATGCCAGGAATCCACACGATTTTTTTCCCAAGTTTGTGTTTCCGTGCATAGATTTCATCCCAATGATTCATGACCATAAGTAAATCAGTGACAGGAGCAGTCATTTTTTCAGCACTGGACAGTAGAAGCCGTTTTGGAACAGAAGACTGCTGGTCAAATAAGTATCCATGAGAAATACAGGCAATTTTTGGTCTTTTTTTGAGACCGCTTGCAGCCAGACGGACAAAAAAGGAAGCAAGAGATGTATGACAGCTGATGAGGTCATAGTGGTTGTCGAGCAGCAGTTGGCGCAGTTCCTTCAGCGCAACGATATTGCGTGGAGAAGTAATACTTTTTTCAAAGGAGATGGGATAGACTGCATCTGCCTCAGCAATTTCCATCTCACGACCGCCACAGGCCACATCTACTCCATAGCCTAAACGACGAAATTCTGCTAGATATGCCCGATGAAAATTTAAAATATGAGAATGAGTGGAAGCCACAAAGAGAATACGACCACGCAAGAAAAACCAACTCCTAAGGCTTATTTTGTCTCATTATAGCATAGAGAAGAAGGATTCGTCTATGGAAAGGGAAGGGAGCAGAGGAAGGTTTCCCACTTGCACTTTTTGAGAAAACATTTTAAGATAGAAAAAGAGTTACCGTGAGGAGGCAGGTTATGTACTTACAATATAAAGAGAAATGTATGACAGCAGAGGAGGCTGTCAGCCGGGCAGTTCAAAGTGGAGACTGGGTAGACTATGGCTTTGGTGGAGGGTTTCCAGAACTATTGGACAGAGCATTGGCAAGCAAAAAGGGAGAATTGACAGACATTAAAATACGAGGGGGGCTTGTGCTTCAAAAACGAATTGAGGTGGTAGAGCAAGACCCAGAACAGACTACATTCCACTACTACAGTTGGCATATTGGAGACTATGAACGAAAATTACAGAGCAGAGGCTTGTGCCAGTTTATACCTATGATTTTGCGGCAACTGCCCTATCTCTACCGTGACCATATTCGAGTGGATGTGGCATTCGTGCCTGTGTCCAAACCAGATGAACAGGGTTACTGTGGGTTAGGGATTTCCAATTATGCCTGGCGTACCATTTTTGAGGCAGCCAGAACTGTGATTTTTGAAATCAATGAACAGCTTCCCACCCTACAGGGCGTGAATGGCTCCCATCGGGTTCACCTCTCAGAGGCGGATTATATTGTGGAGGGAGAACATAGCCCTCTGCCCATCCGCACCTACAAGGAACCCACAGAGGTGGATTTGAAAATTGCCAAATTGGTAGCGGCAGAAGTACCAGATGGGGCAGTCCTGTCCCTGGGTGTAGGAGGTGTTCCATTTACCATTGCCAAACTGTTGGCAGAGTCTGATGTGAAAGATTTGGGATGTCACACAGGGACCATCAGTGATGCGTTCTTGTCTCTCTATCAAGCTGGAAAACTGACCAACCAGAGGAAAGAAGTAGATAGAGGATACGCCACATGGAATTTGGCTATGGGTTCACAGGCATTATATGACTGGATTCAGGCAGAACCCCAGATGTTTAAACCTGCGGATGTGGATTATGTCCATTCTCCAGAGAGGATGGCACAGATGAGCCGTTTTATTAGCATCAATGGAGGAGTACAGCTGGATTTGATGGGGCAGGAGAACGCAGAATCTGCGGGTAGTCGGCAGCTTTCAGGCACAGGGGGACAACTGGATTTTCTGGAAGGTGCATTCCGTTCTCCAGGCGGAAAAGGGTTTATATGTATCAATTCCGCAAGAACCACCAAAGATGGCAGTTTAAAATCCAATATTGTACCTTACATTCCTGGAGGAAGTACAGTGTCTGCCCCCAGAGGTCTGGTGCAGTATGTGGCAACGGAGTATGGAGTGGTCAAGTTGTCGGGACTCTCTCTACAGGAGCGGGCAGAAGCCACGATTTCCATTGCCCACCCCATGTTTAGAGAGGAATTGACACAATATGCCAAAGAACATGGTCTGCAATAAGAAAACGCTGGCGATTGCGTTCGCCAGCGTTTTTTAAAAAGGGAGGGAGACAATGATAGGAACCAGAAAAGGCACAGCCAAAGATAGGATGGCACCAGAGGTGAAGGAGTAAACTGCCATCCGTTCGCTGGTGGCGTTGACCACAACTGGTAATACTGTGTCCATTGCAGTGGCACCTGGAAGGGCAACTGCCTCTAAATAACCAAACCGCTTGGCAACAATGGGAACCGCTACAATGGAGAACAGCTCATGTAAGATATTGGAGAGAAATGCAGTTGCAGATACTGTGAGGGAATAGGGAGCCAGCAGTGTGGGAGCCAGTGTATACCAGCCAAAGCCCGCAGAGGCAGCCACACAATCTTTGATGGAAAGAGGAAGGAATAACCCTACCACAGCAGTCATAGCAAATGTGCCAACCATAGCAGCCACTGGAACAATCAAGACACGGAACCCAGCACCACAGATTTGTTGATACAATCCACCTTGCTGTCCCATATCTACACCCACTAAAAAGAGAAGTAGATATAATCCAAATTGAATGATGATTTTGCAGTGTGGAACTGCAGTATCTGGAAGCACAAAATAACCAAAAAACATCCCAACCACGACAGAACACAGGATACACAGGGTCAGGCTGTGGTCTAAATGGACTGCTTTTTCTTTGTCAGGTTGAGAGGTATTGTTGGTTGAGGTGGTTTCCCCCTGTGCATTGAGTTTTAAAATCCCTCTGCGCAGAAAGGAGACAGCCAAAAGACTGCCCACCATAGAAGCCAGTGTAATGGCAAAGGCCTGTACCCCTATGGTGCTCAGAGAGGAGATAATTTCTTGATTGGAACCAAGTTCAGCCCCTAAAGTTGTAATCAAAATCAACAGGGCGGTGGTTTGTAATTTGGGCAGGTATGGCAGAGAAGGGCAACGACCCCCTAAAAACGCCCCCAAAGCCACAACACCCAGATAGAGTATGAGTTGAATGAGGGTGGAAGATAGTTGTTGCAAAAAGATACCTCCTTACAGGTTAAACCAATAGAACGCCCGCACTGCACAGGCGGTACGGACGTTCTTTGTTAATGTGATTATTTGATTACTTTGCTTTTGACATCCTCAGCAATCAGTTGCTCAAATGCCTCGTAGGACATAGCACCCATATCCTCACCAGAGCGCAGACGAAGGGAAACTGTGTTGTTTTCCATATCACGGTCGCCCACCACCAACATGTATGGAATTTTGGACAGTTGTGCTTCACGAATTTTCTTTCCAATTTTCTCGTTGCGGTGGTCCACTTCGACACGGAAACCAGCTTCATCCAGCTTTGCAGCGACATTGTTGCAATAGTCAGCAGCACGGTCTGTGACAGGGAGAATTTTGACCTGTACAGGGGCAAGCCATGCGGGGAAGGCACCAGCAAAATGTTCTGTGATGACACCAATAAAACGCTCAATAGAGCCAAGTACCACACGATGGATCATTACAGGGCGATGCTTGTGCCCATCTTCTCCCACATACTCCAGCTCGAAACGCTCAGGCAGCTGCATATCAAGCTGAATGGTGCCGCACTGCCAGGTACGTCCCAGAGAGTCAGCAAGATGGAAGTCCAGCTTTGGACCATAGAAGGCACCATCCCCCTCATTGATGACATAATCCTTGCCCATTTCTTCCACGGCTGCCTTCAAAGTCTCTGTGGCAAACTCCCAGTCCTTAATATCACCCATATGATCTTCAGGCATGGTGGATACCTCAATCTGATAGGAGAGACCAAATACAGAATAGACCTCATCAAAGAGACGGACCACATTTTTGATTTCATCTTTCATTTGATCCCAGGTCATGAAGATGTGGGCATCATCCTGTGTGAAGCAGCGTACGCGGAACAGCCCATGCAGGGCACCGGACAGCTCATGGCGATGCACCAGACCCAGCTCACCCACACGCAAAGGCAGATCACGGTAGGAATGGGGTTCACTCTTATAGACTAGCATTCCACCGGGGCAGTTCATGGGCTTGATGGCAAAGTCTTCCCCATCAATGACAGTGGTATACATGTTGTTTTTGTAGTGGTCCCAGTGACCAGAACGCTCCCACAGGGCACGGTTGAGCATCATAGGAGTGCTAATTTCCACATAACCATAGCGTTTGTGCACCTGACGCCAGTAGTCAATCAGAGTGTTACGCAGAACCATGCCTTTGGGAAGGAAGAAGGGGAAGCCGGGACCTTCATCCATCATAGTAAACAGCCCCAACTCTTTGCCCAGCTTTCTGTGGTCACGCTTCTTTGCTTCCTCAATGCGCTGCAAGTAGGCATCCAGCTCCTCTTTTTTGGGAAACGCAATGCCATAGATACGCTGCAATGTTTCACGATTGGAGTCACCGCGCCAGTATGCGGCATTGCAGGCAGTCAGTTTCAGGGCATTGCCCTTCACACGACCAGTGGAGTCCAGGTGGGGACCAGCACACAGGTCTGTAAATTCTCCCTGCTTATAGAAAGAGATGTGGGCATCCTCAGGCAGGTCGTTGATGAGTTCTACCTTGTAGGGCTCTCCCTTTTCCTCCATAAAGGCAATGGCCTCTGCCCTTGGCAGCTCAAACCGTTCCAGCTTCAGCTTTTCCTTGCAGATTTTGCGCATTTCTGCCTCGATTTGTTCCAAAATCTCAGGGGTAAAGGGGAAGGGGGAATCCATATCATAGTAGAACCCCTCCTCAATAGAGGGACCAATGGCAAGCTTTACTTCAGGAAACAGACGCTTGACTGCCTGTGCTAAAATGTGGGAGCAGGTGTGCCAATAGGTTTTGCGGTATTCTGGATTTTCAAAGCTAAATTGCTGATTGATTTCTTCAGACATAGTGATTTTCCTCCATATCATAGTAAAGTAGAGATTGGGGTAAAACAAAACGCCTCACCCCGGTTTTGACCAGGGGTGAGGCGTAACAATCATTGCGCTCCACGGTTCCACCCTGCTTACAGTACAACATATATACTGTCGCTTGTGACCGCTGTAACGGGCGAATCCCGTTCTGGTTCTGTCCCAGACAGCTCAGGAGTGGTATCACCATCAAAGTTACGCAGGACACTTGCAGCAGATGTGTCCCTCTCTGGGCGGCTTCGATGGCTGCGTCTCCTTCTCAGCCATGTTCATGGCTACTATATCACTGCCCATCTGAAATGTCAAGGGTTAAGGGAGGAGATGAGGGCATCTCTTAATTGAATGGGTTGGCAGAGAGGGGCGGGGGATTTCTTTGTAATATAGATATAAGCCTCCTGCCAATCCTGTAATTGGTAGTCTTCAGGGGAGATGGATTGCAGTGCAGATATAACAGAGGAGCGATAGCTGCCATCGTGAAGATCCGAGAGATAAACCAGGTTTGCATTGTCTGCAAGGATATCTAACAAATGGTTCATAACAATACCAGTCCATTTCAAATTTTGTGCCACTTTGTGTCACATTTTTAATTATAAACTAGAAAAAACCTATGTCAAGTGTAGAAATAAACTTTTGAATTATGTCTTGCGTCTTTATTCCAATTCACAATAGAGAGGCGTGATGGAACAGGAGGCGAAAAGATATGGCGATTGACTATCAGGGAGTTGGACATAGAATGGCAATACGCAGAAAGCAGTTGGGATTACGGCAGGTGGAAGTGTGTGAACGGTGTGGGATTAACAGCAACTACCTATCCAACATAGAGCGGGCAGTTTCCATTCCCAGTTTGGAAGTGTTTATGAGGATTTGTGCTGCATTGGAGACAACTCCAGATTTACTTCTTTTGGGAACTGCTTCCAGAGGAGATGATGGTCTGCGACAGGAGGTAGCCCAACAGGTGAAAGGGCTGGATAAACAGCAGTTAGCACTTGCAAAAAGCTTTCTAACTTGGTTAATGGAACAAAAATTTTAATTCAAATTTCATTGTGCTGGATAGGGGGAACGGTTATAATAGGGAGTAATAAATGGAATGAATAGGAGGGCAAGAAGATGCAAGAACATCCAGTACAATTTCATATTCAATGTGCACAGAGAGAAGTGGGACACTATTGTATTTTGCCGGGAGACCCTGGACGCTGTGAATCCATTGCAAGTTATTTTCATGCTCCTGTTCACATTCAAACAAATCGTGAATATGTGACCTATACAGGGGAACTATGTGGAGAAAAGGTTAGTGTGGTTTCCACAGGGATTGGAGGTCCATCGGCTGCCATTGCAATGGAAGAGCTGTGTCATTTGGGAGCACATACCTTTATACGGGTGGGTACTTGTGGCGGCATCAAATTGGAGGTACAAAGTGACGATATTGTCATTGCAACTGGTGCAGTGCGTATGGAAGGCACCAGCCGGGAATATGCACCCATCGAATTTCCAGCGGTTCCTGATTTTGCGGTCACCTGTGCACTGACACAGGCAGCGCAGAACTTGGGAAAAACGTGGCATACTGGAGTGGTGCAGAGCAAAGATTCCTTTTATGGGCAACATTCTCCTGACAGTATGCCAATTTCCTATGAGTTAAAACAAAAATGGGAGGCATGGAAGCGGTTGGGGGTGTTGGCAAGTGAGATGGAATCGGCAGCCCTCTTTACTGTTGCTGCCGCAAGGCAGGTACGCTGTGGAGCGGTTTTTCATGTCATCTGGAATCAAGAAAGGGAATTGGCTGGATTGGACCAAAAGGAGTCCCATGATACTTCCGCTGCCATTCAGGTGGGTGTAGAGGCACTGAAGTTACTCATTGCCAACGATCAGAAAAAATAAATTTTTCTGGGATGTAAGATTCATCCTTGAAAGGTTACAATGAAAATGGTATGCTATACAATATTAAAGTATGCAATCCGTCAGGAGATGAATCAATATGGATAATAAAATCGATTTTCAGCAGGCAGCCCAGAAGTTAAAGGACAAGCAGTCCAAAGAGCGTTGGAGCATCCTGTTTAAAGCATTGAAAGATATGATTTCCTTGCAGCCTTGGCAGTATATGAAACCGACGGATACACTGGCATATATTCCACAAAATGAAATGCGCACAGTGTTTTTCCAATGTGAACAACAGGAAGATGAGGTTTTGTTGCAAATCTATCCTACCGAGTACGCATTTGGGACAGAAGTTGAGGTATCAAAGGGAGAGAAAGAAGTAAAAAGGCAGCAGATCGAGCGGGATTGTATTACCATTGTTTTGACAGAGAAGGAGCGTCTCTCCAAAGAAATGCGTGAAAAAATGAAGAAACATGGTGTTTCCTATCCCAAAAAGATGTGGCCTGTCCTGTATCGAAAGCGATATGGCTATCCCATTGCACTGTTGGAGGAGGATGAAATCCTATTCTTAATCCATAGTTTGGGGCATTTTATGATGGAAATTCAACTGATTCAAAACAAATATGATACTGTGGGCTTTGAGCAGGGGAGAATGATGCTGCGCTTTTTTGATGCAAAACAGGATTTGTGGGTCAATGCCGCAGTACCATGTTCATTGCCCAATGTAGAGAAGGATGTGTTGCAGATCCATGAGGATTCTGCCATTTTTAAAAGGCTGCAATCAGTCCCCACCAGTGAAACCATCAAAAAGGTGGAATTTGATTTTGGCTGGGAGACAGTGGCAACCCAGCGGAATATCCGAGAAGTGCCCTGCTTCCATGCTGTTGTCACCTTGACAGACCGGGATACAGAAGAAGCCCTCTATACCTACGCCTGTGCCCCTGATGAGTTGGTAGATTGTGCTATTTCTGCATGGTGTGAACTGATTCAAAAGCATGGAAAACCAGAGATACTCTATATTTCACGTGCAAGGAGCCATCAAATTTTTGCGGATTTTGCAGAGAAACTGGGCATTAAGATGAAACGGGTGAAAAAACTGCCTGGGGCAGAGCGGGTGCTGAAAGCGCAGGAAACCGTGTAAAAGAGAAAAACAGGAGTGTTCTTGATAAAAGAACACTCCTGTTTTTTATACCTGTTTCCACTGCTTTGGGTACTGATTCAAAACTTTACATCCATCTTTTGTCACTAAGACTAGGTCTTCAATGCGTACCCCCATTTGGTTTGGAAGATACACACCAGGTTCTATAGAGAAGATCTGCCCCTCTTTGATCAGGTCAGTATTGTTGCCACTTACATCCCCTGTTTCATGGCATTCCATGCCAATAAAGTGCCCTAAGCGGTGGGTAAAGTTGGCACCATAACCGGCGTTGGCAATGTGTTCCCGTGCCGCCCTGTCCACATCACAAAAACGGACACCAGGGCGGATCACAGCTTCAGCACGTTCGTTTGCTTCCCGCACTAAATTATGGATTGCCAAATGAGTGGGGGATGGGGTACCACAAAAAAAGGTACGTGTCATATCAGAGCAGTAGCCCTGCCAGACACAGCCCATATCAATGACAACACATTCGCCATGGTGGAGGATGGTGCCATCTGGCTGGTGATGTGGGTCAGCGGCATTGGCACCAAAGGAGACAATGGGGTCAAATGAAGTGCCAGATGCGCCAAGGCGCGAAAACTCAGAGCGAATGAAGTCGGCAGTTTCCAGTTCTGTGACCCCTGGATGTAAAAACTGTTCTACTGCTGCCATACAGGTGTCATTCAGATGGGAGGCCTCAATCATATGGACCTGTTCTTTCAGGTCTTTACAGCCTCTGACTGTGTTGACACAGTGGCTGGTCAGCTGGAATTGGCTGTTGGGACAAAGTTTCATAAGGGGAAGCAGAAATCTGGCTGACCAACAATCGTCGATTCCAATGGGGAGAGATGGATCAAGATGTTGGGCAATGGCTGCAATCCCATCATCACAGTCGTTAAGCCACACTTCATGGAGCTGTGTGGGTGGTACTGTAAACAGATGATTTAAGATCAATGCGTGCTGACCATCTGTACGTAGGATCAATGCGTAAAGCCGTTCCATGGGCTGCACATCTACCCCTGTCAGATAGCGAATGGAGGAGGGAGATGACACAATCATCTGAGGGATACCAGCTTTGGACAGTTCAGATAACACACGTTGGATACGGTTAGAATCCATAAAATCACTTCCAGTTTTGATAGAGTCACCCTATTTTACTACGGGATTCTAAAATGTACAAGTTGCCATTCTTTTTGAATAAGGGGGAGAGAGACCGAATACAGTAAAATGGGAGGTGTTATGGGATGGTTTCACCAATCTTACACCTGATGATGCAGGGATTATTCTTGACCCTACGGCTTTCTGGAGATAGCCGTTCCTTTCCGCGGACACTGAAGGCACAGGAGGAGCAGGACTATTTGGAGCGGCTAGCACAGGGGGATTTAGAGGCAAGGAATAAGCTGATTGAACATAATTTGCGGCTGGTTGCCCACATTGCAAAGAAATATTATGCACAAACGGGGGATCAGGAGGATTTGATTTCTATAGGGACAATTGGGTTAATTAAGGGGATTTCCACATTTAAGCCAGATAAAAGTGTACGCCTTGCCACCTATGCAGCCCGCTGCATTGAAAACGAGATTCTGATGTATTTTCGAGCACAAAAAAAGAGACAGGGGGAAGTATCGTTAACCGATACCCTAGAGACAGGGGGAGATGGCAACTCCCTTTCCCTTCTGGATACACTGGCGGTAGATGACAATATGTTAGAAGAACTGGATATGAAAGATGCCTATCAGCAGGTGCGCAGATGTATCAAATCAAACTTGACAGAGCGAGAGCAAATGATTATTTGCCTCCGATATGGGTTAAATCATAGAAAACCAAAAACCCAGAGGGAAGTGGCCAAGCAGTGCCAGATTAGCCGTTCCTATGTTTCCAGAATTGAAAAACGGGCTTTGGAAAAGCTGTCAGACGCCATGAAAGAGTGGAAACCCTAAACACAAAATGAGATTGAAATGACCTATTTCTTGCAAATAATTCAAAATTCGTTCATAAATCACCGATAGAACGCAGTCTAAAAAAATATTTTTGCAATCTTAACAAAAATAATATTGCATTTTTGCACAATATCAACTATAATCAACTCGTACTAAATTTCCCCTATGCGTATCATTTAGAACTGGAGGAATTTGAAATGATGAAAAAGAAACTGGCTTTTGTAATGGCGATGGCTCTGTCTGCTGGTCTGGTGCTCCCTGGATGTACCAGTGGGACGGGTACAACTTCCAGTACTGGGAGTACAACCAGTGGAGATGCTAGTTCTGCTGGCTCCACATCTTCGAGTGGAACTCAGGTGAGCACTGTCACCGGCGGCAAGGAGGGTGGTACAAGCCTGACCTTTACAACCGGCGGCGATCAGGGCACCTACTATGGGTTTGGTGGTGTTCTGGCTCAGAAGGTGGGCGAGGCAACCAGCACGAAAATTACTGCTATCACCTCTGGTGGCTCTCAGGCAAACGTTGAAGCTCTGGACTTGGGAGATGCTCAGCTTGGCTTTGTGCAGACTGATGTAGGTGCTTATGGCTATGAGGGGACCCGCCTCTTTGAGGAGTATGGAGCCATCGATAACTACTCCACAGTGGCAAACTTGTACATGGAGCAGGTTCAAATTGTTACATTAGACCCCAACATTAAGAGTGTAGCAGACTTGGCTGGTAAGAATGTGTCTGTTGGTGCTGCCGGCTCCGGTGTGTATTACAACGCAGTTGACATTCTGGGTGCATATGGTCTGGATGTAGAGACTGATATTAACCCCACTTATCAGGACTTTGGCAACAGCGTTGAGTCCTTACAGGATGGCAAGATTGATGCCGCTTTTGTGGTAGCTGGTGCCCCCACCACTGCGGTTACCTCCCTTGCCACTACAAAGGATGTGTATCTGGTTAGCTTGGATCAGGAGCATATTGATGCTCTGATGGCAGAGTCCCCCTATTACAGTGCTGATACCATTTCAAAAGATGTCTATGACACTCCTGAGGATGTAACCACTGTAGCTGTGGGTGCTGTTGTCATTGCCCGTGACGATGTATCCAACGAGGATGTATATAACTTCATGTTTGGTGTCTTTGAGAATATCGACAGCATTACTGCTGCACATGCCAAGGGTGCTGAGCTGAATCTGGAGTTTGCTGCTTCCTATGGTGCAGTTCCCTATCATCCTGGTGCTGCTGAGTACTACGCTGAGAAGGGGATTGAAGTTCCTACCAAGTAATCGTTCTTGCTATGTCAAACAAGGTGGGCTGTGGCGTATACCGCAGCCCATTCGAATAAGTATGACACACTTGTGAAACAGAGACATGAGCATAGATGGAAAGGCTGCTGATGTGTGTGCTGTACAAGGGAATGTGTCAAGTAATGTAGAAAGGAGAGTAGGGTATGGCTTTCGATGAAAAGGATAAAAAAACCATGCAGGCAGAAGTGGACACCTCGGTTGGCACGGCGGCTGATGTAGAGGAGGTCATGAAAAAATATGACCGTGAGTCCAATACCCGTGTGTGGGAGGGTACGCCAAAGCAGGTCATCCGCCTGATTTGTGTTGCATTTTCCATCTACTGTATTTATGTGACCCTGTTTAGTACTGCAATGCCTGAAGTGCGCCTGAATATGTTTTTAGGCACCATTCTCATTTTGGGTTATTTGAACTACCCTATGAGAAAAGGCAAAGTAAAGGTGAATTCTCTGCCTTGGTATGATATTGTACTTATGGTGGTAGGTGCTGTTCCCTTTTTCTATTTTGCAGCCAATGCGCAAGACATTATTAAGCTGGCAACCCGTGTGACCCAGAATCCTGTCATGGTTGTGATTGCAGTGGTTGCCATTCTGTCCATGATGGAGTTGTGCCGCCGCTGTGTGGGTATTCCTATTTTGTGTGTGGTAGGTGCCTTGCTTGTATATACATTCATGAATGTGCGTTTTGGTAAGGTGATTTATGACCTGTTCTATACAAGCACAGGTCTGATGAATACCCCCATCAACGTATGTGCAAAGTACATTGTGGTCTTCATCATCTTTGGTGCATTTTTGGAGCGGACAGGCATCTCTGCCTTCTTTATCAATCTGGCAAATTCTCTTGCAGGTGCTTCTGCTGGTGGTCCTGCTAAGGTTGCTGTTATTTCCTCTGCACTGTGTGGTATGGTGTCTGGTTCCTCTGTAGGTAATACCGTTACCACTGGTTCTGTCACCATTCCTATGATGAAAAAGACAGGCTATAAGGCTGAGTTTGCCGGCGCTGTTGAGGCCTCTGCTTCCACTGGTGGTCAGATTATGCCCCCTATTATGGGTGCAGCTGCCTTTTTGATGGCAGAGTATATGGGCATTCCCTATTCTCAGGTGGCTTTGAAAGCCATTCTGCCTGCTATTCTGTATTTTACAGGAATTTATATTGCGGTTCATTTAGAGGCGCAAAAGCTAGGCTTAAAGGGAATCCCTCGTGAAGAACTGCCTAAAATGCGGGAATTGCTGCCTAAGGTCTACCTGTTGTTGCCTCTGATTATTTTGGTGGTGATGGTATCTACCAATATGTACACTATGCAGTTTTCTGCTACCATTGCCATTGGCATTACCATTTTGGTGGGTATTGTCAACAAAGATGACCGCATCAGCCTCCAGAAAATCATTGATGCATTGGAAGCAGGTGCAAAAGGAACCATTACCGTTGCAGTTGCCTGTGCTATGGCTGGTTTGGTTGCTGGATGTATCACCTCCACTGGTCTTGCCTCCAAGCTGATTACTGGTATTGTTGCCATTTCTGGTGGACGAGCTATTGTTGCTCTGTTTTTGACCATGCTTTGCTGTATTGTACTTGGTATGGGTGTTCCCACCACTGCAAACTACTGCATTATGGCTTCTACTTGTGCCCCCATTTTGATTAGCCCAGAGATTGGCATCCCTGTGGTAGCTGCCCACTTCTTTGTATTCTACTTTGGCATCGTGGCAGACATTACGCCACCTGTTGCACTGGCAGCTTATGCTGGTTCTGCCATTGCAAAGGCACCTCCTATGAAAACTGCATTTAATGCCACCCGTCTTGCCATTGCGGCATTTATTGTCCCATACATTTTTGCATTCAGCCCTGCCATGTTGTTTGAGGGTGTGACAAATCCCTTACAAGTGATTCAGATTTGTGTAACCTCCCTGTTTGGTATTTTGGGGATTGCTGCTGCACTGAACGGGTTCCTGTATCGCAATCTAAATGTAGTGTTCCGTATTTTGCTGGTTGCTGGTGGTCTGTGTATGCTGTATCCAGAGCCAATTTCTGATGTGATTGGTGTTGTGGTAGTAGGTGGCATTTGTGTGCTGCAATATACAACTGCAAAGAAAGAGAAAGCAATGGTTTAATTAAAGAGTGGGAAACCACCCAAACAAGAAAGGGAGAGTTCCAATTTTGGAACTCTCCCTGTTCTTTTGAGTCAGTTTATTGAATGGCATCGGAAACCAGGCTGGCAATGAATTGACGGGCCACTCTGGGGGTACGACCAGCATGGCGGATTTCCCACTCCATCGCTTTGGCGTGGAGCAATTCTGGTTCCATGACAATGTGGAATAAACTTGCTAAATGGTCAATGAGAGACAGGTATTCTTTTTTATTCATGGTCATATAGGGAATACGCAGTCCGAACCGTTCAGCCAATGCAGTTTTTTCTGCAATGGTCTCAAAGGCATCCACTTCATCTGTACCACGGTCACTGAAATTCTGGCGCACAAGATGACGGCGGTTGGATGTGGCATAGATGGCAACATTGGCAGGGCGTTTTTCCAGACCACCTTCTAAAATGGTTTTGAGAGAGGAATAAGTCAAATCATCCTCATCAAAAGCCAGGTCATCAATGAACAGAATAAATTTCTGCCGTTTTCCAGCCAGAGAACGGATCAGTTGAGGCATACCCACTAAATTTTCTTTTTGAATTTCAATCAGGCGCAAATCCTCCATACCAGAGAGATAGAGCATAGATTTCACGGTGGCAGATTTTCCGGTGCCGCCATCACCAAACAGTAAAACATTGTTGGCAGTGTGCCCAGCCATCAGGAGTTTGGTGTTTTCCAATACCTGTTGACGTTGATGGTCATATCCCAAAAGCTCGATGGGTTTTGGGCAGTCTGGGTCAGTCACTGGTACAAGAATCCCGTTTTCCCATAGGAAGGTGCGGTATTGAGCATATTGACCACACCCATTTTTTCCGTAGAATTGGACCAAATCAGACACAGTAAAGGGAACGGTATGCTCCCATTTGGGCAGTGTGTCCACCAAAAGAGAATGCTCAAGGGGGAGAAGGGACTGGATGGTCAGTAAATAGGTTTCAGCAGGTGTGGCAGCCAGTTCAATCAGTAACTCCAGTTCCCTGTGTGCTGCCTGTTCTAAAGTAGTATTTTTTTTGTTGTGCTCCACCATCTGCCCATAAGGGGATTCTGTGTAGCGCAAATAATCCCAAAGCCAACTGCCAAGGCTGGTATAGTGGTTGGAATAAAGCTGGTAAAATAGTTTGGTATAGCTATCTAATGCTTTCATCCCATCTTTTTGATTGCAGGCAGATAATAGTTGACATACTAAAGTCAGTTCTTTTGTATCTAAAATGGGACGATACGCGGAAATACTACGCAGAGACAGTTCTAAAAAAGACAATTCCATAGTTTGATACCCTCACAAAAACTGTTTTTTGACATTGTAATCACTTCTCACCGCCTTGTCAACTGATTGGGTCTATGATAAAATGTCGTGACCTAAATCAAGAGACTATTTTCAAATTATGGAGGACATCAATGGTATCCATTGGAGGAATTGAGATTAAAACCCCACTGGCATTGGGACCAATGGCTGGTGTGACAGATGTGGCATTTCGTACCATTTGCAGAGAGCAGGGGGCAGGATTGACCTGTACAGAAATGGTCAGTGCAAAAGCACTGTGTTATCAAGATAAAAAATCCATACCGCTTCTACAACTGGGAGAAGGAGAACACCCAGCAGCGGCACAGATTTTTGGCAGTGACCCAGTGTGTATGCAGGAGGCGGCCGCCATTGCCCATGAAGTATCTGGTGCTGATTTCATTGACATCAATATGGGGTGCCCGGTGCCAAAGGTGGCAAATTCGGGGGATGGTTCTGGTTTGATGCGAGACCCTGGGAAGGCGGTAAAAGTGGCAGAGGCGGTCATCCGTGGTGCAGGCTGCCCAGTTACAGTGAAATTTCGTCTGGGATGGGATAAAGGCTCTATCAACTGTGTAGAGTTTGCAAAGGCAATGGAAGCAGCAGGGGTAGCAGCAGTAGCAGTCCATGGAAGAACTAGAAAACAGATGTATGCTGGAACTGCCAACTGGGATTGGATTCGTGAGGTAAAAAAGGCGGTTCATATCCCAGTCATTGCCAATGGAGATATTTTTAAACCAACTGATGCACAGCGCATTTTAAACTATACTGGTGCAGACATTGCCATGATTGGCAGAGGTATTTTTGGAAATCCGTGGCTGTTTGCTCAGTGTAAAGCAGTGCTGGAGGGAAGGGAGATTCCACCCCTGCCGTCCCTTGCCCAGCGATGTGATACAGCAGTACGGCAGTTTGAACTGGCGGCTGCCAATAAGGGAGAAAAAATTGCCTGTCTGGAGGCACGCAGACACTATGCATGGTATTTGAAGGGTATGCCTCATGCAGGATACTACAAAGAACAAATTGTCAAAATTACCACCTTAGAAGATGTATATCGGGTCACAAAGGGGATCAAACGGGATTTGTGTGACCAGTGACAGAAACAGGGGGAGAATGTAGATGACAGAACAGGAGCTGGTGGAGCGGGCAAAAGCAGGAGATGAGGAGGCATTTGCCCAGTTGCTTGAGAGCCAGCAAAATCGAGTTTATACTTTGATGCTTCGTATGACAAGAAATCCAGAAGATGCGTTGGATTTAAGTCAGGAAGCGTTTTTAAAGGCGTGGCGGTCTTTGCAGCAATTTCAGAGAAACAGCAGCTTCTCTACATGGATGTACCGCCTTGCCAATAATGTATGTATTGATTTTTTACGCAAGCAAAAAAGGCAGAAGGAACATGGAGCATCTGTCTCTTTTGATGATGAACAGGCGTTTATACAGGAACCAGTTGCCCCAGATGCTGACCCACATCATCAGATCGAACAAAAAGAGGTACGCAAGGCGGTAGAACAGGAATTACAGTCATTACCTGAACATTATAGACAGGTGTTGGTGATGCGGGAATTATCTGGGTTTTCCTATCAGGAAATTAGCGATATTTTGGGAATTGATTTGGGGACTGTGAAATCACGGATTGCAAGAGCCAGACTGACCATGCAAAAGAATTTGACAGGGAACCTTTTTGAAGGATTTTCGTCTAAGAAGAAGAACTCCAAGGGGAGGTGACTGGGATGAGACCTTGTCAAGAGAGGGAGGAACAGATTTGTCTGGCGATAGATGGTGCATTGTCGGAAAACGATGAGAAAGAATTGATGGAGCACCTGAACCACTGCCATGAATGTCGAGCACTTTATGAGGCATTGATGGACACACAGAAAGAATTGCGTGAACTGGGAGAAACATCTGCCCCAGAACAACTAAAGACATCTGTTATGACACAGATTAGACAAGAAAAAAAGAAAAAAATCCCCCTGACATACCATCAAATTCGGTATATTGGAGCAGGACTTGCTGCCTGTATGATTTTGTGTTTTGGATTATATCAACAGATGGAGCGGACAACAGAGGGAGCCAGCACCACAGTCACAAATTCTGTTGCATCTGGTATGGAAAGAAAGGCAATGCCAGACGATGTATCTGGAGCAGGGGTAGCCACATTTGCTGTCCCAGAACAGCAGACTGTGTTACGTATTGCACATATGCCAGAGGCTGGTATGGATCTGCTTTCTGGGTTAGAATGGGAACAGGATGCTGAGGGATGGACAATATGCACCATTACATCGGAACAGATGACGCAACTGTGTGAAATTTTGGAGCATGAGGGGATGGATGCAGAACTTCCCACTCCACCCTATTCAGAATCTTGTGTGGTTATGTGGCAAACGACATAAGTAATTTGGTAGGATTCCAGAAAATTTTCTGGAATCCTAATTTTTTTGTAAAGTTTGTTAAAAGCAAAACGAACCTGTAAAATGGTCACTTTACACAAAAAAATGTGAGAAAATCTGTGAAATACCGATGTGGACACGGAGATACGACCAAAAAAATGGTTGCCAGAATGAATATTATACGTTATAATAACCAATAGATTGAACCGTATGCCAAGTTTCTTCACCTGTGCATATGTGTCACAGATGTCAAAATATAAGGAGTGGAATCAACAATGAGCTATTCTGTACAAAACATCCGTAATGTCTGTCTGTTGGGACACGGTGGTAGCGGTAAGACCGCACTGGCAGAGAGTTTGCTCTATATGACTGGTGCAATCGACCGTATGGGAAAGTCTGCGGACGGAAATACCGTCTGTGACTATGACCCAGAGGAGATTAAGCGTCAAATTTCCATCTCCACCTCTGTGGCTCCAGTGGAATATAAGGGTTGTAAAATCAACATTTTGGATACTCCGGGTGGCTTCGATTTTTCTGGTGAAGTCATGGAAGCCTTGACTGTTGCGGATGCAGCCATCATTGTCTGTTCTGCCAAAGATGGAATCAGTGTTGGTTTGGAGAAGGCATGGAAATATTGTGAGGAGCGTGATATGCCCCGCTTTGTCTACATCTCCAAGACAGATGAGGACCACTCCGACTATAACGCCACCTTTGAGGCACTGCGTGAGCGATTTGGCAACAAGATTGCCCCTCTGGTTGTACCCATTTGGGATGATAACAAGAAGGTCATTGGCATCATTGACGTTTTGAATAAACGTGCCTATGAAATGCGTGACGGCAAGCGTGTAGAAATTGAGATTCCAGAGGGGAAAAATGAGGTTGTCACTGAGTTTAATGACGCTTTGAAGGAGTCTGTAGCAGAGACCAGTGAAGAATTTATGGATAAGTTCTTTGCCGGTGAGGATTTCACCTATGTGGAGATGATTCAGGGACTGCGTCAGGGTGTCCGTGAGCTGTCTTTGTTCCCAGTGTTGTGCGGTTCTGCTCTGAGTACCATGGGTTCTCTGATGCTGATGGACTCCATTGCAGAGTTGCTGCCCAATCCTGCGGAAGGAAATATGCGGAAAGGTACCGCACCTGACGGCACCAAGGAGGAATTTGCTGTGGCTCCCGGCGGTGTGCCCTGTGCCTTTGTGTTTAAAACTGTTTCTGACCAGTATGGAAAATATTCTTACATCAAGGTTCTCTCTGGTAATGTGACTTCTGATATGACATTGGTGGACGCACGCACTGGCAGCAGTGAAAAGCTGGGTCGTTTGTATATTATGCGTGGCAAGAAGGCAGAGGAAGTCAAAGAGTTGTCCTGCGGTGACATTGGTGCCATCGGCAAGATGGAAAAGGTAAAGACAGGGGATACTCTGTGTGATGCCCGTAAGGTCATTACACTGGCACCTATTCCATTTGCAGAGCCCAACTACTCTGTGGCAATTGCACCAAAGACAAGAGGACAGGAGGACAAGGTGGCTCAGGGTCTGCACCGTTTGAACGAGGAGGACCCCAGCTTCACAGTGGTGAACAATGCAGAGACACATCAGATGGTGCTGTATGCTGCTGGTGATATTCAGGTGGATGTTTTGGTTTCCAAGCTTAAGAGCCGCTTTAATGTGGATGTAGAGCTAAAAACACCCCGTGTTCCCTATCGTGAGAAAATCCGCAAGACAGTTTCTAAACAGGGTCGTCACAAAAAGCAGACGGGCGGTTCTGGTCAATTTGGTGATGTGTGGATTCGCTTTGAGCCAAACTTTGACGAAGAAGAAATGGTATTTGCAGAGGAAGTCTTTGGTGGTTCCGTTCCAAAGAACTACTTCCCAGCTGTAGAGAAGGGATTGCGAGAGGCATGTGTCCACGGTCCACTGGCTGGCTATCCTGTGGTCAACCTGAAGGCTGTTCTCTATGATGGAAGCTATCACCCTGTCGACTCCTCCGAAATTGCATTTAAGACAGCAGCACAACTAGCCTACAAGGCAGCTATGCCTGAGGGCAATCCTGTACTGTTGGAGCCTGTGGGTGAACTGAAAGTAACCGTACCTGACAGCTATATGGGCGATGTCATCGGTGATTTGAATAAACGCCGTGGTCGTGTGATGGGCATGAATCCGACTCCAACAGGGGAGCAAGTCATCGAGGCAGAAGTTCCTATGGCAGAAATGACTTCCTATGCCATCGACCTGCGTGCTATGACCCAAAGCCGTGGTTCCTTTACCTTCCACTTTGTTCGCTATGAAGATTGTCCTCCTGCTGCACAGGCAAAGGCAATTGAAGCTGCGAAGGCAATGGCAGAGGAATAAAATAAATTGATTTGATATCTCCAATTACTTGATAAAATCAATGAGCAGCCGATTTCTGTGAAGAAGTCGGCTGCTCATTTTATTTTTGTCTATCAAATTTTCATGATGGTCAACATTTTCATGTGATAAATTGTGTAGTAGATAGAAGGATAAGGAGAGGAGATGATTCCAATAGAACAGATTCGCACCCAAAGGGAAGTGGAGGATATTTACCAGCGACATGTAGATATGGTTTATCAAATTTGTATCATGTTTATGAAAACGATACCGGATGCAGAAGATGTAACGCAGACTGTATTTCGTAAAGTGATGGAGTACAGAAAACCATTTCGTGATATAGAGCACGAGAAGGCATGGCTGATTGTCACAGCCCAAAATGAATGTAAGAATCAGTTAAGACACTGGTGGAGAACAAAAAGGGCAAGTGAGGAAACATATCAGAAACTGACATGGAAAGAACCAGCACAGGAAGAATTATGGGAATATGTTCTATCCTTGCCAGAGAAATATCGAATGGTACTTTATCTCCACTATTATCACGGGTATACCACATTGGAAATCTCTCAAATCTTGAATCAAAATCATTCTACGGTTCGTACATGGCTGGTAAAAGCCAGATATAAGCTGAAACACATTTTGGAGGAGGAAGAAAATGCAAAAGCATGAATGGAAAGAAGTTTTTGAGCAAATAAAACCATCTTCAGATCAGAAACAAGCCATGTTAAATCAAATTTTTTCAAAACAAGAGGAGAGAAAACCCATAAAACGAATGAAAAAAATGACTGTCGTTTTGATTGCAGCAGCCCTATTGTCAATGGGGTGTGCATTTACGGCAGTGATAAAATTGGATGATAGAATTTTGGAGTATTTTGGAGGGACACAGAAGGACGCAGAGCAACTGGCACCTGGATTTGTTGTAATGGACTTGACCTCTATGGCAGACAATGGGGCAGAGGTTCATATTTCTCAGGTTTACACTGACCAAAGAAACCTAGTTTTGGTGGGTGAGCTGACCGTGCCAGAGGGAACTGTACTCAATCAAGAGGATTATAAATTTCGGGATTGGCACATTGTTCCAAAGGGAAAAGATAGAACAGGAACGGGTGGTACATATGGTAGCTATCAGTCTTTGGGTATGGGCAGTATTTGGACAGATGAAAATCCAGATGACAATACCCTATCTTTTGTAGAGATCTATTACTATGAAGCAGCACATTGGGATTCAAGTACAGCCAAGTTGACTTGGGCAGAAGAAATAGAATCTTTGGAGATTACATGGGAAGATTTGGTTGGTCCCAGTGCATGGGAGACAGAAGCAAATGGAACATTGGTGGCAGCACCTTCCATTGTGTCAGGCAAATGGTCATTTGAGATTCCAGTGTCTGGAAAAGACTTTGGGTGGATTGTGGAGCCAGAGCAGACCATTGAATTAGAAGGAGAGGTCATTGAGATATCAGAGATTTACTTCTCTCCTGTTGGTTTATCTGTTCGACTGAAACAGGAAAATGGAAAGCTCATGGAACTTATGGACCTATGGGAAAGTCAAGAAGACACAGCATGGGGAGACAGTGTGACATTGAGGGATTCATCTGGAAAAGAACTGGATGTGGAAATGCCCAATTGTAGTTCTACACCCTACGCAGGAGAGACGCTGTTAAAGTTTCATAAGGTGATTGATCCAGCCCAGTATCAAGGTGGAACAGTTACAGTTTTGGGAGAAACCATTTCGCTGGATGCTATGACATCCATAGAAAAAGATGATTGAGCATTGCAATTTTGAATTGATGTAATAAAACACCAGATGATAGGTTTTACATATAGCCTATCATCTGGTGTTTTGCCGATGTTTCCACAGTATTGTATGATTATATGGATGAAACCTTGCGAATAATGCCCATGGGGGTACACTCGTCAGACTGCCCAAGGGGATTGTCCCCCAGAATTTGTGCAATCAAGTCCATAGATGGGGATGGTTCAGAGAAACCTAAAATATTAGCCCCCAAGTCATTGATATCCACAATGGCAACTGGATGCCCAAGGGAACGGGCAAGTTTTTTAGAGGTTTCCATTGGTTGGGCTGGTGTCAGTACAACATAGTGGTCATAGGGAGGAATGGTACCTTCTGTGGGACCATCAATGCCTCTGGCTTTGGGACCTGCCACAATGTAAAACCAACCCCGTTTTCCCAACAGTTTTCCAATGACACTACAAAAAGCAGCAAACAAAATACGCAGAGTACCACACTCCTGAAGTGCCATTTCCATAGTTTCAGGAATACCAAGCCCAATGCCAGCGGGGGTTTTGGTCACATACTTACTCAATTTCACTGCCAGTGGACGGGGTCTAATATCCTCCATTGGAATGGCACGGTTTTGGGTACATGCCACAGCTTTTTCAGAGATAAAAAGAATATCACCCGGCTGCATCTGTTCTTTGGCATAGGTAGAAATCACATCTTCCATATTGTCTTGATTGGTAATCAGATGTGTTTTAATAGGGATTCTTTGATATGAAACTCCATTTACCTCACGAATCAGCTGTTTACCGGGATTTGCACTGAATTTGGTTTCTTCACTCATAACAGGTCTACTCCTCACTTGTTTGTTTATGTTATATCCAGAATATAGAAGATTATAATAGGAATGATCAATCCTCAAGTTCCTCAGGCAGTGGACGGCGGCGATGTTCTATGGGACCCCATGCAGGGAGAGGAAGTCGCTGCATAGCACCAAAAGCCCGCTCCTTCAGATGGGGATAGCGACCATTCAACTCATAAATCAGTTCTTTGATTTCCTGCCGTTTGGTATTTCCGTTAGCGGGGCAGGGGTTGTGTACCACTGGAAGATTTAATTTTTGTACTGTATGTTGCACCAAAGTTTCCCCACAGTAGAGCAGAGGGCGGATTTGTGTGATTTCTGTACGGTCCAACCATGTGACTGGCTGGAAACAGGACAGACGCCCTTCAAAAATCAAAGACATAAAAAAGGTTTCTATGGCGTCATCATAGTGATGACCCAGTGCAATTTTATGGATTCCACGCTCCTGCATGGCGTTGTGCAATGCTCCACGGCGCATTTTTGCACACATGGAGCATGGATTTGTTTCTTTGCGTACATCAAAGATGATGTGGTGAATTTCACTGGGTAAAATGGTGTATGGCACATTCAATTCCTGACAGTAGGTGGAGACTTGAGAGAAATCCATGCCAGACATCCCATCAGCATGCCCCATATCTAAGGTAATGGCCTCTAGTTGGAAGGGGATTGGATAAAAATCACGCAGCTTTGCAAGTGCAGTAAGCAGCAAGAGAGAATCCTTACCACCAGAGACACCAACCGCAATACGGTCATTTTCTTGAATCATCTCATAGTCCTCTATACAGCGACGGACACGGGATAGGATGCGATTCATAACTTCCTCCTTGAAGTAAAAGTAAAATAGAAAAAGAGAATACAAGAGAAAATAAGAGTATATCTTTAAAAATAAGAGATAGTATTATCTAAATAAAAATGATAGAAAAATGCTGTTGACAGTTTTCAGTGCAACTACTATAATACAAAATGCTCCACTTGTACAGTGGAGCACATAATTTTATTTCAATTCCGTTTATTTTTGATACCAAAT
>CALWON010000010.1 GCA_944383165.1 uncultured Oscillospiraceae bacterium
TAGTATGCACCGCCACCCATTTCAGTGACAAACTGATCAGGAGTGCAGTTCATAGCAGTTTCAATGGCTTTCTGATAATACACATTCCAGTTCCAAATGGGAGCAGTCAGGTGTGCAGTAGGTGCATCTGCTGTCATGTCAGAGTTATAACCACAGCCAAACACACCAGCATCAGCGGCAGCAATCTGGGGCTGAGCAGAGTCACAATGCTGTGCAATCACACCGCAGCCAAAGGAATCAATCAGTTCTTTTGCAAATGCAGACTCATTCACTTCGTCCGCCCATGCACCTAACTCTTTTACATAAACAGTAGCATCAGGGTTCACAGACTGTACGCCCAGTGTAAAGCCGTTAATGCCAGAGCAGGTCTCTGCGTACTCTGTGCCATAGGCAGTAACATAACCAATATTGTTGTTTCCAGTCTCCAGACTCTTCATACCTGCTGCAATACCAGCCAGATAACGTGCCTGATAAATACGACCAAAGTAGTTATTGAAGTTGGTCTCATTGCTCTTGTAACCAGTGGCATGGGAGAAAATCACATCTGGATACTCCTGTGCCTTCTGGTCCATAGCATTGATATAACCGAAGGAGATACCAAAAATAATGTTGCAGCCCTCGCCTACCAGAGTGTCCACTGCGGCACCCACTGCATTATCATCCTCAGCCACTTCGTCTACAATCACCAGTTGAGTGTTGGTATCCAGTCCCAGAGCTTCCATTGCAGTGGTAATTCCTGTATGGTGTGCGTAGGTATACCCTGCGGTGTCGCTCTTTTTGTTGATATAAATGGCACCAACTTTGAAATCCGTATTCTGGGCAGTGCTGGTTCCTGTGGAGCTTGTGGAACCGGTTGTGCTTTGACTGCCATCTGTAGAGGTAGTGCCACCTCCACCACAGGAAGCCAAGCCAAGCACCATTGCCATTGCCATGACAAATGTCAGCAGTTTGCGTTTCATTTTTTGTGTTCCTCCTAAACATTATTGAGTATATTTATTAAAACCATGTTTTCATGGCTTTAACCATAAAAATCAGTCTACAAATTCAACCCCTGTTTTTTCATCCATAGACTTTACTCTGGCAAGGGACTCTATTCTCAGTCCTTCCGCACGTAGCCGATCCCCGCCTGGCTGAAATGCTTTTTCAATGACAATACCAGCACCCACCAGTTCTGCACCAGAATCTCTCACCAACTTGGCTAATCCCTCTAACGCAGCACCATTTGCCAGGAAATCATCAATTAACAGCACTTTATCACCAGGACCCAAAAACTCTTTTGCCACAATAATATTGTAGATACGCCCATGAGTGAAGGATTCCACCTGTGAGGTGTAAACCTCACCTGCAATGTTTTTTGTCTGATTCTTTTTTGCAAAAATAACAGGGCAATTAAAATACTGCGCCACAATACAGGCAATCCCAATGCCGGATGCTTCAATAGTTAAAATCTTATTCACTTCACAGTCAGCAAAACGGCGTTTGAATTCCTTGCCAATCTCAGCAAACAGGGCAACATCCATCTGGTGGTTGAGAAAACTGTCTACCTTCAGAACATCGTTTCCTTTGATTTTGCCATCTTTTCGGATTCTCTCCTTCAAAAGCTCCATCGTGTGTTCCACCCTTTCTATATCCATTTAAAACTATGTTTTATATATTGTAAACAATATGTGTTTCTTTTGCACTTCCATAACATCTTTACATCCACAATGGAATGTTTTAAAAAGAAAAAGAATTGCGTGACCTGAGCACTTACAGGTCACGACTTATTTTTGATACCTGCTATTCTACAAAATATTTTTCTATTGTGCAATGCCTTTTCTTTATTTTTCTTAAATTAAGCAGAAAAAATTTTGCTGGCAATTCTTAATATTTACATTTTTTCGCAAATTTTCTTTTGTTGTACAGCACAAAATCAGGATTAAGAAGAAACATTCTTATCTAAAGACTATACATGAATTTTTTTGATGAGGATATGTTATATACCAAGAAATATATGATAAAAAGTGGTCACAGTTATAGCAACTGTGACCACTTTTCTATTGGTCTATTTTCTATTTACTTTCTGGACTCCCTCTTACTCTCCAAGTTGGAGACCACCAGGGCACAAGCAGCATCACCAGTAATGTTCACGGTGGTACGCCCCATATCAAAAATACGGTCAATCCCTGCTACCAGGGCAATGCCCTCCACAGGCAATCCTACACTTTGAAGCACCATAGCAAGCATCACCATGCCTGCACCTGGCACACCTGCTGTGCCAATGGATGCCAATGTGGCTGTCAGCACAATGGTAACCATATCACCCAATGTCAATGACACACCATAACAACTTGCAATAAAGACTGCACATACACCCTGATAAATGGCAGTACCATCCATGTTAATGGTGGCACCCAAAGGCAAAACAAAAGAAGCTACATCCCGTTTTGCACCTAGTTTTTCCACACACTCCATATTAAATGGGAGTGTACCCACAGAAGAAGCAGAAGAAAATGCCATCATCATAGCTGGAGCCATACCCGTGAAGAATTTCGCAGGAGATACACCACCTAGTGCTCCAACTGTGGTAGAGTACACCAAAAGCGCATGGACAATGTATCCAATATAGGCAGTCAGTAACACCAATGCCAACTGACTGAGAATGCTAGGTCCATTTTCTGCAATGACTGGACAGATGAGGCATGCCACACCGACTGGGGAAAGGCGAATAATGAGGTCCATAATTTTGGTAAACACTTCATTGAAACTTTCAATGGTCTGGGCTGCCAGAATCCCCTGTTCTCCTGCCAGCAGCACACCAAACCCCAAAAAGATAGAAATGACAATCACCTGCAACATGGTAGCATTTGCCAAAGGTTGGATGGCATTGGATGGAAAAATCCCTACAATGGTATCCATTAAACTCTGTCCCTCAGGAGGGGTATATTCTAGCCCAGTTGTCTGAAGGGCAGGGAACAAATGCAAACTTTTTGCTATTGTGGCTAAAATTAACGCCAGTACAATTGCAAATGCAGTAGTACAAATGTAATATACAATGGTTTTTGCCCCAATAGAGCCTACTTTTCCAATGTCTTTCATAGAGACCACACCAGCGGCAATGGAAAACAACACGATGGGAACCACTACAAACTTTAGTAAATTAAGAAAAATTGTTCCAAATGGCTGGATATAAGATTTTGCAATACTGACCCCTGATTGGTTTGGCAACAGCATCAATCCCAGTCCTGCCACAATACCCACCAACAATCCAATAAAAATCCAGAATGCCAATGGCAGCTTGTTCTGTTTGCTCATATCACTAACTCCTCCCCCTTGAAACGCATCAACAAGTTGTCTTTCTTGCATTTTTATCTTGTTTTCTGCTTTTATAAGTATACACATATTTCAAAAAATATCAACTATATTTTGCAATTTTTTATTATTTTATTTTTTATTTATGATTATAACTTATTTTTGTAATTTATTTTATAAAAATATACAATTTTCTTTTTGAAAGAATTTCGTGCTTAACTTTCTTTTTTGTTTTCAAGTTATGCTCGACCAATTTCAATGGCAACTTTTCCCAAATGTGATACACTATAGAAACTATCATATCAGTATGGGAGGCACTCTTATGCCATTGCTAAAAAAAAGGGGAAACTTAGAAACCAATAAGGTTCTGTTTCTATCTGTGGATGCCATTGTCCCCAATCCCGAACAACCCAGACGCATTTTCGACCGTCAGGAATTGGAAGAATTGGCTGCTTCCATTCAAACCCTGGGATTATTACAGCCTCTCACAGTACGCCGCATGGGTAGCCAATGGGAGTTAGTGGCAGGGGAACGCAGGCTACGGGCTGCAAAACTGGCAGGGCTAAGGGAAGTACCCTGCCTTTCCCTCAATATTGACAATGAACAATCCTCTTTGCTTGCCCTAGTGGAAAATTTACAGCGAAAAGATTTGGATTTTTTAGAGGAATCTTTGGCATTGAGTCGGTTGATCTCCACCTATCACTTATCACAAGAGGAAGCAGCCAGACAGATTGGAAAGAGCCAATCCGCTGTTGCCAATAAACTTCGCCTCCTCAAACTGCCCAAAGAGGTGCTAGAAGCTCTGCAAACTGCGGGTGCAACCGAGCGCCATGCAAGGGCTCTGTTGCCTTTAAAAGATGCGCAACTGCAACAGGAAGCCGCGCTTCAAGTAATTGAGCATCAAATGACTGTAGCAGAGACGGAACGTTTAGTTGAAACTTTATTGCAGCAAGCACCACCCGCAAAACCGGAACGGAAACAGAAAAAAACCTTTATTGTAAAAGATATCCGTATTTTTCTCAATACATTAACCCGTAGTCTCCGCCTTATGGAACTGGCAGGTATCCATGCAGACTGCCATCAGGAAGAGAAGGAGGACAATATCATTTTGACGATTGAAATCCCAAAGCAGTCCGACCATTCACACCACAGTTAGGAAATGTTTCACGTGAAACACAAGGAGCCTTTCCAAAAGAAATGCGTCGTGACAAAGAAAAATACATCTAAAACAGTTGCAACCACACCAATGGATTGATATAATGGGTTGTTGGTACAGATTTTTCTGTTACTTCTACATATTTCCCCGTCAGGAGGTTTTTGTATGGCAAAAATTATCGCCATTGTCAACCAAAAGGGCGGTGTAGGAAAAACCACAACCACAGTAAATCTTACTGCCTCACTGTCCACTATGGGCAAAAAGGTGCTGCTTTGTGACTTTGACCCTCAGGCCAATGCCACTTCTGGTATGGGTGTGGACAAAAATACCGCCTCTCCTAATATTTATGATGTATTGGTGAATGGCGCAGACCCACAAAAGGCAATTGTACACACAAAATATGGTGATGTCATACCGTCCAATAAGGCATTGGCAGGCGCTGGGGTAGAAATTATTTCCATTGCAGACCGGGAGCAACTATTGAAAAAAGCCCTCTCCCAAATATCTGCACAGTATGATTATATTTTCATTGACTGCCCCCCTTCACTGGAACTTCTCACCATTAACGCACTCTGCGCTGCTGGCTCCTTGCTGGTACCTGTTCAATGTGAATACTACGCTTTGGAAGGGCTTAGCGACCTTATTTCCACCATTCGTCTGATGAAACGCAGTGTTAACCCTGATTTGTCCATTGAAGGAGTTCTTCTTACCATGTATGATGGGCGCACCAACCTATCTGTGCAGGTAGCTGAGGAGATTAAGCGCTATTTCCCTGGTCAGGTCTACGCCTCTGTCATCCCCCGCAATGTCCGTCTGGCGGAAGCCCCCAGTCATGGAAAACCCATTGTAGAGTATGACAAGTATTCCCGTGGTTCTTTGGCTTATCGCTCTCTTGCAAAAGAAATCATCAGTGCAGAGAATGGAAAATAGCCAAGTAACTGCGCCCCTAGATAGTTTATGCTTATCATCTATGGGCAATGACTGTTTCAGGCAAGGAGGTGTATGATATGGCAAAACGAAAAACAGAGCTTGGGCTTGGTCGAGGGCTGAATGCACTTCTGGGTGATCCAGAGCTGACACAACAGGGTGAGGGCTCCCTCTCTTTGCCTATCTCTCAGGTGGAACCAGGACTCAATCAACCCAGAAAACGATTTGATCCAGAAAGTCTCGCAGAACTTTCTGAGTCCATTCGCATACATGGAATCATTCAGCCTTTGACTGTACGCCGTTTGGCTTCTGGGTACTACCAGATTATTGCCGGTGAACGTCGTTGGCGTGCTGCCAAATTAGCTGGGCTTGATGAAGTACCAGCCGTTGTCATTGAAGCAGATGACCGAAAAGTAATGGAACTCGCTCTGATTGAAAATTTACAGCGTGAGGATCTAAATGCTGCTGAAGAAGCCAGAGGCTATCAGGTATTAATGGAAGAATATGGTTTAACGCAGGAGGAAGTGGCCGAACAGATGGGAAAATCCCGTCCAGCCATTGCCAACACATTGCGCCTGCTGGCATTGCCTGAGGATATTCTTGTCTTGGTTGAAGAAGATGCAATTTCAGCTGGGCACGCCAGAGCTATCTTAGGTGCTCCAACTATAAGCCTACAGCGTGAAGCTGCCAAACAGGTGGTGAACCATGGGCTTTCTGTGCGTCAAACAGAGCAACTGGTCAAGACCATGCAAAAACAGCTCAACTCTACACAGCAAGAAACTCCTGTTGCGGATGACATTGCACTACATTTAAACGAGTTGGAAAAATCCCTGTCCAGCCGCTTTGGGCGCAAAGTCAGCATTTCCCATCATGGAAAGAAAGGGAAAATCCAGTTGGAATACTATGGGACAGAAGATTTAGAGGCTTTGCTTGCCCTATTAAATCAGCTTCGCAGAGAGGAGTGAACCAATTCGTGATGGAAGAAAAATCCTCCTCTCAGCAGGAGGAAACAACTCAGTCTTCTGAAAAACAACCTGCTTATGTTCCACCAGCTACACCAGAGAAACGCCGGCAATCTGTGTTCAAATATATTACCATTTTATTTGCCGCTGCTTTCCTTTTGATGCTGATGACCTATATGATGGAGCGACGGCAAAATGAAGCAGTGGTGGACAGTCTAAACCAGTCTGTGTCTGGTCTGCGAGAATCCATTAGTAACATGCAGTCAGATCAGGACATTTATGAAAAAAATATGCAGCTCATTGAGGAACTGTCCAAAGTTGAACAGGAAAACACCCAGCTACAAGAACAGCTTGATAGTTTGACTACCCAAAAAGAGGAGCTGTCAACCCAGTTGACTCGCACCGTTCAGGCAACAGATTTGTTTTGGCAAATCAATGAGGCATATGTAAAAGAACAGTATACAAAAGCACGTGGTTTAATTGACCGAATGGAACAAGCTGACCTTGTAGATGCTCTCCCAAAAGAGAGTACCACTGACAATGGTCGTTTTTCCCCATATGACCGCTATCAGGAAATCTATCAGGCATTGTATTAAACTATGTTTCACGTGAAACATAAAAGAAATAGAGTTTATCATTTTGGAGGAACCATATTATGTTAGACATCAAATTTATTCGTGAAAATCCCGATGTAGTCCGTGAGAACATAAAGAAGAAGTTTCAGGACAGCAAGCTGCCCCTTGTAGATGAGGTGCTGGCTCTGGATGCAGAAAATCGCACTGTTATGGCTGAGGCTCAGGAGCTGCGTTCTTCCCGTAATGCTCTGTCCAAGCAGGTGGGCATTTTGATGGGACAGGCAAAAAAAGACCCATCCAAGCTGGCTGAGGCAGAGGCAGCAAAGGAGCAAGTGAAAGCAAATGCTGACCGCCTTGCCCAGTTGGAAGCCAAGGAGGCTGAGTTGGCAGAAAAAATCCGCCATATTATGCTGCTCATTCCCAACATCATTGACCCCTCTGTTCCCATTGGTCCTGATGACAGCCACAATGTAGAGATACAGCGTTTTGGTGATCCTGTTGTTCCTGAGTACGAAATCCCCTATCATACACAGATTATGGAGTCTTTTCAGGGTATTGATATGGACTCTGCTGGTCGTGTCTCTGGCAATGGATTTTACTATTTAATGGGAGATATTGCCCGTTTGCATTCCAGTGTTTTGGCTTACGCCCGTGACTTTATGATTAACAAGGGCTTTACTTACTGCATTCCTCCCTTTATGATTCATGGTAATGTGGTAGAAGGTGTCATGAGCCAGACCGAAATGGATGCTATGATGTACAAAATTGAGGGTGAGGACTTGTACCTCATTGGCACCTCCGAGCACTCCATGATTGGCAAATTTATTGACCAGATGCTGTTTGAGGACCAGCTTCCCCAGACTTTGACCTCCTACTCCCCCTGCTTCCGCAAAGAAAAAGGTGCCCACGGAATTGAGGAACGTGGTGTATACCGCATTCATCAGTTTGAAAAACAAGAGATGGTGGTTGTCTGTAAGCCAGAGGAATCTATGGACTGGTATGAAAAGATGTGGCGTTATTCTGTGGAGCTGTTCCGCTCTCTGGATATTCCTGTCCGTCAACTGGAGTGCTGCTCTGGTGACTTGGCTGACCTGAAAGTAAAGTCCTGTGACATTGAGGCATGGTCTCCCCGTCAGCAGAAATATTTTGAGGTTTGTTCCTGCTCCAATCTGGGTGAGGCCCAGGCTCGCCGTCTGAAAATGCGTGTCAAAGGCAGTGACGGTCGCACCTATCTGCCCCATACATTAAATAACACTGTGGTTGCTCCTCCCCGTATGTTGATTGCATTCTTGGAAAACAACCTACAGGCAGATGGTTCTGTCAAAATTCCTGTTGCACTGCGTCCCTACATGGGTGGTATGGAAGTCATGATTCCTAAAAAATAATGGTTCAACCCCTGCCCCACGGAGTCACCGCTTCGTGGGGCACACAGTTTCACAGGAAACAATATGATTCCACTGAGAAAGGTTACACACATGCGAGAATTTATTCGTGAATTTAAAACTTTTATTGCCAGAGGCAATGTACTAGATATGGCTGTCGGTGTCATTGTAGGTGGTGCATTCAAGTCCATTGCAGACTCTTTGACCAATGACATTTTAATGCCTCTGATTCTACTACTTACCAATGGCGGAGCTGATTTATCTGTCTGGAATGTGTCTGTTGGTGGCTCTACCTTGGGAATTGGCAGTTTTCTCTCTGCTGTTCTAAATTTCCTCATTATGGCTTTTGCTGTCTTTTGTCTTGTCAAACTGGTCAACCGAATTCGATGGAAAAAAGCTGCCAAAGAGGAGACACCTGCACCTCCTGCACCCTCTCGGGAAGAACTGCTGCTGATGGAAATTCGAGACTTATTGAAGGAGCGTTCCCATGAAGGATGAACATTGGAATGACCATCAGGACAAATCAACCTATACTCCTGCCTCCCCTGTCAAACGCACTCTGGCATGGATTGGGCTTGTCTATATGGTCATCTTAGTGGCATTGACCACCTACTATTTTTACAACGGCACTATGCTTGGCAATCTAGGTCCCCTTTTGGCTGTGCCTGGTCTGTTGGGGTTGGGTATTCTGTTGGTGGTAAGCTGGAAAACCACAGGCACACCTGCCAAGTGGGCTGCAATTTCCGGGGCTGTTGTGCTTTGGCTCATTGCCCTTGCTAGCCTTCCCCTTGGGATTGCTGGACTGCTATCAAATTTTGGAGGATAATATTGTTATGGAAACACTCATTGCCTCTGGTCTTGAGACCCTCTCTCTTACTTCTCAGATTCCACCGCAGGCAGCCCAACAACTGGCACAGTATGGGGCAATGCTGTTGGAAAAAAATCAGGTCATGAATTTAACTGCCATTACAGAACCGGACAAGGTAGCACAACTCCATATGTTAGACTGTGCTGCCCTTCTCAACTGTGCCGACTTTGAAGACAAAACCCTCATTGATGTAGGCACAGGCGCAGGGTTTCCCGGTCTGCCGCTGAAAATTTTGGTACCATCCTTGCAGGTCACTTTGTTGGACAGTTTGAACAAGCGTGTGGATTGGCTCAATGAGGTAGCACAAAGTCTTTCTTTATCCAATCTTTCCGCCATTCATGCCAGAGCAGAGGAACAGGCTCTTGTGAAAGGCTATCGAGATGCTTTTGACTTTGCCACCGCTCGGGCAGTGGCAGAGCTGCGCCTTTTATGTGAATTGTGTCTTCCCTATGTGAAAGTTGGTGGATGCTTTCTTGCCATGAAATCTACTGACTCTCGACAGGAATTGGATGATGCCCAACACTGTATAAAATTACTCGGTGGACGTGTGGAAGAAATTGTAGATTACACCATTCCTCAAACCGAAATTGTTCATCGTGTCATTAAGATTCGGAAAGTGGCTCCCACCTTAAAAGGTTATCCCAGGCGATGGGCAAAAATTCAGAAGCAACCACTTTAACCCCCTGCTTTCTTGTGCAAAACTATTTATTTTCACACCTTAACTGATTTTTCAGTAAATATTCTCACATTATTTTTGAAAAAACCATTGACGTGACGTGGATTTGTGATAGACTTGACTTGATACTGGAGGAACGTTTTGATATGGGCACTGTAATTTCTGTTGTTTCTGGAAAAGGTGGTACAGGAAAGTCCTCTACTGTGGTTGGGGTGGGTATTGCCCTCTCTCACCTTGGAAAACGTGTACTGTGTATTGATTTCGATTTTGGAATGCGATGTCTGGATTTGCTGTTTGGATGCAGTGATACTGTGTGTATGGATTGTATGGATGTCATGGCTGGTCGTTGCTCCCTTTCCCAAGCAGTTACCGTCCACCCCATCCATAAAAGCCTTTTTCTTCTCTTGGCTCCTGTCTCCATTCCCTCTGCCCTTTCTTTGGAAAAATTTAATGCTCTGGTATCTTGTGCAAAAGCAGCATATGACTATATTTTAATTGATACTTCACCTGGTCTTGGTGTCAGTTTTCAGTCTGCCTGTGCCGTCAGCGATGGTGTTTTGGTGTTGAGCCACTGTACCATGCCCGCTCTGAGAGGCAGCCAACTGACAGCCAATTCCCTTCCCCATACCATTCCTGCACATATCATTTTGAATGGGGTAAAAGCAAAACAACTTTCCCATTTTCCTATGACCATTGATGAGGTAATGGATTATGTGGGGCTTCCTCTGTTGGGTATGATCCCAAATGATGTGCATCTGTTCCAAGCTACTTCTTCAGAGCACTTCCTTCCCTTTCCTGCCCATAAGGGGGCTTGTGCTGCTTATCAAAACATTGCCCGGCGATTGACTGGCGAAGCTGTCCCTCTTATGAGGTTTGCTTAACCAGATTGTATAGAAGGAGGTACTGCCACCATGAATATTGCAATTATGTCTCACAATCGTAAACAGGAGCTGATGGTTCAGTTCTGTACAGCCTACTGTGGTATCTTGTCCAAGCATACTGTCTGTGCAACCAATGCCACTGGTCGAATGGTCGCAGAAGCCACTGGTCTCCCAGTCAATTTATTCCTCTCCCATGAACATGGCGGGGTGGAGCAAATTGGTCAACGCATTATCTACAATGAAATTGATATGGTTCTCTTTTTTAATTCCCCTCTGGATACCGATATGGATGCCAGTGTGACTTATATTGCCCATCTGTGTGACCAGCACTCTGTCCCAATGGCCACAAATGTGGCAACGGCTGAACTGCTGATTCACGGTCTGGCCCGTGGTGATTTGGATTGGCGTGAAGTCATGAATCCCAATCGCATTCCTTTTGCACTTTAAGAAACAGGTACCACCATGACGGTGCAGAAACGACCAGTCGTCCACCAAATTGCATTGTATGCTTTGAAATGGCTGACATCATTTTGGACTTTATGTTTTGACTGGTCAAAACAGTACTATCAGTGGGCTGGAGATCGATGCGGTGCCTTGATCCATCGTATGGAACCAACCGAAACAACACCCCGTTTTCATGTTTGGTGGCACCACAAAGCGTCTGATTGCTCTCGTCCCAATCTGGGGACGGGAGTGTTTTTTTCCACATTGTGATGTGTTGGTGTGGAAACTCATATTGAGATTTCATATGGAAGAAGGAGAACAATGATGAGTAAAATTCAACCCCGTACCCTGTCTGGATTTATGGAACTGCTGCCTGCCAAACAAATTCAGTTTGACCGTATGGCTTCCATTTTAAGAGATACCTATTCTCTCTATGGCTTCACCCCTCTGGATACCCCTTTGATTGAGGCTTCAGAGGTGTTGCTTGCTAAGGGAGGCGGCGAGACAGAAAAACAAATTTATCGCTTTCTCAAAGGTGATACCGACCTCTCTCTCCGCTTTGATTTAACGGTTCCTCTTGCCAAGTATGTGGCTCTCAATTATGGCAATCTCTCCTTCCCCTTCCGCCGTTTCCAGATTGGAAAAGTGTATCGTGGAGAGCGTGCACAGCGTGGTCGATTCCGTGAGTTCTACCAGGCGGATATTGATGTCATTGGGGATGGAAAACTGGACCCCTCAAACGATGCAGAAATTCCTGCTATCATCTATCAGGCATTCACGAAGCTAGGTTTGAAGCGTTTCCAGATTCGTGTAAACAACCGTAAAATACTCAATGGTTTCTATGATATGCTGGGTCTCTCTCAACAGTCCGGTGAAATCATGCGTACGGTGGATAAGCTGGAGAAAATTGGTGTGGAGCAGGTACGTGAACTTCTTTTAGAAAGCGGCATTACCACAGAGCAGTCACTGGAAATCTTGAATTTCATTCGCATTACTGGTACCAACAGCCAAGTCCTCTCCTCTCTGGAACAGTACAGAGGACGCAATGAGCTGTTTGACACTGGTTTGGATGAATTGAATCTGGTGGTAAAATATTTGGGTGCCTTTGGCGTACCTGAGAGCCACTTTGCTGTGGATCTGACCATTGCCCGTGGTCTAGATTACTACACAGGTACTGTGTATGAGACAACCATGCTGGATCACCCTGAAATTGGTTCTATTTGCTCTGGTGGTCGCTATGACAACTTGGCTGAGTATTACACAGACAAGCAGTTACCCGGTGTTGGAATTTCCATTGGTCTGACCCGTCTGTTTTTTGTGTTGGAGGACCAGGGATATTTAAATGCCAATCTGAATACATCTCCCACCGATGTTTTAATTCTGCCTATGACGGAGGATTTGGCTCCTGCTATTTCTCTTGCCACCCAGTTGCGTGAGGCTGGTATTCGCACCCAGATTCACAGTGAACAAAAGAAGTTCAAGCAGAAAATGTCCTATGCTGACAAGATTGGCGTTCCCTATGTGATTTTCTTAGGAGAAGATGAAATCAATCAAGGGGTAGCTGCTGTTAAAGATATGCGCACTGGTGAGCAGGTAAAACTCAGCAGTACAGAGGCTGTGTCTTATATTCTCAATGGTGTCACTGCCTGCAATCAGGGTACCCCCATTTTAGACAAGGGCGAGTAATTCTATTTTTCACAAAACGGAGTGAACAAACAATATGGATAATTTACAGCATTTTCATCGTACCAACTACTGCGGCACCCTGCGCATGGAGGATGTAGGCAAAACTGTCTCTCTGTGTGGTTGGGTACAACGTCAAAGAGACTTGGGTGGTCTAATTTTTGTAGATTTAAGAGACCGCACTGGTCTGATTCAACTGTCTTTTGACGATGGGACAGACAAGGCAATTTTTGAAAAAGCCTCCGGTCTGCGCTCTGAGTATGTCATTGCTGCCACTGGTCTTGTGCGTGAGCGTGAAAGCAAAACCAACAAAATTCCAACCGGTGATATCGAGGTATATGTGTCAGAACTGCGCCTGCTGGCAAAGGCAGAGACACCTCCCTTTGAAATTGTGGAAAACTCCAACGCCAATGATATGCTGCGTCTCAAATATCGCTATTTGGATTTGCGCCGTCCAGATATGCAGCATGCCATTGCCACCCGTCACCGTGTCACCAAAATTGCCCGTGACTACTTCGATGAACAGGGTTTTTTAGAGATTGAAACTCCCATGCTCACCAAGTCCACCCCAGAAGGTGCCCGTGACTATTTGGTTCCCTCCCGTGTTCACCCTGGAAAGTTCTATGCTCTGCCCCAATCTCCCCAGCAGTATAAGCAACTTTTGATGTTATCTGGATTCGACCGCTATATGCAAATTGCCCGTTGTTTCCGTGATGAGGATTTGCGTGCTGACCGCCAGCCTGAGTTTACTCAAATTGACCTTGAAATGTCCTTTGTCAATGAGGATGACGTGATGACCATTCAGGAAGGTTTTCTGAAGCGTGTCTTTCATGAAGTGTTGAATGTGGATGTTCAAACACCCTTCCTGCGTATGCCCTGGCGTGAGGCAATGGATCGCTTTGGTTCTGATAAGCCTGACCTGCGTTTTGGATTTGAAATCCAGAACATTAGCGACTTAGTACAGAATTGCGGCTTCAAAGTGTTTGCCGAACCAGTTGCCAATGGTGGTAGTGTGCGTCTAATCAATGTCAATGGTCATGCGGCTGACTTCCCACGCAAGAAAATTGACAAGTTGGCTGAGTTCGTAAAAACCTACAAGGCAAAGGGACTGGCTTGGGCTCGTCTCCACAATGGAGAAGTGACCAGCTCCTACCAAAAGTTCCTGACAGATGAGGAGAACCGTGCCATTTTAGAGCGTGCCAATGCACAGGACGGGGATTTGATTCTGATTGTAGGCGATGCAAAGGACGAAGTGGTCTTTGCATCTCTGGGCGCACTGCGCTGTGAATGTGCCAAGCAGTTGGGCATTCTTGACCCTATGGACTTCCAGTTCCTGTGGGTCACTGAATTCCCCATGTTTGAATACAGTGAAGAAGAAAACCGCTATGTGGCAATGCACCACCCCTTCACTGCCCCCATGGATGAAGATATTGACAAGCTGGAGACAGATAAGAAAAACTGTCGTGCCAAAGCCTATGATATTGTACTCAATGGCACAGAGTTGGGCGGTGGCTCCATCCGTATTTCTGTCCCTGAAACACAGGAGGCAATGTTCCGTGCTCTGGGCTTTACCGATGAGGATGCAATGGAGCGTTTCGGTCACTTAATCAATGCCTTTAAGTTTGGCGCACCTCCCCACGGTGGTCTTGCCTATGGTCTTGACCGTCTGTGTATGCTGATGGCTGGCGCAGATTCCATCCGTGATGTGATTGCCTTCCCCAAAGTGCAAAATGCCTCTGAACCTATGACAAATTGCCCAGATGTTGTGGAACAAAAACAACTGGACGACCTGTCTATTGCCATTACAAAGTTGGAACAGGAGTCAAGCGAGGTATAACACAAAAAGTTTTCCACATTTCTGTTGCATATTGTGGATAAGAATTGCCCCGGACATTCCTATCATGTCTGGGGCAGTTTGACTTTCTATGCTTTATTTTACTTTTATATCAAAGTAGGAATTTCACATGAAACAATTTTTATCTTGTTTATTACTTCTGGGGCTTGTAGGATGTTCCAGTCCCGCTCCCACTCCAACCCAAAGTGACGTCTCCCATTTAGAATCTATGGCTTCCAGCAGCAGTGCAGCGGAAACCATAGAGACGGATGTAACTATAGACCCCTGTGTCCAAAAAGTGCAGGAAACGTTACAGTCCATGACTTTGGAGGAAAAAGTTGGGCAGATGTTTTTTGTTCGGTGTCCCTCTGTCAACGCCTCAGAACTGGTCTCTCAGTATCATTTGGGGGGCTATATTCTCTTTGGTCCTGATTTTAAAGACAAAACTGCCCAGCAGGTAAAAGACACCATTGCAGAATATCAGTCCCACGCTTCTATTCCTCTGCTCATTGGCTCTGATGAGGAGGGGGGCACTGTCACACGAGCCAGCCGCAACCCCAATTTATTTCCCTCCCCCTCTCTGTCCCCACAGGCACTGTTTGCACAAGGCGGTATGGAAGCCATTTTGACTGATGTCTCCTATAAGAGTCAGATTCTGCTTGATTTGGGTGTCAATGTGAATTTAGCTCCTGTAGCAGACGTATCTACAAATCCTGACGATTTTATGTATGACCGTTCTTTTGGTCAGGACGCTGTTGCCACAGCTGACTATGTGGGGCAGGTGGTGGCACAGATGAAAACTTCCTCAATTGGCTCTGTCTTGAAGCACTTTCCCGGTTATGGAAACAATACAGACACCCACACAGGGATTGCCATAGATGAACGACCCTATGAGACATTTAAAACCAGTGATTTTCTTCCCTTTCAATCTGGTATTGAACTGGGCGCTGATGCTGTTTTGGTCAGCCATAATTTAGTCACTTCTATGGACCCCAATTTACCTGCCTCCCTCTCCCCCGCTGTCCACAACATTTTGAGAGATGAACTGGACTTTGAAGGTGTGGTCATGACAGACGACCTAGCTATGGAGGCAGTTGCTGCCTATGCAGAAGATGGCTCTGTGGCTGTTCTGGCAGTACAGGCTGGCAATGACATGATTGTCACTACAGACTTTGAAACGCAAATTCCTCTGGTTTTATCTGCTGTACAATCTGGGGAATTGTCACAAACTCAAATTGATACCGCTGTCACCCGTATTTTGACTTGGAAATACCACCTTGGGCTTCTAAATTAGAATATGCAAAGGGGCTGTAGCCATAAAACTGTGCTACAGCCCCTCTATTATGCCTCAGGTTCCACTTTATGCTGTCGGTAGTATTGGATATAGAGATACTCATTTAAGCTGTCCAGACGCTCTCCAGACAGCTCTCTTGTGAGTCTCCCAAAGCGGTCAAAATAAATTTCCTGTTCATGGACCAGTGGTGTAATCTGTCTCATCTCCTCAGATAGCTGCAAAAAGCTGCTTCCCCCTGTCCAACCACATTGTTCAAACAGTTCATTCATTAGAAAGCAGGGTGAAAAATCTCCTCCTTCTCCCACAAATGGCTGTTGCAACTGTTCTTTTGCGGCAGTATTTGCCCAGATTAAATAAGGTGTAGAGAAGTAGTCATAAAACCCCTCTATGGTAGACAAATCAAAGTCCACGCCAATGTCTGTATAGGCACTGTTTCCATTGCCTCCCCACGGCTTATGGTCTCCAAACAACACCAGTACCACTGGTTCCTGCATCTCCTCCAACTGGTTGACCAGAGACTGCATGGCAGATATGGTACCCTCTATGCCATGTAAATAGTTATTGAAAATATGGCACGTTTCCTCTGTAAATGGTACCGTGTCCGGATTGATGTAGTATGTTCCAGATGTGTATTCACTTTCATATGGTCCATGATTTTGGTAACTCACAGAAAAGGAAAATACAGGTCCTTTCCTACTGTGTGCCTTCAAATCTTTGACTATCTCATCCACCAATATAGTGTCTGAGTTCCACTGTGCCACAACTGGGTCTACTAAAGTACCATAGTGGTTTTCTGTAAACCAATATTCCTGAAATCCCAGATAATCATTGATATTTTCCCGATTGTAGAACCATCCAAATCCAGGATGCCCACCTCTGGTATAGTAGCCCTGCCGATTGAAGTACCATACATAGGAATCTGTAGGCTTGCGGAATGTCTCATACTGGCTGTATCCAGTTAAGAAACACCACTCACTGTCTACTGTTCCACCAGCAAAAATATTGGTTAGCAGGTTTCCTGACACAGACTGTTCCTCCAGCATGTGCCATAGCTCATAAACACTTTGTACTCCCTCCTGTTGGGCAAGGGCAGGAAAGTCTGTCAAATCACAGAAGGCCTCCAGCATAATTCCAACTACATTGACCTTTTCTGACTCTGACAGGGGCTGTTCTTCATACCGCGCAAGGGCCATTTCTGCCACTTTTGGGTCATAGCCCTTCGGCGGTGTGGGCAGCATGTCCTGAATACTGTATAAAAACGAATAGGAAAATCCATGTGCCAAAAAAACTTCTGTCTCGGACCATGTATTCAGCCATGGCTCCTGGGGCGTATTTTTCTCATACAGTGGTGCATTACAATAGAGTGAAAGCAACGCCACACCAAATAGGACACCACTGGACAGAAGTACAAAAATACGCTCCAAACTCCGGTTCATTTTTCCGGGAGTGAGACGGAGTACAACCAGAAATCCAAGCAAAAGCCACAGGAAAACCAGTTCCATTTCTCTTGTAATCACCAAAGTGTAATTTCCTGTGATACCCCCTGCTTCTGAAACCAATCCCAAATCCACCGCCAGAAAGGGATCTCCTCGCAACTGGATTTTGTAATAGTTAATCAGTGCACATCCCACCACTGGTATCGCAGTGAAAAGATAGGATAGCCAGCCTCTCCCGACTAAAAAATAAAAGAACCAAATACATAAAACCGATGGGAGCAGGTTTAAAACCAATAACTGCCCATATCCCAAATATGCCTCCATCAACTGCTCTGGCAGAAGTTCCGGCATAGAGTGAGCAGACAGGTATAGTGTAAGGGCTCCAATTAAAATTCCTGCCAGTGTCAAAATACAAAAAGCCCAAACAGAATACCATGTTGTCTCGCTCAGTCGTTTTCTCCACAACAGTGGTCTGAAGAACATACCCAAATAAACCCCTCGTTTCCTTCTAACACGAAACCACTGCATGTTGCAGTGGTTTCGTAAAACTGTTAACTTAAATAGGACAATGGATTGACCGATCTACCGTTAACACGTACTTCAAAATGACAGTGTGTCCCTGTAGAACGTCCGGTACTGCCCGCCTTTGCAATCTGTTGCCCCTTATAGACTTTCTGCCCTGTAGAAACCAACAGAGAAGAGTTATGGGCATAATAGGTCTGGGTTCCATTATCATGGGTAATAATCACCAAATTACCATAGGAGCCCTTGTAACCAGCATAGGTCACAGTCCCTCCATCTGCTGCACAAATGGCTGCACCATAGGATGTGGAGATGTCAATACCAGAGTGGTAGCTATAACTACCAAAAATATATCGGCTGCCAAAATAGGATGTAATCCGTCCACTGACAGGCCAGCGATAGGTCCCTGTGGACGCTGTTTTTGGTTTTTCCTTTGTCCCCACTGCTTTAATTGTAGTAGTTGGCTCCCTCAGCACAGTTGTAGATGTAATTTCCCGTGCAGTTTCCTGTCCATTGATATACGTTACAGTGGCTTCTACCTGTTCTTCTCCTTCCACGCCCTGTGTAATAATCTTAGAACTACCTACATACATGGAAGAATCTTCTCTAGTCTCCACTGGACATGCAATCGACTGTGTATATGTGACCTCATCTGTGGTCTGTATTGACAAAATGGGGGTCAGTTCTTTCACATTGAGAATATCCCCCACCATCAAGCGGTTAATGTCCACATCGGGATTCAGTGCCTTCAAATCACTGACGGACATATCATTGGCATAGGCAATCGCATTGAAGGTATCCCCTGCCACAACGGTATAAGTAGTGGAGCCATCTTTATTTGCCAGCAGTGCATCCTCCATTTCAGACATAGTCATAATATTCTCCACCTGATAAACTGGCTTTAACTCCACTGTGTTTAAAAACTGGGAAGATACTGTATCTTCTGATACATACCGCACTTTTAGATTCTCTAATAGTTCTTCCATGGCTGCTTCATCTTTGGCCACACCAACTACAGTACCATCAACCAGCACCTGATACTTTCTCATCTCGCCAGTGAGCTTTTCCAACTGACCATAAAAATAATTTTCTAGGGTCTTTTCTGTGGATAAATCGGTACGCAGACTAATAGCAAACTGATAGTCAATTTGGTCTTCCACCTGATACTCATATCCTAAAATATCCGTCCCCTGCTGTTCCACTGCTGCAATGGCCTCTTCCACCATCTCATCATCTGTTACAATACCCACAGTTTCTCCATTGATCGTTACCATATAGCTTGGGGCATAGAGTGTAGTCAAGGTCAAAATAATGGCTAATGCAGAGGAAGCAACCAGATAGGAAATGGGACCTGCCATACGATGCCCTGCCACCATGTTATGAAAATTATGGTGCAATCTTCTGGAGTGAATCCGATACCACTCCCGCAGGTCTTCTGTATGTTTCATCAGTGCAGCATACTGTTTCAGCCACCACTGACTTATTTTCCACTCTTTCCATTGAGCGAAATTCGAATTCTTTGAAAAATTGTTTTTGCCCTGTTGCATCATTTACCTCAACAAATTTTCATCCATCCTCTGAGTTTGAATGAAACAAAAAGATTACAAATTGGTTACAATAAGAACTATACACGCAAACTGCTTTTCCGTCAACCCTTAGTCTTTGTTGAGTGATGAACATTTTACAATTTCTTAAAATTTTAGACGAATCTTGCAAAAAAACTATGGGCTATGACCAATTTATTTTAAATTGGCAACATCCAACATGCCACCTGAAAGAAGGTCCAAAGAGAGGTGGCATCCACTACAGTAGTAATCAATGGGCTTGCCATAACAGCTGGGTCCATACCCAGTTTCCACGCTGCCATTGGCAGTAATCCACCAATGAGCTTGGAGGTGACCACAGTCACAATTAAGGACAAAGCCACCACCAAGGCAACCACAGCAGGCTGGTGGTTTAACAAAACAATCCGCACAAAGGTCACCAGTGCCAATGCCGCACCACACAGAAGAGATACCCGCAACTCCTTCCATAGGACATACATCCAATCTCCACAGCCCAATTCTCCAAGAGACAGGCTACGGATAATAGTAACAGAGGACTGGCTACCACAATTCCCACCAGTATCCATCAGCATAGGAATAAATGCAGTCAGTGCAACCTGAGCTGCCAACTGGTTTTCAAAATGGTTAATAATTGCCCCCGTTACAGTGGCAGATAACATAAGAATCATAAGCCATGAAATACGGCTACGAAAAATGTCCACAACGCTGACTGTTGTGTAGTTGTTCATGGCAGTGTCCTTTTCTACCTCAACTTCCTGGGTCTTGTGCATCAACAGGGATTTTTTCATTGTCATCATCATCAAAATCAACCTCCTTATACCAATGGTGAGAAACGATGTTTCTCCAGATTTGGAGGTTCAAACTCACAGAGCAGCAGACAGAATGTCCAATATCAAACTGCCACTGTATGGGTCTGAGCCTCTACCCCTATCGTCCATTCTGTACACCTGCCTTTCTGCTGGACAAGAAAAATTAAAAGCGAGCCCGTATCAAACGGGCTCGCATAACCATCCTCTGTGCGTCCACCGTTTGAGCTTTAGCATCGTAGGGCGGTGAAATCGCATTATGCTTCGCCTTGTTGTTCGACGAAGCCTGTTCAGACCTGCGAAGAATGTCTCCATCCTGTTGCGGCAGCGATCCATATCCCTACGGTAGCCTTACCTACCGGGTACGCTCGGACTATATCATATTTTTCATTCCATGTCAATTATATTGCATTTATTTAATGAATTTTTAAAAAATAGCTGCCTTTGGCAGCTATTTTTGTCATTGAATGGTTGCAAAATTCTGTGTCCAATAGTACTGGTAGAGATCACTGCTATCTTGACTGATGGCAAGTCCTACCCCCATCTCTTCACAGGAACCCAGAATATTTGCCTTATGTCCCGGGGAATTCATCCAGCCTTCCACCACTGCCTCTGGGGACTTGTATCCAGCGGCAATATTTTCTGCTGTTTGAGTCCACTTGATACCTGCTGCTGTAATACGATCGCTGGAAGATTCACCATCAGGATTTTCATGTGAAAAGAAACCCCGTTCCACCATATCTTCACTGTGGGCTCGCGCTGTTTGTGCCAATGTCTCATTATACACAAACTCTTTCAGCCCATTTTCAACACGGATTTCATTGACCAAATCAAATACTTCTCGTTCCCATTGCGCAATCTGATCTTCTTGGGTCACTTCACCCTGTTGTGTATTTGAGGATTGCTGTCCTCCAGACTGTCCAAGCTGTTCTTGTAACTGAGTCAATACAACACACGCTTCTGCACGATTCATAGGGTCATTTCCACAAAAAGAACCATCCTTACCAGTAATACAACCCAAACTGTACATACACTCCACCGCGGTGCGGTACTGCTGGGGGATTTGGTCATAGTCTGCAATCTGTTCACGGGCATCCTGCCGCTGTTGTTCACTTGGCATGGATACTCCCTGTGCTGACAGCAGTTGATACATCATCTGAGCCATATCATAACGTGAAATGGCAGATTCCACCATAGCCTGATCCCAAGCCCCATATTTGCGGTAACCATTCCCCACCTGAGTTCCATCTAAAATGCCCTCAGAAAGCATAGTCTGTGTATATCCCTGCCACCATGCCTCACCATGCTCCTGCTGCTCTCCATGATAAAATCCGCTACAGAGCATAGTGGAAAATTCCGCCGTGGACACACTGCTTTCTGGCTGGAACAGACCAGAGCCTGTTCCAGCCACGATTCCCTGCTGTGCCATATCTTGAATATAGGAGTATGCCCAATGGTTGCTGGGAACATCATCAAACATGGGTCCTGCCGCAGATACAGGCACAACCAACATAGCTGCCAACAATACCCCTACTGCACTCGCTTTTTTCATTCCAAACACACCCTTTCTTCAATTTCACAGCAAATCTATCATTATTTCTGGCTATTTTTCAGGGCACGCATACGGTCTCCATGGTCTAATATACGCTTACGTAGACGGAGATTCTCAGGTGTACACTCCAACAGTTCATCGTCTGCTAAAAACTCCAGGCACTGCTCCAAAGATAGCTTTTTGGGTGTTACCAGACGCAGCGCATCATCAGAACCAGAGGCCCGCATATTGGTCAACTGCTTTTTCTTACACACATTGACAGAAATATCCTCTGCCTTTGGGGTCTCACCCACAATCATACCTGCATATACTGGTGTACCGGGACCGATAAAGAGAGCACCACGCTCCTGTGCATTGAATAACCCATAAGTGACTGCATCCCCTGTTTCAAATGCAACCAGGGAACCTGTGGAACGGCGTTGAATTTCACCTTTCATGGGGGCATAGCTGTCAAAAATAGATGCCATAATGCCCTCACCCTTGGTATCAGTCAAAAACTCATTGCGGTAGCCAAATAAACCACGGGCAGGTACCAAAAACTCCAGCTTCATACGTTCTCCCACTGGGTTCATTTCCAACAAGTCGCCCTTGCGAGAGCCAATTTTCTCCATCACTGCACCCACGCAGTCAGCTGGTACATCCACCACCAGGCGTTCAATGGGCTCACACTTCACTCCATCAATCTCCTGGTACAGTACACGGGGTGGGGAAACCTGGAACTCATACCCCTCACGACGCATAGTCTCCATCAAAATAGACAGGGACATTTCGCCACGACCTGCCACATTGAAGGAGTCTGTTGCCCCTTCCATCTCAGTCACACGTAAAGACACATCTTTCATTGTCTCACGGAACAGGCGTTCACGAAGCTGGCGGGAGGTGACAAATTTACCCTCACGACCTGCAAAGGGGGAATCATTGACAGAAAAGGTCATCTCGATAGTGGGGGCAGAGATTTTCACAAACTCCATAGGCTCAATACAATCTGTGGCACAGATGGTATCCCCAATGGTCACTTCTCCAATCCCACTCAATGCAATGATATTGCCTGCGGTTGCCTCCTGTACAGGAACCTTGCCTAGACCATCAAACTCATAAAGGGCAGTTGCCTTTGCCTTCTGTGGTGCAGCATCAGGGGTATGATAGTTGCAGACTGCAATTTCCTGATTCTGCTTAATGGTGCCCCGTTCAATACGTCCAATGGCAATACGTCCCACAAACTCACTGTAATCAATAGAGGATACCAGCATCTGGAAAGGCTTCTCCACTTCTGCCTCTGGACCGGGGATATAATTGACAATTGTTTCAAAGAGAGGGGTCAAATCGGTGCCTGCTGTATCAGGAGAATAAGAGGCTGTGCCCTGACGACCAGAACAGAACAGAGTGGGAGATTCAAATTGTTCATCTGTGGCGTTCAAATCCAGAAGCAGCTCTAGCACCTCATCCACAACCTCATGAATGCGCTGGTCGGGACGGTCAATTTTATTGACCACTACAATGACCTTGTGCCCTAGTTCCAATGCTTTGGACAACACAGAGCGTGTCTGAGGCATGGGTCCCTCTGCTGCATCCACCAACAAAATGACACCATTGACCATCTTCAGAATACGCTCCACCTCACCACCAAAATCAGCATGCCCAGGCGTATCCACAATATTGATCTTTACATCATGATACCACACTGCTGTATTTTTTGCCAGAATGGTAATGCCTCGCTCACGTTCCAAATCGTTAGAGTCCATCACACGTTCCACCACAGTCTGATTTTCTCTATAGACACCAGACTGTTTTAGCATTTCATCCACCAATGTGGTTTTACCATGGTCAACGTGTGCAATAATCGCAACATTTCTTAATTTTTCATTCTGCATCTTCTCGCATCCTCCTATATCCAACAACCTATTTTCTTATAAAACAGGCACAAACTGACCGATTGTAAATATAACAAAAACCCACTCTTGTTTGGGTTTGACAGGATATTATACCCCTCTTTTGCTGGAAAGGCAACTTTTTTTTCAAAATCCGTTTTGTGATTTTGTAGGATGTGGATACTATATGTGGAAAACTATGTGGAAAATGTGGAATTACGAATTATTGTTCCAATTTGCCTTGACATCTTAGAACTTACGTTGTATACTCGTTTCAAACATTAGTTCCCTTTTTATTTTTCAGGAGGTATGGACCATGAAATCTATGACAACTCATCGGGATAATATCATTAATTTTTCAGATTATCACACAGATGTTCTGTCCTCATCTCCAAAATGCAAACCCAGTCCCTTCCACCAAATTGGCTTATTTTGGGAAACCTGTTCCTCCATTAGCATTATTGTGATGACAGTTGCAATGACTGTCCATATTCTTTTGTCTTAATCCAGAAAATTCGACAAAATATGACATAGTTGTGGTGTTATAATGCAAATACAGGAGGAGTTGTTGTGACTGAATTGGAATACCAAATTCGGCAAGAAATTGCCCAAACCATTTTACAGGAATCCCTGCTCCCTCTGCATATGATTGCCCATTGGTGTGGGCTGACACAGCAAGATGTGGCACATCTGAGCAAACAAGTGCAACGTACCACCCGATTCCATCTCCCTACATAACAAACTGCACCCCCTTACATTGCAAGGGGGTGCAGTTTGTGTTTATTTGTGCTTAATAGAAAAGATGCTCATCAAGCCAAGCTTTCAGCTGAGAAATGGGGATACGTACCTGTTCCATTGTATCCCGGTTTCGGATGGTAACGGCGTTGTCTGCCTCCTCTGTTTCGCTCCCCACAGTCTGGAAGTCCACTGTAATACAGTAAGGAGTACCAATTTCATCTTGGCGGCGGTAGCGTTTTCCAATGGAGCCTGTGTCATCGTAATCCACCATAAAATATTTGCTGAGTTCTGTCTGGATTTCTTGTGCTTTTGCGCCTAACTTTTTGGAAAGGGGCAGAACAGCACACTTATATGGTGCCAGTGCAGGGTGCAAACGAAGTACCGTACGTACATCGTTCTTTTCTGCATCCACCACTTCTTCATCGTAGGCATCTACCAAAAATGCCAACGTAACACGATCAGCACCCAAAGAGGGTTCAATGACATAGGGAATATAGTGTTCATTTTTCTCTTGGTCAAAATAGGTCATATCCTTGCCAGAAGTGGTTTGGTGGGCCGTCAGGTCAAAGTCGGTCCGGCTTGCTACGCCCCATAGCTCACCCCAGCCAAATGGGAACATAAATTCAAAGTCTGTGGTGGCATTGGAATAGTGGGACAGCTCCTCAGGGTCATGGTCTCTCAGACGCAAATTCTCATCCTTTACTCCCAATCCCAGCAGCCACTGGTGGCAGAACTGCTTCCAGTAAGCAAACCACTCCAGTTCTGTGCCAGGGGTACAGAAAAATTCCAATTCCATCTGCTCAAATTCACGGGTACGGAAGGTGAAATTACCAGGTGTAATTTCATTGCGGAAGGACTTACCTACCTGGCACACACCAAAGGGCAGCTTTCGTCTGGTGGTGCGCTGTACATTCTGGAAGTTCACAAAAATACCCTGTGCAGTCTCTGGTCTCAAATACACTGTATTTTTTGCATCCTCTGTCACACCCTGGAAGGTCTTAAACATCAGATTGAACTGGCGAATCTCAGTCCAGTTGTGCTTGCCACAGGTGGGGCATGGGATCTGATACTCATCCACAAACGCCTTCATTTCTGCCTGGGAGAAGGCATCCACTGGCTTTTCCAAAGTGTAGTTGTTTTCTGCACACCAGTCTTCAATGACTTTGTCTGCACGGAAACGCTCCTTACACTCTTTGCAGTCCATCAGAGGGTCAGAAAAGCCACCTACATGACCAGAAGCAACCCACACCTGTGGATTCATCAGAATCGAGGCATCCAGTCCCACATTGTATGGATTTTCCTGCACAAATTTCTTCCACCATGCTTTTTTTACATTGTTTTTCAGTTCCACACCCAAAGGACCATAATCCCATGTATTGGCAAGCCCTCCATAAATTTCAGAGCCAGAGAAAATAAACCCCCTGCCTTTACAGAGTGCAACAATTTTATCCATTGTCTTTTCCGTGTTTTTCATGTCCATAACTCCTTTTCAAAAAATCAACGCCCTGAGCCAACCGGCTCAGGGCGAATGTAAGCATCCGTGGTTCCACCTGAATTTGTGTTCAAAAACACACACTCAACCCCAATAACGGCGGGTACCGGCAGACCATTTCCTGTCCACACTCCAGAGTGCCTTCCCGCCCTGCCCTTGAAGGATTTTCACCAGCCATCCTCTCTCTTAACTCAGACAATAGGGGTACTGTTCTCTTTCAGCATTTTTGTATTTTGCATTGTATGACAGAACGTCACCAATGTCAAGACTATTTTTTCCTGAACCCAAAAGGCAAGTGGTTACAAAAGTTTATACTGTTGGCTTTGCGCCACTGCCAGTTCATCACATCGGTTGTTGAATGGATTGCTGGCATGTCCTTTGACCCAGTGGAGATTGACCTTGTGATACTCGCATAAGATCAATAATTTTTCCCATAAATCTGGGTTCAAAGCAGGCTTTTTATCACTTTTAACCCAGCCTTTTGCCCTCCAGCCTTTGGCCCAGCCTTTTTGCAGTGCATCAATGACATATTTGGAATCAGAGTACAATTCTACTGTACATGGCTCCTTCAAGGCTTCCAGTGCAGAAATCACCCCCATCAACTCCATACGGTTGTTGGTGGTCTGCTTTTCCCCACCGGAAAGCTCTTTTTGGTGACCTCCATACATAAGGATTGCACCCCAACCCCCTGGACCTGGATTGCCAGAACAGGCTCCATCGGTATAGATTGTCACGGTTTTCATGGTTCCCTCCTATGGGATATGGACCGCTTTACTGTCCTGTTTCCTGTGGGTTCTGAGGTGCCTCCCCTTGCTCCTGGGCATCCCCATCTTCCTCATGCTCTGCCAGTGCAATGGAGATGACCTGATCCTCTGCCTCTTTAAAACGCATCACAATGACCCCCTGTGTGGCCCGTCCTGCAGTGCGGATGGCATCCACATGGGTCCGGATTAAGATACCAGCAGAGGTGACAACCAGTAAATCTTCACTGCCATCAACCACCTTAATCCCGACAACAGCACCTGTTTTTTCTGTTACCATGTAGTTTTTAATTCCAATCCCACCACGGTTGGTCACACGGTACTCCTCTACCGCAGTACGCTTTCCATATCCGTTTTCTGTAATTGACAGCACCGTTTTCCCCTCTGTTACACGCGCTGCACCAATAACATAATCGCCCTCACGCAATTTAATGCCGCGTACACCATAGGCGTCTCGTCCCATTACACGCACATCATTTTCATCAAAGCATACTGCCATTCCATCGTGGGTTGCAATCAGGACTTTTTTGGTTCCATCCGTCTGGCGTACCTCCACCAACTGGTCATCTTCATCCATTTTAATGGCCCGTATGCCATTATTTCGGATATTCTTCAGGGCAGAGAGGGCTATTCTTTTGACCACTCCCTTACGGGTAACCATAACCAGATAGCTTTCTTGCTCCATTTCCTCCACATGGAGCATAACCTGTACCCGCTCGCCCCCTTCTACCTGTAAAATATTCACAATATTGGTGCCCTTGGCTGCTTTTCCTGACTCTGGAATCTGGTAGCCTTTCTTTTTATACACCTTTCCTGTATCTGTAAAAAAGAGAATGGTGTCGTGGGTGGAGGCTGTAAATACACTGTTTACATAATCTTCTTCCCGAGTGGTAATGCCCTTTTTCCCCATGCCACCTTTGGATTGCGCTGCATATTCACTGGCTGAAGTGCGTTTAATATACCCTGCCTGTGTCATAGTAAAGACGCACTGTTCCTCCTCAATCAGGTCTTCAATGTCAATGTCATTTTCCGCAAAGGCAATTTCTGTCTTCCGTTCATCGCCATATTTATCCCGGATTTCTATGAGTTCCTCTTTTAACACACCACGCAGCATCTCCTCGCTGGACAGCAACTGGTCGAAATAGGCAATTTTCTGTTGCAGCTGTTCATATTCTGCTTCCAGCTTCTCCTTCTCCAGTCCCTGCAAACGCTTGAGCTGCATATCCAAAATAGCCTGAGCCTGGATCTCATCCAATCCAAATCGCTCCATCAGTTTTGCTTTGGCATCGTCATAGCTTGTACGGATGATATGGATTACCTCATCAATATGATCCTGTGCAATTAACAGCCCTTTCAGTAGGTGTGCCCGTTCCTGTGCCTTTTTGCGGTCATATTGAGTCCGGCGTGTAATTACCTGCTCTTGGAAGGCAATGTATTCATCCAATATTTCACGTAGGGTGAGAATTTTAGGCTGACGTTGGTTGTTTACCAATGCCAACATCACCACCGCAAAGGTAGTTTGCATTTGGGTCTGGGCAAACAGGCGGTTGAGTACCACCTGTGGATTGGCATCTTTTTTCAGTTCAATGACAATCCGCATACCCTTTTTGCCGTCAGATTCATCACGTAGCCCAGAAATCCCATCTATCTTTTTATCCTTGACCTGGTCCGCAATATTCTCTACCAGGCGGGATTTATTCACCTGATAAGGCAGCTCAGTCACAATAATCCGGGTTCTCCCGTTACCAAACTCCTCCATTTCCGTTCTTGCACGGACACGGATATGCCCTTTTCCGGTGCCATAGGCAGCACGAATGCCACTGCGCCCCATGATGATTCCCTTGGTTGGGAAATCTGGTCCTTTCACATGCTCCATCAAATCGTCCAGTGTTGCATCCCGGTTTTCCAGGACACAGATGGTAGCATTGATGACCTCTTTTAAATTATGGGGCGGAATGTTGGTGGTCATACCCACCGCAATACCACTGGAACCGTTCACCAGCAAATTTGGGAAACGGGAAGGCATGACACGGGGTTCTTTGCTGCTTTCATCAAAGTTTGGGTCCCAGTCAACGGTATCCTTTTCAATATCACGCAACAGCTCATTTGCAATTTTGGACATACGGGCTTCTGTGTAGCGGTATGCAGCAGCTGGGTCTCCGTCAATGGAGCCAAAGTTACCATGACCATCGACCAGACAGTAGCGCATAGAGAAGTCCTGTCCCAAACGCACCATTGCATCATAGACAGAGGCATCACCATGGGGGTGGTACTTACCCAGCACATCACCCACACAGGTGGCGGACTTTTTGAATGGCTTATCACTAGTGAGCCCACTTTCATACATGGAATACAAAATACGTCTGTGGACTGGCTTTAATCCATCCCGTACATCAGGCAGTGCCCTACCTACGATGACCGACATTGCGTATTCAATATACGCATTTTCCATCTCATGTTCCAGATTGATATTGACAATTTTCTGGTTAGGAAAGGAAATATCAATCGCTTCCTTTTCGTTCTTTGCCATTTCTATTTCCTCCTTAATAGTCCAGGTTCATGGCTTTTTCTGCATTACGTTCAATGTATTCTCGGCGTGGCTCCACCTTTTCCCCCATTAAAAGGGTAAAAATCTCATCCGCACGCACCGCATCAGCCATTGTGATCCGTTTTAGGGTTCTCGTCTCTGGATTCATTGTTGTATCCCATAACTCATCTGCGTCCATCTCACCAAGACCCTTAAACCGGCTGATTTCTACCTTTACATTGGGATTGCCTGCCCGCAGTTCAGCAGAAATGGCATCCCGTTCCTCTTCAGAAAAAGCGAGGCGTGTGGTTTTCCCCCGTGTCAACTTAAACAGAGGAGGGACTGCCGCATAGACATAGCCCCGATCGATGAGAGGTCGCATGAATCGAAAGAAAAAGGTTAACAACAGGGTGCGGATGTGGGCTCCATCTACGTCAGCATCTGCCATAATGACCACTTTGTGATAGCGCAGTTTTTCCTCGTCAAAATCTTCACCCAAACCGGCCCCCAGTGCTGTGATGACTGGTGTCAGCTTATCATTGCCATATACCTTATCTGCCCTGGCCTTTTCTACATTGAGCATCTTCCCCCTCAGGGGCAAAATGGCCTGATAGCGGGAATCCCGTCCCAGTTTGGCCGAACCACCTGCGGAATCACCCTCAACGATATAAATTTCTGTGAGGGCAGGGTCTCTTTCATAGCAATCTGCCAGTTTTCCTGGCAGAGTTGCCCCCTCCAGTGCATTTTTCCGGCGGATATTTTCTCTGGCACGGCGGGCAGCTTCACGGGCTCTGCTGGCCATCATGGCTTTCTCCAAAATACTGCGTCCAACTGCTGGATTTTCCTCCAGATAAATTTCTAATTTCTCTGACACAATATTGTTGACCAGTGTGCGGATTTCACTGTTTCCAAGCTTTGCTTTGGTCTGTCCCTCAAACTGTGCCTCTGTCAACTTGACAGAAATGACACAGGTCAACCCTTCCCGGCAGTCATCACCAGATACTTTATCCTCATTTTTCAAAAGCCCAGTCTTTTTTCCATAGGCGTTCAACGCATTGGTCAAAGCCCTTTTAAAACCCTCCTCGTGCATACCACCTTCTGGTGTGTGTACATTGTTGGCAAAGGAGAGAATAAACTCACTGTATCCATCGTTATATTGCAGTGCAATTTCAGCCATGGAGTCCTCTTTTGCCCCAGACATGTAGATGACATCCTGATGAACAGGCGTTTTATTTCGGTTCAAAAAGGTTACAAATTCTCGAATACCACCCTCATAACACATATCATCCTCCTGCTCCTGTCCTGGGCGCAGGTCTACCGTTTGAATCCGCAAGCCAGCGTTTAAAAACGCTTCCTCACGCATACGAGTATGGAGGGTATCATAATTATATACAAGGGTATCAAACATTTCAGGGTCTGGCTTAAATGTAACCGTTGTCCCTGTATGGTCTGTGCGACCTACCACAGTCATTTCCTGTGTAATGTTTCCCCTTGCAAATTTCATCTCATAAATTTGCCCATTCTTGTGTACCTGTACCTCAAGCCACTCAGAAAGGGCATTGACTACAGATGCGCCTACACCATGTAGACCACCTGACACCTTATAGCCGCCGCCGCCAAACTTACCACCTGCGTGAAGGATGGTAAATACCACCTCAAGGGCAGGCTTTCCTGTTTGGGGCTGGATATCTACTGGGATGCCGCGACCATTGTCGGTAACGGTAATGGTATTTTCTGGATTGATTGTGACTGTAATGTCCGTACAATAGCCAGCCAGTGCCTCATCAATGGAGTTATCCACGATTTCATATACCAGATGGTGCAACCCGGATTCACTGGTCGAACCAATGTACATACCTGGACGCTTCCGTACTGCCTCCAGTCCTTCCAATACTTGAATCTCTGAGCCTCCATACTCATGCTCCACTAAAGTAGAGTGTAATTCCAGTTCTTCTGACATTATGTTACCTCCATCATTTGGGACAAAACCTACAACAATATAGGCTGATTCTCTATTCAAACGTATGATTTTCTACTCTGCGCAGCAGAGCGGTGGGAGAGAGCTGGCAGATATAGACCATTGCAGTATCTTCTTTCTCCCCCACCAGCACAAAAGAGCGTGGTAAATCATCACAGACGGAGATTACCCGCCCCTCTCTCTGAGCACACTCCAAGAATTCCCTTGTTTTATATGCCCAGCTGGTATGGTCCAAATCAAAGATACCCAAAATACTCCTGTATGGAACCACAACAGACTGCCCTAAATGTAAATACATGGTATCCCTCCAGCCTGTCACTTCAACTTCTTTTTTGGAATGACTTTTGGTCCCCAGAAGTATCTCCATAGCCTGACCCCAAACCAGCACCCCAATAACAGAAAGCTAAACGGAATTCCAGGAACCAATAAAAGCTGCGTTACAGGGGATACGGTATCTGATGTCCACAGGTTCCATCGGATGGTGGCGATTATCCCTGCCATACATAGGGCAGCAATCGGGAACACCCATTTACACCACCGCTTTCGTGTTTTTTTACTGACCATGTACTCTATAACCAACCCAACTATCATTGGTAAAAGGCACAGCAACCCTAGCAAAACAGGCACTGCTATCCCTCCCTACATGTGTGCTTTCTGTTCTATCACCTTTCCTCCATGTATCTGAAAGGTCTTTCCAATTTCTAAACCATGCAATTTTTCCGGTTCACAACAAGTAATAAAAATTTGCCCACCTTGAATATGATTTAGGACAAATGCTTGTCGTCCTGCATCTAATTCGGAAAGTACATCATCCAATAATAAAACCGGATATTCCCCAGTTTCTTGAAAAAATAGCTCACGTTGTGCTAATTTTAGAGACAATGCCGCTGTTCTTGTCTGTCCTTGGGAACCAAACTGTTTTGCCAACTGCCCATTGATCGAAACCAGCAAATCATCTTTGTGGGGTCCAGTCAAGCACTGTCGAGATTCTAATTCCGCTGCCCTGTGGCTATTTTGGTGTTGCAGTATCCACTCAAACAGTGTGCCAACGGATGCCATATCATCCTGAATGGTGGAAACCGTGGCATATTCCAAAGAGAGGGCATCCCTCCCACCACAAAAATCGCAGTGAATAGCAGATGCAGTTTCCTTCAGCCTTTTCACAAAATGTGCACGATAGTGGACAATCATCGCCCCTGTTTGAGCCATACGAAAATTAAAGTCATCTAATGTGTCTAATAGCGAGGGATGGTCCTTCCAATCCCTCAAAATCCTCGTTTTATGTTCATATAACCTCTGGTACTCTGACAGTGCTTGGGCGTACCGGGGACGTAGTTGACAAATTGACTGGTCTAAAAAACGCCTGCGTGCAACGGCACCATCGCGAATGAGTGCCAAATCTTCTGGGCAAAACAGGACAGTATGCAAAATACCACACAGCTCCCCTGCCGTTTTCAACCGCACACCATTGGAATACAGTTGCCTTGTTCTCCCTCTCATAAGCTTTGCTTCCAGACAGAATGCGCGGTTTCTGCTCTCGATTTGCCCTCGAATCACCGCACATTCTGTCTGAAACTGTATTAACTCCTTGTCATATCGTGCACGATGGGAATGGGCAGTAGACAAATAGGTCACTGCTTCCAGCAAATTAGTCTTTCCCTGTGCGTTATCTCCATAGATAAAGTTTACTTTTGGATGAAACTCTGATTCAAAATGGGAATAATTACGAAACTGCTCTAGTTGCAGCCCTTGGACAATCATTGGACGGTCAACTCCAATTCTTGATCAATGACTGCCACATCTCCTGGACGCATTTTCTTCCCTCGCATGGTACAAAGTTCCCCATTGACTTGTACCCTGCCCTCTTGAATGATTTGTTTTGCATCTCCACCTGTTTCTACTGCACCTGCAAATTTTAGCAAATCTTGTAATTTAATAAATTCTGTGTGGATTTGCACCTGTTCTTGTTCCATAGACACCTCTCAATTTTTAAGCAAGTTCTTTCTTTTTTTCTTGCGTTTTTTGTTTTCGGTATACAAGTTGTAATTTTACTTTAGACGGATTGGCAGCACCATAAAAATGAAGTTTTCTTCCCCCTCTGCTGGTAAAATAACACATGGTGCAACATCGGAGGAAAGTTCCAATCGAATGTGATTGGTGGGAACCATTCTTATAGCATCCAAGATATATTTGTGGTTAAATCCAATTTCCAAGTTTTCGCCATTTCCCTCTGTTTCACATTGATCTTCTGCATCTCCCACGCCTGTCTGTGTCTTTACAGTCATCATGTGGTCCCCAAATGTACAACGTAGAGGGCTTTTTAGTTTGTCGTTCATAATGAGTGAGACTCGCTCCAGCGAAAGTAGCATTTTTTTTGCATCACAAGGGATAAAAATGCTGTTATTTCTTGGGATAGCATTTTTGTAAGCAAGAAAGTCTCCTTCTAATCTTCGGGATACCAAAATCATATCATTCATTTGAAATAGAATATGTTTATCTCCTTGACAAATGGTGACTTCTCCGTCTCCAGAGCAAATTTTTTCTACTTCTGTCAATGCAGAACCGGGGACAATAAAGGAAAATTCATCGTCACCCTCTACTTTGGTCACAGTTTCTTTTCGCAGTGCTAGGCGGAAGCCATCCACAGATACCACAGTCAGTTGGTTGTGGTGTACGTCAAACAGAGAACCTGTGTGTACAGGTCTTGCTTCGCTGGTACTAATTGCAAACAGGGTATGGCTAAGCATAGATTTTAGGGTAGACTGTGGAAGTGTAATTGCATTTTTCTGTTCTACTTTGGGAAGTTCTGGAAATTCCTGTGGATCAATTCCTAAGATATTATACTCACTCATTCCGCATTTTATATTGATTTTTGTACCATTATTGTTGAAATATACAATATCATCAGGCATTTTTCGGATAATTTCGCAAAAAAGTCTGGTTGGAACTACTAGAGAACCTGTGTTTGTAATGTCAGCAGGAATTGTTGCACGAATTCCAGTTTCTAGGTTATATCCAGTAAATTGTAAAGATGTGGAAGCTTCAATCAGAATTCCTTCCATTGCTCCAATGGTACTTTTGGATGCAGTTGCTCTGGATGTAATAGTAAGAGCGGTATTGAGCAGTGTTTTTTCGCAGGAGAAGTTCATGGGGATGCCTCCTTGGTTTTTGTCTCTTTTAAAAGAGAGGAAAGGTTTATCATTCGTAATAGTAGTCCGTAGTAGAAAAAAATGTGGAAAAGTGTCGAAAAGCGTTGGGGCAGTTAAAGTTTCGCATCCACAGGGGGTGTGGAGAAAATCGGTGGCTTGTCCACACACTGCACCCGCTTAAAAAGTTTTCCACATATGGAACCGACTTATCCACAATTAAGTGTGGATAAAAAAGAGAAAAAATCACAGCTTATTCCCGGTGCTATTGGAAATAAACTTGCATAAAAATACATTATATAAATAAATATTCACTCATAGCGAATGTTAATATTTGCTGTAATGTCTTTGATGACATCAGATTTATCTGGGTCATTTTTCACCAGATCTTCAATTCGCTCTATGGAGTGGAGTACCGTTGTATGATCACGTCCATCAAATTCACGTCCAATTTCTTTCAATGACAGATTTGTCATACGACGGATTTGGTACATTGCGATTTGACGAGCTAGAGAAATATCTTTTGCTCGCCCCTGCCCACGTAGTGTAGCAGGTTCAATATTGTAATATTTACATACTTCATCAATGATTACATCCGCAGTGGGTACAATGTCTGATTTTTCCTTAAACATATCTTTGACAGCCCGTACTACGGTGTCTTTGTCTACACTGTCCCCCATCAGTTGCTGATAAGCCATAATTTTATTTACAGTTCCCTCAATCTGACGGACGTTGGCTGTAATATTTTCTGCGATAAGTTGTAAGAGAAACTCTGGCAGCTCAACCCCCATTCGGATGGCCTTATTTTTGATAATTGCCATACGGGTTTCATAGTCTGGTGGTTGGATATCTGCTAAAAGCCCCCATTCAAACCTGGTTTTCAAACGTTCTTCCAGCCGTAGCATTTCTTTCGGGGGGCGATCAGAGGTGAAGACAATCTGTTTTTTTAGTTCATACAATGTATTAAAGGTATGAAACATTTCTTCCTGTGTGGAATCACGACCTGCAATAAATTGTACGTCATCCATTAAAAACACATCAGCACCACGATATTTTTCACGGAATTCTGCGTTGCGTCCTTCTCGGATGGCCTGGATGAGTTCGTTTGTAAAGGTGTCCCCTTTGATATAAACTACTTTATAATCAGGATGCTTGCGATGGATGGTATGGGCAATGGCATAGAGAAGGTGTGTTTTTCCCAGCCCAGACTCGCCATAGATAAAAAGGGGGTTGTAGCTTTGCCCTGGATTGTCAGCCACAGCTCGGGCGGCTGCATGTGCAAATTTATTGGAGGAACCAACTACAAACCGCTCGAAGGTATAGTCTTCCGTACCAGGGAAAAAGTCATTTTTTTCGGGGGGATGTTGGTATTGGGTCAATTCATCCTCGGTTAAAATGGTAACTTCCATATCAAGGGAGAACAACTCCCTCAATGCAGCTTGGATTTTGGTTACATAACGGGAGGCAATAATGTCCCGCTTAAACCGAGTGGGGGAATAGAGCACAAAACGGTCATCCTCAAGTGCGACGGCGGTTGTATCATCAAACCAAGTGTTCATTGTGGTTGCAGTCATTTCAGGCTGCATAAGGACAAGTACTTTGTCCCAAACATCAGCGGCTGGATTCATGAAATGGATAACCTCCTTAGCATATGGAATCCTGCCAGAACAAAGGAACTTCCTGTCTGGAAAAGGGATATTGGCATCCAACCATACCATATACCTTTCATAAAGTACCATATGGATCTAAAATATGCGAAATAACGAGTTTTAAGCAGTGTAGAGCCCTTCAAACACAGGAAGGATGGTTTTGACCTTCTCGGTAGGAAAAAGGGGACACTGCCCCTTATAGTCATTATAACAAAGAAAGGAAAGTACCGCAACAAGAAATACAAGATATTTTGCGCCAGAGGTAGACAAAAATGAGAAAAATAGGAGAAATTCCAAAGGGAAATAGAAAAGAAAATGGGATACAGGTTTGTAGCTGTGAAATAAAAAGCAAGAAAACAAAAAAAGTAGTTGACAGGTGGAAAGACAATCCGTTATAATAAAAAACGCTGTCCAAGAGGAGGGGTTTTTGTACCCTTTTCTAAAGAACACGGAGTACAGCACAGAGAAAAAGAGCAAACCACAGCTGTAAAAAGCTGTTGTTGAGTCGGTCAGCCGGCGTTAAATCAAATGAGGAGGTGTCCCCCATGCTTCGTACCTATCAGCCCAAGAAGCGCCAGCGTTCCAAGGAGCACGGCTTCCGCAAGCGTATGGCCACCCGCAATGGTCGCAAGGTTCTGGCCCGTCGTCGTGCCAAGGGCCGTGCTCGTTTGACTCACTAATCAATGGTCAAATGAGTCCTGCTCATTCGCTGAAGAATCAGAGAAAGAGAATATCCATCCTAGTTGAGGGATACGACAAAAGGACACGATAACGCGTATTTTAGGGGCGTGGGAACTATTCCCCCGCCCCTGCGGTGCATACGGATGTCTATTTATCGTGAAAACCGGAGGAAATAACATGAAGCACACGATCGTTTTGAAACAAAATCATGAGTTTCGCCGGCTGTATCAAAAAGGAAAAAGTGCAGTATCACCTTATTTTGCAGTCTATTGCCGCAAAACCAAGTATCCTGTTAGCCGCCTGGGTATTACAACTGGTGTAAAGCTGGGTAATGCAGTCAAACGCAATCGGGCGAGGCGCCGCATTCGGGAGTTGTATCGCACCAACGAACAACATTTGCGTTGTGGATATGATATTGTTGTTGTGGCAAGGACACGCCTTATCTATGGGAGATACTGGGAACTAGAGCGCAGTTTTCTCAACCTGATGAAGAAGCTGGGTCTGTTTATTTCTGAGGAGGAACACACATGAGGCGTCTTCTGATGGCTATGATTCGGTTTTATCAGCGTGAAATTTCCCCCATGTCCCCCCCTTGCTGCCGTTTTATTCCATCCTGTTCCGCCTATGCGCTTGAAGCACTGGAGAAGTATGGCGTTTGGAAGGGTGGGTGGCTGTCGTTGCGCCGGGTTTTGCGGTGCAATCCATTTCACCGTCAGGAAACCATTGAGTACGATCCTGTACCATAGGGACTGCCGGGCTTAATTTTAAATATGGAGGTACCATTGTGGGCATTATTTTAACCCCATTTTCGTGGATCTTGCTATTTTTTTATGACTTTTTTCAAAGTTATGGTGTGGCATTGATTCTGTTTGCTCTCCTGGTAAAAATTATTCTCTTTCCTCTTTCCATTAAGGGAAAGAAAAGCATGATTCAAATGAACTTACTTTCTGGTAAAATGCAGCAGCTCCAAAAACAGTACGGGAAAGACAGGGAGCGGTATAATCAGGAAGTTCAAAAACTATATGCCAGGGAAAAGGTAAATCCAATGGGTGGATGTCTGTGGTCGCTGCTACCCCTTGCCATTTTGATCCCATTGTATTGGATTATCCGTGAACCGGTCACTTATTTGATGAATGTTCCTGCCAGCATGATTGGCACCATTTCTGAAATCACTGGGATTGCAAATACAGGGGCCTATCCTCAAATTGCCATGGCGGAGGCATTGGGAAACCCTGATGTACTAGCAAAGGCACAACAGGCAATTGGTGAGGCAGGGGCTGGGCTGTTTGCTCTAGATTTCAGCTTTCTTGGGATCAATTTGGCTGCAATTCCAAAATGGAATTTCTGGGAAAATGGATTTGGCTGGGAATCCATAGGGCTGTTTTTGCTGCCCATAGTCTCTGCTGCCATCTCCTTCCTGTCCATGCAAATTAGCATGAAGACAAACCAAATCAATACCAATGCCACACAAGATGAAATGAGCGCCAGAACCAACCGCTCTATGATGATTATGATGCCATTAATGTCCCTGTGGATTGGGTTTACGGTGCCTGCGGGTCTGTCTGTCTACTGGATTGCCCAGTATATTATTACCATTGGTCAGGAGTTGCTCAGTGGTAAGATGCTAAAGAAGGACTATGAAGCTGCCCGTGCAGCAGCGCAGGAACGCGAGCGTCAGGAAAAAGAAGAGGAAAAACGCCGCAAGGAGGAGGCACGTCTAGAACGTGCACGCCGCATTGAGGAAGAAAAGCGCAACAAAAGCAAAAAGAAATCCAATAAGAAGACAGAACCAGAAACACCAGGGATTAACAAAGAGGATAGTAAGGTGGGCATTCGTGCCTATGCCAGAGGTCGTTCCTATGATCCCAATCGCTTTGGCGGCGTTACAGAATATGTGGACCCAAATGAACTGATTCAGAAACAGACTGAACTTCAGTCAAAGGGCAAAAAGGACAAACAAGAGGTACAAATTGCCTCTGAAACCAGTGAAACAAAGAACAACCAAACCGCTTCTGAAGTGGCTCCCCCTGTTCAGTTGGAAAAGAAAGAGCAGGAATCCCCATTAGAAGAAGTGGAGATTGAAGTAGACGAGATAGAAGTAGAGCTTCCAGATGAGGAAACCGACAAAAAGGAGGGTATCTGATGACCAAGTGGATTGAGACCACCGGTCGCTCCGAAGAGGATGCCATTGCAGCAGCCCTGTTTCAGTTGGGGTTGGAGCGAGATGATGTTTCGGTAGAAGTGATTGAGCGGGCCAAATCAGGATTTTTGGGATTTGGCAGCAACCCTGCCAGAGTTCGAGTGAGCTATGAGGTAGAAGAGGAACAGGAGGGGGCTGTACCTGTACCCACACAGGAGGCGGTTCCAGTTGTACCACAGCAGCCTGAAGCAGAGGAAAAGGCAGACCAGCTTCAGCCAGAAGATGAAGTTTTGATTGGAACTGAGACTGAGAAGCCAGAGATATGTACAACAACAGCAACGGTTCAGACTTACTCTGACGAAAAGGCACAGAGAATTGCACAGTTCTTAACCGGACTGATGGAACACCTGCATGTCAATGCAGTGCCAGAAATTTCTGTCAATGAAATGGGATATCAAGTGGTACTGCAAGGTGAGGGACTGGGTGCCATTATTGGTCGTCGAGGAGAGACCTTGGATGCCATTCAGCAGTTGACCAACTATTCTGTCAACCGTGGACAATCTAAGCGGGTACGCATCCATATTGATGCAGAAGGATATCGTGCAAAACGAGAGGAAGCCCTTCAGCGCCTTGCCCTAAAAGTAGCTGGCAAGGTGATAAAGTATCGCAAGAACATGACATTGGAACCAATGAATGCCTATGAGAGACATGTGATTCATGCCACATTGCAGGATCATCCCAATGTCAGCACCTATTCCACTGGTGTAGAGCCAAACCGCCGTACCGTGGTGGCATATACCCCAGCACAGAAATCATAAACGGATGACTGCGGCGGGAGGACGGAATCTGTCCTCCTGCCGCTATTTTATGTTATAGAATGGGAGAATGGGGCTGTGACACCACTATATGATGCAATTTCTAATTATGTAAACACAAATCCTCTGCGATTTCATATGCCGGGGCACAAGGGAAAACAAATCATCAAGCAGATAGACTTTATGGCATGTGATGTAACAGAACTGCCCCCAACAGGAAACCTGTATGAGGCAGGGGAACTATTTGAACAGGCACAACAGCAATGGGCAACTCAATTTCAGATGGAAACATGCCAATTTCTGACAGGTGGTTCCACACAGGGCATTTATACTGCCTTTGCCCTCTGTACAAAACCTGGAGATACCGTGCTCATTGACCGGGGATGCCACAAAGCGGTGTACCATGCGTTGGCACTATTGGGGCTGGAACCAGTTTACCTCACTCGCCCTTGGAATCAACAGTGGGGAGTTGTGGATGCAATCTATCCAGAAGATATGGAGAGACAGATGCAAAGCCACCCGGAAATTAAAACGGTATGTATTACTTCACCAACATATTCCGGAATTTTATCAAATATCAAAGAGATTTCCCACATTGTTCACCGACATGGTGGAAAGTTAATTGTAGATGGTGCACATGGTGTACATCTGCCATTTTTGGGATTGCAGGTTTTTGAAGGGGCAGATTGTCTAATTTGTTCTGCCCACAAAACATTGCCTGCACTAGGACAGGCTGCTCTGTTGTTTTGTAATGGCATAGATGCGGAAACTGTGGGACAGACCGCCGCTCTGTTTGGAACCTCCAGCCCATCCTATCCTATCATGATTTCACTGGATTTGGCTCGAGAGTGGATGGAGCAGGAGGGACAGAGGCACTATCAACATGCAAAGGAATTTGTAAGCAGAATCAGGAAGAAAATCCCCAGTATTCCAGATGGGGACTGGGTTGACCCAACCCGTTTGACGGTACTGACCAGAGATGGGAGAGCATTGGCGAAGGCGTTGCAAACGGACAATATCTGGTCGGAAATGGAAGATTGCAGCCATGTAATTTTCATTGTCACAGGTGCAGATACAGAGCAAGATTTATGTCAGTTAGAGAAAGCACTGTTGAAACATGAGAGTCTTTTTGGTGTGGGAACATCCATACAGCCTCCACCTGTGCCGGAAAAGGTCATGAGCATAAGGGATGCCATATTTGCCTCAAAAACAGAGCTGCCATTGGAACAATGCAATGGCAAAATTGCAGCCGGTCAACTGGCACCTTATCCGCCGGGCGTTCCAATTGTGGCACCAGGAGAACGAATTACGGAAAAAGAACTGGTCTATTTTCATCAAATAGGATATAATAATGCAAGAGTACCAGTGGTAAAGGAGACATCCAAGCAGACAATGGAGGTCATATGCAATTCACAACATTAGTGGGTAATGAGGCATTGAAAAACCAACTGTCACAGCAGCAGAAACGCCGTGGACTTTCTCATGGGTATTTAATATCTGGACCACAGGGCTCTGGGAAACACACATTAGCCACTATTTTAGTTCAAGCAATGCTGTGTAAAGACCAATCGGAACATACTCCATGTGGTGTTTGTTCTGCATGCAGAAAAGTATTGGCAGGGATTCATCCTGATGTGACAGTGGTATCAGGTGAAGACAAGGCAGCTTCTGTAGAGCAGATACGGCAGGTCAGGGCAGATGCCTATATCCGACCCAATGAGGGGCTTAGAAAGATATACCTTGTAGAAAAGGCGGATCAATTAAATCAGTTTGCACAGAATGCTATGCTAAAATTGCTGGAAGAAGGACCACCCTATGCTACCTTTTTATTGCTGGCAGAAAGTGCGGGTGGATTGTTACAGACCGTTCGTTCCCGTTGTGAAGAGCTGATGCTGACACCAGTTTCGAGACAGCAGGGCATAGAATGGCTCTGTCAAAAGAAGGCTGGTATTTCCATGGAACAGGCAGCAGATGCCATGGAACAGTCTTATGGCTGGCTGGGAAAGGCAATGCAATTACTGGAACTCCAACAACAGGAAACAAAATGGACTGCTTATGAGCAGTGGCATGGACGGGCAAGGCAGCTTGCAGAGCTACTGTGTTTTGGAGATGAGCTTACACTGTTTGAGGAGACCATGAAACTGGAGAAACAGCCAAAAGAAGCACTGCCACAGATTTTAGGGTTGACTTTGCAGGAGATTGGACAGAAACTTCCTGCTATGGAACACAAAAGACGGGGTCTCCATGCGGCAAAGCTGGTACAGCAGATGCAGCAGGCATTGGAACAGAATGTCAATCCTGGGCAGATAGCAGGGTGGCTGTGTGCTGGTATGTTTTACACAAA